>JAKADA010000041.1 GCA_021820975.1 Bacillota bacterium
CCCGCTGGTGGTCGTGGACATCCGTAATTCAGCCACTACATAGTCTCGAATTCAGAGGCTTTCGGTTCGGCATTATCCTGCTTTACCCACTTCTGACCCTAATTCACCCCGCCATGAATATTTCAGGGGGAGAAGTTTGAAGATAAATGGGGGTTTAATCCGATTTATTCAACATCCATTCGTCATGATGTTCTTCAATTGATGGATATGCATGCTCCACTAGAAACATTGCGAATTTTGGAAATTGGTTGCGCATGCGGTGCGACGTTACTTGAAATTAAAAATCGCTACAAGTACTCCGAACTATATGGTATTGAGTTAGATGAAAATTGCGCAGAATTATGCGCAACGTTTGCCGATGTGCGTTCAATGAATATTGAAAACGGTCTTGATTTTCCAGACTCATATTTTGATTATGTAATTGCGGCTGATGTAATTGAACACCTTGAACATCCTTGGACTGTTGTTGCTAATTTAAAAAGACATATCAAACAGTCAGGAAAGTTGCTTATAAGCGTGCCTAATGTCATGCATTTTAGTGTATTGCGGGACGCGATTCATGGTCTATGGACATATACGGACTCAGGCTTGCTTGACAGAACACATCTTCGATTCTTTACCCTCATAGAATTGGATAAAATGCTCAAAAACGCAACCTATTCTAAATGCGAGTACACAGCGAACGTTATACCGATGAATTCTGAAGATGAAAAATGGGTTAATAAATTTTGGGAAATGTCTGAGTTTACTACTTCAGATCAGTTTAAAGTATATCAATATCTAGTAAAGGTAAGTATGTAATACAAATAATCTAAGTGTTTTATTGAAAATAAAAGGAATTTGTAAGCATAAAATAATATAGATAATCGACAAGGTAGATCGGTCCTGCGTGGAAGTCCTGTGAGGGATGGAGTGGAAGGATACGAATCGGTCGAGTGCTTATCCTACACAAGGCAAACGCAAGTTTGCGGTCATGATTCGCATCTAGTTGTCAGGGAGTTTACTCCCGAGCTTGGTGACCATAGCAGAGGGGACACACCCGTTTCCATCCCGAACACGACGGTTAAGCCCTCTAACGCCGATGGTACTTGGACCGCAGGGTCCTGGGAGAGTAGGAAGTTGACAGGCAAGAGCACATGAGCTTTACAAGTATGCGACTCGTAAGCGAAGAACTTTTCGCTAGCGAGTCGCTTCTTTAGTCAAAGGTGGTATACTACCTTTGAGGTTCTTTACGTAGGATTAATAAGAGTTGCTAAAGGATGCATTACCTGAGCTTTGACAGAGCTCTATGTGTGTAGCTATTTTGTATCTGAAAATATGTCTACGAAAAAAGGTTTTTAAATATAAATGCCAGTGAGGTGTTAATGTGCCGAGGGTTTCCGTTATTTTAACATCTTTTAATGATGAAAGGTTTATTGATGAAGCCATAAGAAGTGTTTTGGAACAGACGTATGTAGATTTTGAGTTAATTATTTGGGATGATGCATCATCAGATAACTCCTGGAGCAAAATTATTAGTTATAGTGACGATAGAATTAAGTGCTTTAGAAATGAAGCCAATTCGTATGCAACTTATGGTATTAATGAGGCTATTTTGAATGTAGCTCAAGGCGAGTATATTGCTATTCATCATTCTGATGATGTTTGGAACTATGAAAAGTTAGAGTTTCAAGTCGGATTTTTAGATAGTCACAAGCGTTATGGAGCAGTTTTTACGGATGTAACTTATATAGATGAAGAAGGTCAAATAATTAGTGATCCTAAGGAACGTTTCGTACAGTTTGATGCTGTAAATAGGACTCGATACGAGTGGTTGAATCATTTTTTTTATGACGGGAATTCACTATGTCATCCAAGTGTTATGGTTAGAAAGGAATGTTTTAATCAGGTAGGTCTGTATAATAGAACCCTATACCAATTACCAGATTTTGATTTTTGGATCCGATTGTGTATGACTTGGGATATCTATATTATACAAGAATGTCTTACTAAGTTTAGACTTAAAAATAATAATAGCAATACTAGTGCAATTAATGTGATTACACAAAAACGAACCAATTTTGAATTACTAACTATTATGAACAACTATACATTGATAGATTCGGAGCAAATGTTCAAGTTGGTATTTCCGAGTTACTCAGATTATAAATTAATTGAAGAATGTGATTATAAATTTGCTTTAGCAATGATTTGTTTAAACACTCACCCATTAAATATTATAAAACTCTTTGGACTTACAACTCTCTACGAAATCATGGATAATGTTAATAATCGAAATCATTTAAGAGAGTTTCATGGATTTGATCTAAATCAATTATTCCGCTTATCTGGAACATTTGATGTTTTTTCTTTAGAGGAAAACATTAGATTGAAAATCATAATAATGCAACTACAAAGTTACGCGGATAATGTTGATAAACTTTTACCAGATTTAAAATTGAATTTTGAACATCTTCAGGTGCTTAATCACTCCCTACGAGTAGAAACTAATTTCAAAGATGAGATTATTAGAAGTATTATTGATAGACAAAACTTCGATCACATAATTCAAATGAATGAATTATTGTTTTGTCCTGTATGTAAAACGTTCGTATCTTCTTTTTTGCCTCTTGATAATTACTATAAAGAAATGTCCCTTAAATATGGATTTATGTATTTTGGAAAAGATGAAATGACAAACGTTGATTCCTATTGTTGTCCAAACTGTGGTGCTTCGGATCGCGAACGTTTGTATGCATATTGGTTAAGTTCTCAAAGAGGATTGGAAATTAGCCTTGAGCAGAGTATTATCCATTTTGCCCCTGAAAAATCCTTAGAGCAGATGTTACGCAATATGAGATTGAAGAATTATTATACTGCTGATCTACATATGAAGGACGTTGATTATAATGTGGATTTGACAAACTTACCGTTTGCGGATGAACAGTTTAGTTTCTTTATCTGTTCTCATGTTTTAGAACACATAGAAAACGATATTAAGGCAATACAAGAGCTATATAGAATAACAAAATACGGTGGGCGAGGAATAGTGATGGTTCCCGTTGGAGTGTGCCTTGAGTCCACGATAGAACATTTTGGTGCCTTGTCAGAAGAGGATCGATGGAGATTGTTTGGACAGGGTGACCATGTGAGATATTATTCCCACAAAGATTTTGTAAATAGGTTGACTGCCTCTGGCTTTTTAGTACATCAATTAGACGTTAACTATTTTAGCTCTGCTATCTTTGAAAAACTTGATTTAAAACCTACGAGCATACTCTATGTTGTCGAGAAGTAGTTTTATATTTAATTAGGAGGAAAGTATGATAAATGTAACAAAGACCTTTCTACCAGATATTAAATCCTATGAAAGATATGTTTCTAGTATATTTACTAGTGGAAGGATTACTAATTATGGGCCACTAAATGAACTGTTAGAAAAGCGTTTGGAAGAGTATTTGGGAGTTGAAAATCTAATACTAGTTGCAAATGGAACATTAGCATTACAACTGGCTTACAAGTTACTAGGATTGAAAGGTGAAGTAATTACTACTCCTTTCTCATTTGTTGCAACTACTAGTAGCATTGTATGGGAGGGTATGCGACCGGTTTTTGCTGATATTGATTATTCCACATTAAATATAGATTATAGAGAAATTGAAAAGAAAATCACTTCAGAAACATCAGCAATCGTACCAGTTCACGTGTTTGGTAATGCCTGCGATGTGGAAAATATTGATATACTTGCCGAAAATTATGGTCTAAAAGTTGTTTATGACGCAGCACACGCGTTTGGTGTGAAATACAAGGGTAATAGTATCCTGAATTTTGGTGATATCTCTACTTTGAGTTTTCATGCTACCAAGCTTTTTCATACAATTGAAGGTGGCGCGCTCATAATTAAAAATCCTGAGGTCTACAAAAGGGCAAGGAAAATTATTGATTTTGGGATTGATGGACCTGACAGAATTGTTTCATTAGGAATAAATGCAAAAATGAATGATTTTCAAGCGGCTATGGGACTTTGCGTACTTGAAAACATAAACTATATTTTAGGTAGCAGAAAAGTTGCATATGAACGTTATGTAAAAGCGTTTTCTCACAATGACAACATAAAACTACAATTCTTAAGCCCTAATATGTCTTATAATTATAGTTACTTTCCAATTATTTTTAAGTCAGAAGCAGTAATGTTGAAGGTGCGTGACAAGTTGAACTCCAAAGATATATTTCCGAGAAGGTATTTCTATCCTTCTCTGGATAACTTGAATTATGTTGACAGTGATTTTATGTCTAATTCTAATTCTGTCGCTGAACGTATCTTATGTATCCCTCTTTACGACTCGTTGTCAGAATATGATCAAAGTCGCATTATTGATGTAATAGTAACTGAAACCAATTGAAAACATTAGCAAGTTTTAATTACAAGGTTCTTGAACGCGGAGGGTCATATGACACGTTATGTTATTTGGGGAGCAGGTGGACATGCACGGGAAGTCAACTTGCTTTGTGAAGTATTGGGGTACCCTGTTTTGGGTTTTCTTGACGAGAGGCCTGAAGAAAAGGGGAATTTTGTTGATGGAAAGCCTGTGCTAGGAGATCTAACAGATATTCTAAATCTAAGACAAGATGTTATTATAATTTGTGCAGGTGTTGGAGATCCGACATTGAGACAGAAGTTTGTATCTAAGTCTAGAGAATTAGGATTTTCCATTTCTGAGTCACTAATTCATCCTTCGGTTTCATTACCGAATACATCTAGTATAGGTGAAGGTTGTGTTATATTTGCGGGTACCCAAATAACAACAAATGTTCATATTGGGGATTTTGTAGTAATTAATCTTGGTTGTACTTTGTCTCACGATAGCATGATTGATGACTTTGCAACTATTTCTCCTGGGGTAAATATTTGCGGCAATGTGCATATCGGAGAGGGGGCTTATATTGGAGTAGGTACAAGTATTCGGGAAAAGACCGAAATTGGCGCTTGGTCTATGATCGGAGGTGGATCATTTGTGAGAACCAATGTACCGTCAAGGTGCCTATATGCCGGGGTTCCTGCTAGATTGATAAAATCTGATTATGGTTTAAAATAATTGCTGATTTACACTAGTTAGATCCAATAGATAGATAGTGCGGATAAGATAAATCAAGGTAGACCTAAAGTAAATTCAATTTTATTACCATTGTAACTAGTTAGGAGAATCCTAATTTGATTGATGTTCAATTTATAATATGCTCTAACAAGGATGAGTTCTTCCAGATAGCCTCCAATCACATCTATCTTCTTCGTGTTCCTGAAGAGGTGAATATTCAAGTTTTAAGGGTTTCCGGTGCGACTAGTATGACCTCTGGATATAATTATGCAATGCGGAGATCCTCCGCAAAATATAAAATTTACATGCATCAAGACGTATATATTATTAATCCAAACTTTATTTTTGATCTAATTGGTTTATTCCAGTCGGATAGGAAATTGGGGTTAATCGGTATGGTTGGAGCCAAGCATCTTCCGAAAAACGGAATTTGGTGGGAGGCCGCACAAAAATATGGTAGGGTTATTGAAAACCGAGTAACTTATCGTTATCTTGATTTCGATGGTATAACTGATCCGGTACAATATGTTGATGCTGTAGATGGGTTATTGATGGCCACACAATATGATCTGCCGTGGATGGAAGAACTCTTTGATGGCTGGCATTTTTACGATTCTGCCCAGAGCTTAGAGTTCCGACGTGCTGGATATAAAGTAGGAGTCGTTAAGCAGACTGACCCTTGGTGCATACATGATATGGGTTCAGGACATACGTTTGATGTGTCCAGTTACAATAAATATCGACGCATATTCGTGGAGAAATATAAATGTTTCTTAACTACCAATGATATTATTTAAGATAGGCGTGCGTATCAATAAGTCTTAGCGGGGTGTGTTGTTAATTTGCCACATCAAACTGCGGAGTGCAAAGCCACTTCCATCATCGTCCTTACTCACAATCAACTTACTTATACGCAGGCTTGCATAGACAGTATCCGAAAACATACGTCCGACACGCCATATGAAATTATCATAGTGGACAACCATTCGACTGACGGCACACCGGAGTGGCTGTCGCAGCAGTCAGATATTCGTACTATTTTTAATGATGATAATCGTGGGTTTCCGACAGGATGCAACCAGGGAATAGAAATAGCAAAAGGCGAAGCTATTTTGCTTCTGAATAACGATACGGTGGTTACGGAAAACTGGCTCACGTTGCTTCTCGATTGTCTATATAGTGAACCATCCATTGGTGCTGTGGGACCTGTAACGAATAATTGCAGTAACTATCAAACGATACCGGTTTCGTATCCCTCTTTACTCGAAATGCAATTATTTGCGGGGCAGTACAATCAGCGCGATCCAGATAAATGGGAACGACGCTTAAAGCTTGTCGGTTTTTGCATGCTAATAAAACGAAGTATTGTGGATGAAATTGGTCTGCTTGATGAGAGATTTTCACCTGGCAATTTCGAAGATGATGATTATTCGCTGCGCATTTTACAGGCTGGATATCAACTTATCCTATGCAAAAATGTCTTTATTCATCATTTTGGGTCTACCTCTTTTAAGACAAACCCTGAACAATATCGTAGATTGTTACATGATAACGAAAAGAAATTTACCGATAAATGGGGCTTTGGACCAACTTCTAACACCACGATTCGCTATGATTTACTTGGTCTGATGGACACTACTTTAAGTGCTGATAAGCAACCTATGCGAATCTTGGATATAAATTGTGCATGTGGTGGAACGTTGTTACAAATAAAGACTCAATACCCTCATGCAGAACTTTATGGTGTTGCAAAGTCTCCTTCCGAGGGAAAGATCGCATCACAGTTTTCTAAGATTTCTGATGGTGGTTTGGAGTCGATAGAGTATCCTTATGATTTCTTCGATTACATTTTTTTAGGGGATGTATTGCAAAACGTGATGGATCCTTGGGAATTGTTAGAACGCGCCAGGAAGTATTTGAAGAATAACGGTAAGCTAATCGCTAGTATTCCTAACGTCATGTATGTTGATGTTCTTAAGCGATTAATTCAGGGTGAATGGTCTTACGGTGGCAAACAGGAATGGCTGTATGGTGGCGAATCAGGGATACCACGTGATCAAGTCCGGTTTTATTCACTTCAAGAAATTGACCGAATGTTTATAAACGCTGGGTATGCAAGTAGGTTTTATACTGGAATTGTAGCTGCTCTTAGCGATGAATCCTCAAAATGGGTTGAGCAATTTGGAAGGATGTCAATGATGGCAAACACAGATCAATTTAAAGTTACTCATTATTTGGTGAAAGCAATGCGTTAAGCACGAGTTAGCAAGTGAGGTTACTCCCCCACTACAATCCCGCGCAAATGTAACTCACAGAAGTAGTCCGCGATCTCTTTCGCGGACTTGGCGCCGTTTGGGTTGTACCAGCGGTAGACCCAGTTGCAGGCGCCTAGGATGGAAAGGGCAGCAAGACGCGGGTCGCCTTCGCGAAACTCTCCACTCTTCATGCCTTCTTGTAAGATGCGCACCCAGTGATCCAAGTAACGGTCCATCGCTACGACGATGATCTTATGTTGATCTTGGCTAAGTAAAAAGGCATCACGCAACAACACCGTCGTCATTTCCACGTCACCTGCAACGATGCCAAAGTGGTGATGGATCGCCTTTTTCAGGCGCTCGGTTGCAGACTCCGGGAGATTAACGATACCTTCGAGCTCGTGACTAAAGCCGTTGATCGATCGGCTCACGATCTGTAAAAGGAGTTCCTCTTTGCTCGTGATGTAATGATAAAGGCTACCTTTTTGCAATTTCACTTCATCGGCAATATCTTGCACGGATGTGGCATGATATCCTTTGCGGTTAAATAAATGAATCGCCGCACGAGCGATCTCATCATATTTGTTCAGAGCCAAGGTTAGCCCACCCTTTAATCAAGACATCACAGTGAGGCATTCTCATGCCCAATCGTGTATAGTTAGTAGTGTAACAATTGGCAGTTATGATCGTCAATAAGTGCTTTACCGCGTTAGGGGGATTACACGTTGAGAAAAAATGGACAATTGTGGATTTTTGATATGGATGGGACACTCTTTCGCTCAGAAGCAGTAGCCGTGCCTGCATTTCGCCAGGCGATTGAGAAAATGGAAGATGACGGTGTCGATGTGCCTAAACACCTGACCGATGATCAGATCACAGGGACATTTGGGTACACACACGATCACATATGGCATACGTTGCTTGGAGAATCGCTTGATGAGGAAAAGCAAGAAAAAGGAGATCAATGGGTGCTCGACGCAGAAATCTCCTTATTAGAAGAAGGTGCCGGGTCACTCTTTGACGGTACCTTTGATACGCTAAAGACATTACATGAGCAAGGTGCCACGCTCGTCATTGCAAGCAATGGTCAGCAATCCTACATCGAATCCATTATTCATACGTTTCACTTAGCGCCATTTTTTACAGGACTCTATAGCGCGAGTGGCTATAAGATGCGCTCCAAAGTGGACTTAGTGCGTCTCATTCTGTCAGAAATTCCGTTTCATCAAGCTGTCATGGTCGGGGATCGTTCGTCAGACATTGAGGCTGGCAAAGAAAACGGATTGCCAACCATCGGATGCGCCTTTGGTTTTGCTGATGCTAGGGAGTTGCATGACGCTGATATGATCGTGCGACAGTTTCCGGACGTGTTGAAATTCTCTTTTTCCTAAGCTTGAATTTGCATAATTTAAGTGTACCGCTGTGTGCCACTTCACACTAATCGTTAGCTGATTAGCGTAGGTGGCACACGTTTTTTTATGGGGTGAATACTTTACATTTCGCAGGCACATGCATATAATGGTGCCATAAGGTCAAAGATAGTCAAAGTCAGTATTGGGTTTATAGCCTCTCGGCCAATCATCATGGATGGGGGGAATGGCATGAGTGAAAAGCACGTCCGATCTTATTGAAGAATACCTTTATGACTTAGTCAAGCAAAGCGATCATGGTGTCATCGAGTTACAGCGAAACGACTTAGCGCAGATGTTTTCCTGCGTTCCATCACAGATTAACTACGTGATCGCCACACGATTTACCTTAGAGCGAGGTTATGTCGTCGAATCGAAGCGCGGTGGTGGTGGATACATCCGCATTAAGCGGATCGCACCCGAGCATATTGATCAGATAGGCAAACTCGTGCGAGCTGTTGGTACTAACATCGCACAAAAAGAGGCTGAAGGCATTATTTGGCGACTCGAAAGTGATGAAGTACTGTCATCGCGTGAAGCGGATATCATGCGCGTGGCATTATCGAGAGATGTACTATCGTTGCCCCTTCCTGAACGCGATATCGTGCGTGCAAGATTGCTAAGCGCCATGCTTACTGCGGTTTTCGCACATGAAGAGGAAGGGTAAACGCGAAGGAGGATCACGACATGCTCTGTGAAGAGTGCGGTAAACATCCTGCAACGGTGCACTATACGCAAATTGTACAGGGGCAAAAGACCGAATACCACCTTTGTGAATCCTGCGCAAGAGAAAAAGGTGTCGCAGCATACGAAGCCATCGCAGGACCTTTTTCGATCAATCAATTGCTGTCGGGATTGCTCAATTTTGATCCTGCTGTCAAAGAACGCATGGACTCACCTGGATTGCAATGTCCTGAGTGCGGTCTCACCTTTAATCAATTCAAACAACTTGGACGATTTGGTTGCCCTAACTGCTACAAAGCGTTCGATCCAGCACTCGATTCGTTATTAAAAAAGATTCAAACGTCCGATCAGCATGTTGGCAAGGTACCTAAACGGCGTGGTGGCGTAGTTGCCGTACGTAGACAATTAGATCAATTGCGAAATGATTTACAAGAACAGATTCGCTTAGAAAAATACGAAGAGGCCGCACATTTGCGTGATCGCATTCGTGAGCTCGAACGCCAAGTCGAACCGTGAGGAGGTCGTTACATGTCGTTACATGACTTTTTGTCGCAAGCAGCTAGCAAATGGCTTAAAGATGATGGACCTGAATCGGATATCGTGATCAGCAGTCGTGTGCGCATAGCTAGGAACTTGTCTCATCAGACCTTTCCGATGCTGTCAACAGATAACGATAAAGAGCAATTGCTCCATCAAGTCATCAAAGCGTCACAAACGCCCGACGCGAGTCGTCTTGGACCGTTTGAAGTATTAAAACTTGACGAACTTAATGACATCGACAAGTTAGTGCTTGTTGAAAAGCATTTGGTGAGCCCGGCGTTGATTGAAGAGAAAGGTGGCGCTGTACTTCTTCGTAAGGATGAAGAGATTAGCATCATGGTCAATGAAGAAGATCACCTGCGCATGCAGTGCCTGCTGCCTGGCTATCAATTGGAAGCCGCTTATCAGCTGGCCAATCAGTTGGATGACGCTTTTGAAGATTCGCTTGATTTTGCATTTGATGAAAAAAAAGGGTACTTAACTGCCTGCCCCACCAACGTCGGGACAGGCATGCGAGTCTCCGTCATGGTGCATCTGCCCGCACTCGTGTGGACAGAACAGGTCAACCGCATTTTGTCCGCTGTTACGCATGTCGGACTCACGGTTCGCGGCATCTATGGTGAAGGCAGCGACGCGATGGGCAATTTATTTCAAGTGTCTAACCAAGTCACGATGGGGCAAAGTGAAGAAGAGATTATTGGCAATCTACACAGTGTCGTCAGACAGATTATCGATCATGAGCGAAAAGCTCGCCGCTTCATTGTGCAAGAGGCACATGGACGCGTCGAGGACCGCGTTTGTCGCTCCTTTGGAATCTTGGCTTATGCACGGCAGATTGATTCACAAGAGGCATTGCAAAGATTATCCGATGTTCGACTGGGTATCGACATGGACATCATAAAAGGTGTGTCCGCCAGTATATTGAAAGAATTGATGGTTGCAACACAACCAGGATTTTTGCAGAAATACAATGGACATGAAATGGGACCAGGAGAGCGTGACAGCAAACGAGCAGCGATGATTCGCGAACGATTGCGCACCGACTCAAACTGAAGATAAGCGGGGGATGATGATGTTGTTCAATCGTTTCACAGAACGAGCGCAAAAAGTGTTGACACTCGCTCATGAAGAAGCAGTGCGTCTGGGCCACCCAGGCGTTGGCACAGAACACATCTTACTAGGTCTTGTTAAAGAAGGCGATGGTATCGCAGCTAAGGCGCTTCTCAGCCTTGGTTTAAGCGCAGAAAAGATTCAACGCGAAGTGGAAAAAATCATCGGACACGGCCCTGGTAACACGACAGGGACAACCTATACACCGCGTGCCAAAAAAGTGATCGAGTTGTCGATGGACGAGGCAAGAAAGCTTGCCCACAACTACATCGGTACGGAGCACATTTTACTAGGCTTGATTCGTGAAGGCGAGGGCATCGCGGCTCGCGTGTTAAGCAATCTTGGCGTGAGTTTAAGCAAAGCGCGTCAGCAAGTGTTACAACTGCTCGGTGGCGGGGACTCAGGGGAAACAAGCTCAGACAGTCCGCAGTCAGCGAACACCCCGACGCTTGATGGTTTAGCTCGGGACCTGACCGCCCTCGCTCGTGATTCAAAGCTTGATCCTGTCATTGGACGAGCCAATGAGATTGAGCGTGTGATTCAAGTCTTGTCGCGGCGCACGAAAAACAACCCGGTATTGATCGGCGAACCAGGCGTCGGCAAGACTGCGATCGCAGAAGGTCTCGCACAGCGCATTGTATCGAATGAAATTCCAGAAACGTTACGCAACAAACGCGTCATGGTGTTAGATATGGGCACCGTTGTTGCTGGTACAAAGTACCGTGGTGAATTTGAAGATCGTTTAAAAAAGATCATGGATGAGATTCGTAACGCCGGTAATGTGATTCTCTTTATCGATGAATTGCATACTTTAATCGGCGCAGGCGGCGCTGAAGGTGCCATCGATGCTTCGAACATCTTGAAGCCAGCGCTTGCTCGTGGCGAACTGCAATGCATCGGTGCGACGACGCTCGATGAGTACCGCAAACACATCGAAAAGGATGCGGCACTCGAACGCCGTTTTCAACCGATCAAAGTCGACCAACCGACAGCTGACGAAGCGGTACTGATACTTTATGGTTTGCGTGATCGCTATGAAGCGCATCACCGTGTCAAAATTACCGATCAAGCGGTAGTGGCCGCTGTTCGTTTATCCGATCGTTATATCACTGATCGCTTCTTACCGGATAAGGCGATTGACCTGATCGATGAGGCAGCATCTCGTGTACGTCTGCGGACGTATACAGCTCCGCCGAATTTAAAAGAGCTCGAACAAAAGTTAGAAGAATTGCGCTCGGAAAAAGATTCTGCAATTCAAGAACAAGACTTTGAAACAGCCGCGGCATTACGTGATCAAGAGCAGCATTTGCGCGATGACTTGGAAAATAGGCGCATGGAGTGGCAACAACGCCAAGATTCGCATGATGTTGCCGTAACAGAAGATGATATCGCCGATATTGTATCGAGCTGGACAGGAGTTCCGGTAAAAAAATTGGCCGAGGCAGAATCAAGTCGTCTGCTAAACATGGAAAAGTTGTTGCACCAACGCGTCGTCGGGCAAGAAGAGGCGACGAGCGCTGTAGCACGCGCCATTCGTCGTGCGCGGGCGGGACTTAAGGATCCTAAGCGGCCGATTGGCTCATTTATCTTCTTGGGTCCTACAGGGGTTGGTAAAACAGAATTGGCTCGCGCACTTGCCGAAGTGATGTTTGGTGATGAAGATGCGATGATTCGTATCGATATGTCTGAATACATGGAACGCCATACGACATCGCGATTGGTCGGATCACCTCCTGGCTATGTCGGTTATGAAGAAGGCGGTCAGTTAACCGAACGTGTACGTCGTCAACCTTATTCTGTGGTCTTATTGGATGAAGTAGAAAAAGCGCACCCAGAAGTGTTTAACGTGCTGCTCCAGGTGCTCGATGACGGACGCTTGACAGATGGTAAAGGGCGCACGGTTGATTTTCGCAACACCGTTATCATCATGACAAGCAACGTTGGCGCGCAAGAGATTAAAAAAGGCGGTCAGTTAGGCTTTACAAGTAGCCAAGACACAGCGTATGGCGATATGAAAGGACGCGTCATGGATGAGTTGAAAAAGACATTTCGCCCTGAGTTTTTAAATCGCGTCGATGATCTGATCGTCTTTCATCCGTTGTCAGAAGGCGATATCAGTCAAATCGTCGATCTCTTAGCGGATGATCTGAAAAAGCGGCTTGATGAGTATGGCCTTCATTTCACTCTGACGAGTGAAGCCAAGACGTTTCTTGCCAAAGAAGGCTTTGACCCTCAATACGGAGCGCGTCCGCTAAAACGAGCGATGCAGAGACACATTGAAGATCGCTTGTCAGAAGCGTTACTCAGTGGTGAAATTCAGCGTGGCGATGATGTCAATATCGACGTTGCTTCGACAGGCGGGTTGTCTGTGACAAAAGTAAAAGACCATCCGGTGACATCGAAGTAACGGGAAAAAACCGATAAATTTATGATAAGACGTCCATTCTCTACAATGGGCGTCTTACTTTAACGTTTAGTGACTAGTTATTCGTAGACCACTCAGGTATATTGGAAGCATTATGAAAAAAGAAAAAATCCATTATGTTTGCCAAGATTGTGGCGCAGAATCTCTGAAATGGCTCGGCCGTTGTCCATCATGCGGCAATTGGGGCACCATGGTTGAAGAAGCGGTTCAAGCACAGACAAGACCAAGTGTTTCGACTATACCGCGTGAACCGATGTTATTGCAAGATATACCCTTGGCGGATGAGCCGAGGTTTTCCACGGGTAGCGAGGAGCTTGATCGTGTGTTGGGCGGTGGGATGATTCCTGGTGAGCTTTTTTTAGTGGGCGGTGACCCGGGAATCGGCAAATCGACATTGCTTTTACAAACCGCGCATAAAGTGACACAGTCTGGTCAAACGGTCCTTTATGTCACAGGTGAAGAGTCGTTGCAGCAAGTGAAGCTGCGCGCGGCTCGGCTTGGCTCGGTTGGTGAGCAATTATTTATTTTAGCGGATACGGATATGGATCAAGTCGAGAAGCATGTTAGGCGTCTACATCCGATATTCTTAATTGTCGACTCGATACAGACGGTGTTTTGTCCTACATTGCCTTCTGCACCTGGTAGTGTGCAACAAGTTCGCGAATGTACGATGCGGTTATTGACGATCGCAAAGGATCTATCGATTGCTACGTGCATTGTCGGCCATGTGACGAAAGACGGTGCCATTGCGGGGCCTAGGTTGCTTGAGCATATGGTGGACGCGGTGCTCTATTTTGAGGGTGACAGGCACCATCGTTATCGTATCTTGCGCGCTGTAAAGAATCGGTTTGGCTCATCCGATGAGATTGGTGTATTTGCCATGCAAGCAGTTGGCTTGGAGGATGTACGAAGCCCTTCTGAGTTGTTTTTAGCGGAACGATCGATAGCAACGGCAGGCTCTACGGTCATTGCGAGCTTAGAGGGGACGCGTCCGGTGTTAGTCGAGATTCAGGCGCTTGTTGCTCCAACGCATTTTGCGACACCGCGTCGCACAGCGTCTGGGCTTGATTACAATCGTGTGACGCTATTGATGGCTGTGCTTGAAAAGCGAGTAGGACTCTTTTTACAAAACTTCGATGCGTATATCAATGTAGCCGGTGGATTAAAGGTCGAAGAACCTGCTGTCGATCTCGGCCTGGCCGTCGCCATTGCATCGAGTTTTCGCGATAAACCGGTATCGGTGAGTACGGTGTTTGCCGGTGAAGTAGGATTGACGGGGGAAGTTCGCGCGGTGACACGGCTTGATCAAAGACTGGTGGAAGCGAAAAAATTGGGATTTGCACGTATGATCGCACCGATAGGCAATGTCAAACACGGGCACTTTATCGAGGGCATCGACGTGATCGGCGTTGCAACACTACAAGAGGCGATCTCCGTAACGTTAGGGGATGGGTGATATGAAAGAGAAAGATGATGTCAAGCGTGAAGCGATGTTGATGAAAGTTTTAAAGATGATCGCACCAGGGACGCCGATTCGTGATGGTGTCGATAATGTGCTGCGCGCCAACACGGGGGGACTGATCGTCTTTGGGTTCGATGAAGAAATAGAACAATTGACCGATGGTGGATTTGCGATCAATTGCGACTTTACGCCGTCCGGACTGTACGAACTTGCAAAAATGGATGGCGCCATTGTGGTGAGTGAGGATGCCAAGAGAATTTTGTACGCCAACACCCAATTGAACCCTGATCATGCGATTCCGACGAATGAAACAGGGACGCGCCATCGTACGGCAGAACGCATGGCTAAACAAACAGGGCACTTGGTTGTGTGCGTATCGCAACGCAGAAATGTGATCACATTGTATCAGGGTACGATTCGTTATGCTCTTAAGGACCTCAGTGTGATCGTCACGAAAGCCAATCAGGCCATTCAAACGCTTGAACGCTACAAATCGGTGCTCGATGGAGCACTTGCTAGCTTATCTGCGCTTGAGATGGAAGAACTGGTCACATTACAAGATGTGATTAGCGTCTTGCAACGTTTTGAAATGGTGCTGCGTATTCGCGCAGAGATTAAACGCTACATTACGGAACTGGGCTCTGAGGGCCGATTGATTTCCATGCAACTGGATGAGCTCGTTGCGAAAGTCGATGAGGAAGCGTACCTGCTTGTGAAAGATTATTCAGCTTCTGGCTTTGACCTGACGCCGCATCAGATCCTCACGGAGATGCACCAACTGGATTCCGATGAATTGATTCATGGTCAGGTTATTGCGCACATCCTTGGCTACGACAACTCGCCGAATCTCAGTGAGACTGCGGTAGCATCGCGAGGTTATCGGATCTTACATAAGATTCCGCGTCTACCACAGCCTGTGATCGAAAATCTAGCTGGTGAGTTCCCTACCTTAGGGCGCATCGTAGCTGCAAGTGTCGAAGAGCTTGATGAAGTAGAAGGCATCGGATTGGTGCGTGCAAGGGCGATTAAGGAGGGGTTAAAGCGGATGCACGAGCAAGTTTTGCTCGAACGCAATCTCTAAAACTTAAGCGATGGGGGCTGACTCATGAAGCATATTCCCAACATCATTACGATGATTAATCTCATCTTGGGCATGGCTGCCTTACTGCTTACTTACGAAGGGAGTTTTTCTTTCGCGGCGATTCTCGTGTTGATCGGCATGTTATGCGATGGTTTAGATGGAAGGGTGGCACGTCTGCTTCATGCGGAGAGTCTGTTTGGCAAGGAATTGGATTCTTTATCGGATGTTATAACGTTTGGTGTTGCACCCGCTTTTATAATGTATGCGGCTGTCTTGCGCAATTTCGGCACGATCGGATCCATTGTGGCTATTGCTTTTCCAGTCGCAGGAGCGCTTCGATTAGCGCGTTTTAATCTGGATACGGTGGCACATAGTTATTTTGTAGGATTGCCAATCACGGCGGCGGGCGGTATCCTAGCGGCATTTACATTGTACTATGGGTTGATCCCGGTGGTTCTGATGCCATATCTGACAGCGCTTCTTGCTATCTTGATGGTGAGTCGCACCCGCTATCCCAATTTCAAACGCGTACGACTTGCTCGTTCGAACATGTACATGTTGCCTTTAATTGTACTTTCTGTACTCATTCTTTTTGTCGTCAGACGGGATTTTGTACCGCCTTTATTATTTTTTCTCCTGGCTATGTACGGTATCTATGGCGTATGGTATGAATCGCGTACTTATTTTCATAGACGCGATAAGAGGCAAAAGGAACTGCAACGGCAAGGGCGTGAGTACTAGCATAGACTTCGTTCGTTGACCAGTAGCGGGGTGCATGCTAATCTTAGGGCAACCCCGTTTAAAAATAAGCAGATTGACTATACTGGGGTACAGGAGGTGAC
>JAKADA010000042.1 GCA_021820975.1 Bacillota bacterium
TTTACGCCGGTACTTGATAACCAAAATCAGGTGGTAATACATTAAGAACACTGAATGATTATTACTCTCAAATTCCATGTGATATATGCCTTCTTTGCTTTTACTACTGATAGTATATCACGAGGAGAAAAAACACGCCATTCATCTCGCCGCCTTAGATGCGGGAGAATTCTGGCGCAAGATCGTTAAATCTTTTGCATTAATCACGATGTTACATTGTGATATGTTTTTTGTTTGCACTTTATTATCCGAATAACCCCAAACATGTATCTGACTCTCATGAGACTTGAGAGTCAATAAAAAATATAACATAGAAAGAGGTGCTTTATTGACGCTTCAAACTTTTAAACAGGAATGGTTGTCGAATGTTAGGAAAGACTTTCTAGCAGGAGTGGCGGTCGCTTTTGCACTAATTCCTGAGGCCATCGCGTTTTCCATGATTGCAGGAGTCAATCCAATGATAGGTCTCTATGGTGCATTTCTGATTAGCATCATGGTCGCCATCTTTGGCGGGCGCATTGGAATGATTTCAGGAGCTACCGGATCGACGGCCTTACTCATGGTCTTATTGGTAAAAAACCATGGTGATCAGTACTTATTCGCTGCTGGTGTACTGGCGGGAGTGATACAATTGCTGATTAGTGTGCTCAAACTAGGTCGTTTTATTACTTTCGTACCGCACGGCGTTGTGGTCGGTTTTGTAAATGCTTTAGCCATTCTAATTTTTCTGGCGCAATTGCCGCATATCGAAGGCCAAGGCATGGTTGCGTACATTGTTGTCGGGGTGACAGTTGCTATTGTCGGGGGATTACCGTATCTCACTAAAGTAATACCATCGGCAATTATCGCGATTGTCATCATGACCGCTGTAAGTGCTGTATTCAAACTACATTTACAGACAGTCGGGGATATCGGTCATTTGCAAGCGCATTTACCCTATTTTCACGTCCCAGTTGTTCCGTTTAATTTGCATACACTGTCAATCATCTTGCCCTACTCTCTACCGATTGCATTAGTAGGCAGCCTAGAAACACTAATGACTGCAACGGTGGTTGATGATATGACTAATTCAAAGAGCAATAAGGATAAAGAAATTCGTGGGCAAGGTATTGCAAACATCGTTACTGGGTTCTTTGGTGCGATGGCAGGGTGTGCAATGATTGGGCAGTCCGTTCTGAATGTGGATTATGGCGGTCGCAAAAGACTTTCGACATTTATATCAGGCGCGTTTTTGATATTTCTCATCGTTGTCTTGCGTCCGCTCGTGAGTCAAATTCCTGTTGCAACTTTAGTCGGTGTTATGTTCATGGTATCTGTGTATACTTTTGAATGGAAGTCAATTCTCAACCTGCGAAAAGTCCCATTTATAGAGTCGGCTGTGATGGTTATTACCGTGGTTTCAGTCGTTGCCACGAATGACTTAGCCGTCGGCGTTTTTGTCGGCGTTGCGTTGAGTGCGGTGTTCGTTAGTTGGAAGATGGCGCGCATACATGCCATAACAACAACGAATACGAATGGGGTTAAAGTTTATATCATTAAAGGTCAAATGTTTTTTGGAACAATGACGCATTTCATTGATTTGTTTGACATGCAGGATGACCCGGAAGAAGTCATCATTGATTTTACGCATACACACGTATGGGACCATGCGTCTGTTGTGGGTATTCAAAGGGTCATTAAAAAGTATGGGCAGCTGGATAAATCCATACGGCTTATTGGATTAAACAGTGAGAGTGCTGAATTGTTACGTAAGGCAGGTACCTCTTTGTTTGCGGCGTGACGAACAGCACAAATTTCATTGCACTTGCATTGTATGTCTACCCGTTTAGTCGTGTAAATGTTTTCCGAGTTCATGACTGATTTCGTATTTCCAATCTGACCATCTGGTTACGTTTTGATTAAGAAGAATTCATAATGAAAATCACAGGAATTGAAACTTTTATTGTCCCGTTATCTGGTGCGGCAGGACTCCTGATTACTCACCACCGTGATGACCATTTCTACCTCTGTCATCATAGCTCGATGGATCTTACCTTGAATAAAAATGCTGAATCTACGGTAACTCATATACCGTAGGTTCAGCATGAAGGAAAAAATTAACGCGTATACAAAACGACTGTTTTTTTGCTCCTGCTAAGTATTACTGTACGTGCACTGGTGTTGTAAACACCTTGTCTTCCACAATGCAAACTGTCTCCCCGGTTAGGCTATATATCCCTTCTAACCGAATATCTGCACTTGATGAGCCGATACTTACTTTCACATCTCCAGGTTCTATCACGAATTCCATGTTGCGATTGTAAAATCCAAGCTGGTGTGAAGACAATGAAAAGGTTACTTGTTGACTTTGCATAGGTTCAAGATGCACTCGACAAAATCCTCGCAACTCTTGTACTGGCCTTGTCACATCCGCTTCGAGATCCTGTATATATAACTGAACAACCTCATCGCCAGCGATCTGGCCTACGTTTTGAACACGGCACGAAATTTCAAGTGTTCCGTGAACATCGACCTTATCCGACGAAAATTGCAAATCGGTATAGTCAAATTTTGTATAACTCAATCCGTGTCCGAAAACGAATAATGGAAGATTGCTCTCATCGACATATTCACCTTTCCAATGAGAACGACCGCCCGAAGGCTTATGAGCATAGTACACAGGAACTTGCCCCACGGATCGCGGAACTGTGATAGGAAGCCTTCCCGCTGGATTGTAATCACCAAAAAGTACATCAGCGATAGCCATAGCCCCTTCTTCACCTGGTAACCACGCTTGCACGATAGCTGGTGCATGACTAGCAATAAAAGGTATCGATAATGGCCGCCCACTAACGAGGACAACAATGGTAGGCGTACCCGTTTCCATCACAGATTTCACAAGTTGCTCTTGCAACCCAAGCAAATTCAAGGTCGCACGATCACGGGATTCGCCTGTGGTACATCCATCCGTCAATCCCGCTCGATCGCCCACCACGACAATCGCCACATCAGCATTTTTAGCAAGTTGAACAGCTTCTTGCATTCCAGTCTCATCGAGTCCTTGAATATCGCACCCTTTAGCATAGTGTATCTGGGATTCATCCGTGACTTTTGATCGAATCGCCTCTAAAATCGATATCATAGGCACAAATTGATCCACAACCTGCACATCGTCAGGTACTGGAGTCTCAAAGACATTCTCTTGATCTCGCATCTCAAGTAATGACTCAATATGACACGGGTAAGCATAGTCACCAATCATGTTGCGTATAGTATCAGCATTTGGGCCAATCACTGCAATTTTTTGAGAAGATTTAGCTATCGGTAATAGTGAGTGCTCATTTTTCAAAAGGATGATCGATTTTTGTGCAGCTTCATAGGCGATTTGCCGTTGTGGAGTTTGATCAAATACATTTAATGTCTTCACTACGTCTACATAAGGTGTCTCAAATAACCCGAGTTGGAATTTCATGGTGAGGATTCGAGAAACAATTTGGTCCATGGCGTCCATCGTGATTAACCCCTGATCCAACGCTTGCCACAACGCTTCTCCGTAGATATCTCGACTAGGAAGTTCCACATCGACACCGGCCTCCACAGCAAACTTTGCAGCATGTTTTTTATCAGGTGCCACATGATGATACTCATGCAACATATTGACAGCAAAATAATCAGACACCACAATTCCGTCAAATCCCCATTGATGTCGTAGTAAATCGGTCAAAAGATACTTTGAGTTGTGACAAGGTATACCGTCTAATTCGTGATATCCAGGCATGATTGCGTAAAGATGAGATTTCCGCACTACCGCTTCAAAGGGATGCAGGTATACTTCATGTAATTCACGCTCTGCGATGTGCGACGGAGCCCAGTTCATGCCTCCCTCTGATACGCCATACCCAACAAAGTGCTTTCCTGTTGCTATCACGCCATCGCGCAAGTCATCACCTTGCAACCCTTCTACGTACTTCATACCCATCTGTGCCACCAGATAAGGATCTTCACCAAACGTCTCCTCAACACGCCCCCACCTAGGATCACGCGTCACGTCAAGTAAGGGAGCTAACGCTTGATGTGCACCCGCTGACCGCATTTGCTGACGAATAATTTCTCCAATACGAAAAGCGATATCAGCTTCAAACGTACTTGCAATGCCAATCGATTGCGGAAAACATGTTGCCCCTTTGGCCATATAGCCGCTACAAGATTCTTCATGAATCATGGCAGGGATTTTTAGCCTCGTATGATTTATAAGGAAAGATTGAATTTCATTAGCGACTTGGGCTGTTTCCGTCGGACCTAAATTGGTAGCTCCCCCAATTCGAGTAATTTGTCCTACCCCTACACGAAGTAATTGACTCGCTTTGTCAAAAGAAAAAGATCGCCCCTCATCCAAAACCTCATAAGACCATACGGCACTCATTTGCGAAATTTTTTCTTCTATCGTCATAAGACTAATGAGATTTTGCACACGATGACTTATCGGTGTCGCGGGATCAAGATAACTTTCCTTCATCGATAGCCCTCCTACAAAGATTTATTTTCCAAATCCAGCCAATAAGCCTTTTAATAAATACCTTCTGCCAAACACGTAAGCTAAGATTAAAGGCAATGCAGATAAAATCACTGCAGCCATAAGCACGGGAACATTCATTGTATACTGTCCTTGAAAACTTACTATCGCCATTGGTAAAACTCTCGTTTGAGTACTTTGAGTCAAGACAAGTGGAAATAAAAAATTGTTCCATGACTGAATGAAATCATAGATTGACACAGAAACGATAGATGGAATAGAAAGTGGCATTACAAGACGAAAGAGGATTGTAAAATCACCGGCTCCTTCTAGTCCCATCGATTCATATAGCTCATTAGGAATGTCACGAACAAAGTTCACTAATATGAGTAATGTTAATGGCAAACCAAATGCAACTGAAGGTAAAATCAGACCTAAAAGCGTATCATACAAACCCATTTTTGTAATCATTATGTAGATTGGTATAATAGCAGCCTGAATGGGAATCGCTAATCCAACCAAAAATACATTGAATACTAGCCTAATAAATTTGTTTTTACTACGAACGATGACGTATGCACTCAACAGTGAACTACCAACAATGAGAATCACTGAACTAACAGAAACAACTACACTATTCAAAAAAAACTGTCCAAATCCAGCTTGTAATACAGTAACAAAATTCTCTATTGTTGGATGTGCTGATGGCATCCATGGAATACCTGTGAGAAATCCCTGTTGAGATCGTAAGCTTGTCATTAACATATAGAAAATAGGGTAGAAAGAAAAAATAAGCCATATAAACCCCAGTAAGGAAAAAACCACATTATACCATGGATGCCTTCTCAACGAGAAACCAGGTGATCGTTTAGTATGCATTTTAGTTTGAACCTCTGGCATCGCGTTCATGTAGTCACATTCCCTCCAGTTGACTTTCCATGCGAGTAAATCCAGTCGTTCGAAGCAAAACTATGGATAGAATGATACCAGCCAAAGCAAGGATAACGGCAAGTACACTCCCCACACCAATGTTCTGATTGACAAATGCCTGCTGATACATATCCATAGCCAAAACACTTGTTGATGTTCCAGGACCACCATCTGTAAGCACATAAATTAAATCAAAATACGTTAGTGATCCCGTCAAAATTAAGACAGTCGAACTAATTAGCGTGTATTTTAACTGTGGCAAAGTGATAAAAAAGAAAGTGTGCCAAGGCTTTGCCCCATCAATATGGGCAGCTTCATATAAAGAATCAGGTATCTGCTTGACTCCACCCTGATAAAGTAAAGTATGGAAAGGAATAAATTGCCATGAAATTAGTATAATAACAACAATCATCGCAGTACCAGGAAGCCCTAGCCAATTTTGTGAGCCACCACCTAACCCGATACCTTGTAAAATCGAATTCACGATGCCGAAATTAGGGTTCAAAATATACGACCAAGTAACTCCGACAGCTACTGATGAAAATAATAACGGCAGAAAATAAAACAAGCCAAAAAAAGATCGGTGTTTTTGAGGTCCTGCCAGAAAAACGCCAAGCAGAAGACTAATAGGCGTTTGAATTATCCATGATCCGATCATAACCTCAATAGTTAAAAGTATCGCACGAACAGCTTCTCCATTTGCAAGTACCTGACTCCAGTTGGCTAATCCAATCCATTGCGGGTTACTAATGCCATTCCATTGCAATCCACTATAATAAACCGCAATCAACATAGGAATTAGCGCAAAGATTAGAAAAAAAACTGCCGCAGGAATCATCATAGTCCACCGTTGCCATGTCATACCTGACTGCACATTGTTCACTCCCGCTAGAATTTATTTTGAGAAGAGGAATGAATTGATAACCATTCCTCTTCCACTTTAAAATTCAAACCTTGAGATATTTATTCATATCCTGAGAAAACTGCTTTGGAGTCATTTGATTGAGGAAAACCAGGCTGAGATCCGTTAATAATTCATGTGCTTCTATCGGAGACAACGCCTGATCCCATGATGCTTGAAAATTTGATGCGTTCTTTACAAGATCATAGCTATACAAAAGATAACTACCATACTTTGTATTCTTTAATTCCGGCTCAATACCTTGTACAGGAGGTACATCTCCAACGCTGATCCAGTTTTTAACATTTTGTGGGGTAAGAACTGCATCCTTTAAGAAAGTTACAGCAGCCGCCTTATTCTTTGACGCATTGGAGATAGAATAATAGTTAGAGGGGTTCCCAGCAATATCACTAAAATTACCTTTGCCTCCAACTACCTTTGGAAATGCAAACCATCCAAGATTACCTTGTTTGATAAAGGTTGGATCGCTGCTCAAAACGCCTGGAAATTCCCAATTACCCATGAGTTCCATGGCGGCCTTGCCAGTGTATAAAAGTGCAGTTGATTCGCCATCTCCATAACCCACGGAACTAAATCCCGACTCAAAGCCCCCAGCTTTTACAAGTTGTTGGATCATTGTGTTAGCCTTTAAAAATGCCGGATTGGACCATGCATTTTTCTTCCCGGCAACTACGTTATCAAAAGCTTGGGGTCCTCCAATGCGATCAACTAGATATTCTTCATACATTAACTCTGGCCATTGATCCTTTCCGCCCACGGTCAACGGCGCAATACCATGACTTTTAAACACTTTTACATCTTGTAACAGTTGAGTCCACGTCGACGGCGGAGAAAGATGATATTGTTTAAAAACTTGCTTATTGTAAAACATAAAGACAGGTTGCACGAAATTATTTGGTACTCCATAAATTTTCCCATGAATCGTTACTGGCTTCATTACGGAAGGCAAAAACCGTTTCTTCCAACTAGGATCATGATTTAGTAAAGAAGTTAGATTGTAGACATCATTTGCATTCACATACGTTTGAAGAGTTCCTCCACCCCAACCAAAAAAAATGTCAGGTGGGTTATGCGCCCCCATAGCTATCATGATTTTCTGTTTGTATGGATCATTCTCAAAAAATTGTACTGAAGCATGAATGGTGGGATGTGTTTTATCGAAACTGTTAACCATGTTTTGGACAACCTGCTGAGACGTACCTGTTTGAATATCCCATAAGGAGATATTGGGAATGTTCTTTGCATAAGCACCACCGGTTTGAGAAAGAGCAACTGAACTAAACAATACAAAAACAGATCCGAGTTTTGCAGTTAATCTAATACGTGACCTTCCAGACCCCATGGACTTCATTCTATTTCCCCCTTATTTACGTTCATAATAGCGCTTACATGCTAAATAAGACCAAATCATCACCCCTTACGAATGACGAGTACTACGTTTATAGTATGTCATGATTTGTTTTTATAGTCAACAAACTATCTAGTATTATTTATTTACATAGTATAGTAAAAGCCCAGTCGCTAAATATAAGGCCACTGAAAAACGTGCGGTTTCATGAAAAGCATCTAAAAACGATCTGACAAAAGACAACCCTTACATCAAAAACTGAAGTAAGGGTGTCTTTTTGATTTTACCGATGCCTTTCTTCCCTTGCGTGATAGGTGATTTATGGTTGTAGTGTACCTTTGTATGGGGCGAATCGACGATGTCCACGTCGGATAACTCAAAAATCGCTTTTAAGAGCAAGTACTTGAACATTCGAATCGGATCAATGGCATTTCGGCTGTTATCCAGCCAGTAAGGGACTTTTTCAGTGGCCTCCTAAATCTCGACTGGGCCTCTACGCATAACTGCAATTAAAATTTTGTCTTCCATAATACTTTACTTGATGTGGTGATGGCCACAGCACCTGCATCAAGTGCTTGCAGCACATGATCTGGAGTGCGAATAAATCCACCTGCAAAAATCGGAATGCGCGTCGCCTCATACACTTCCTTGATTAACTCTGGCAAGATGCCCGGTAAAAGCTCAATGTAATCTGGGCGCACAGAATTAATCACACGCAAACTCGTTTCTAAAGATTGTGAGTCGAGCAAAAATACACGTTGCACAGTTAGAACATTACGCTTCTTGGCCATTTCAAGAACCTGAGCGTGCGTAGAAATAATTCCGTCTGGCTTAATCTCCTGACACAAATACTGTGCGCCATGTTCATCTGAACGCATTCCTTGAATGAGATCAGCATGCAGGATCAACTTCTTACGATTTGCGTGTGCCATATTGGTCACGTACATGAGCTGTGCTAGGTGCACTTGTAACATCACAAGGTACTCAAATTTATATTTCACCATCTCCTCAAGATCTGAAATACGTCGCGCCGCAGGAATTATCTTCTGCTTGATCAGATCCAAACGTTGCACCCCTGAACTCGTAGTTTTAACCTTCGCGTTGGACGGCACCAATGGCTTTCAAAAGGCTAAATGCCTTTGACAAAGCAAGGCTAATATCCGGGTCACGCATAATTTTGACGATATCCCATAAACCATGAATTTGCACAGTCTGCTCAGGAACCTCATTTTTTTGCATCACTACTGAGATCACATCAACCAAACGCTCTACCATACTTGGGTCAATCTTTTTGATGATGGACACCCACTCAGCACCTTGTTCCTTCAATGCAATCGTTGAAGGCTGTGCAAGCCATTCAATCCCGGAATCAACAAGATCTGACCCATCGCTAAGAAGGTATTCAACCATCGTCAGTAAGCCCTTTTTGTCAGCTATATCTAAAATAGTGACAAGGCTTTCAATGGCCTGTTCGCGGCCAATCAACAAGTGCAGTAACCGTTCAAGCGGATCTGTTATCGTCGTTACATTTTCTGTATCTTCCACGTTGTACCCCTCCTTGATTATTCTTTAACTTGTGTGGCCTCTACAATGCGTTGATCAAGATCATACTTATACCTACTGGTAAGTTCCTTATTCCAAGCGAAATAGTCAGCCATATAGGAAACCACAGGCGCTTTCCATTGCTGTACCCAATCAACATCAAAAAACATGGCAGATGTTCTACGAATGAAAAAGTCTGACGGTGTAACAATCATTTCTTCATCAATACCGTATTGCAAAGCAGCAAATACTTCGAGCGACAAGGCAAATTCAGCAGCCGTAGTGGCTCCACTTTTGATAAGTTCATAGAGTTTCGTCACATTGGTTCCATAACGGTGTACTAGCCTAGTTGCCTCTTTCACTGAAAGACCCAGCAAAACGCCCTCAGAAACTTGTTTCTCCATAAACGAAGGCATATGCATCGACCCGCCAAACTTACCGCCAGACAACTCAATAGCCTGCGTTTGACATGCCCCATACGTTTGATGAAACTTTTCTTCCAAGATCGACGCCACATAGCTAACTACTTTGTCGGCCATTTTGCGATAACCCGTAAGCTTTCCACCAGCAATCGTAATAAGTTGACTTTGCGAGGTAAAAATCTCATCTTTACGTGATATTTCAGAGGGAGACTTACCTTCTTCATGAATCAAAGGCCGAACACCTGACCAAAACGCCTCCACATCTTGTTCAGTAAGCAACAGTGAAGGGAACATGAAGCGAATACAGCCAAGTAAATAGTCGCGATCTGCTTTTGTGGTCAACGGTAAGAGAGGATCGCCAACGTAGTTGGTATCCGTTGTACCTACATACGTTTTTCCATCACGCGGTATCGCAAAAACCATCCGTCCGTCTGGAACATCAAAATAAACAGGGTTTTGCAACGGAAATTTGCTACCATCAATCACGATGTGGACACCCTTCGTCAAATGTAATGTTTTACCATTTTTAGAATGATCCACTTCGCGTAACTGATCCACCCAAGGCCCCGTGGCATTCACGACGGTCTTTGCATGAATTTCGTAAGTTTCTCCCGTTAGCAGGTCTTGTGCTTGCACACCCGCGACTCTTTTATGTTCATAGAGGAGATCTTGTGCCTTCGTATAACTTAACGCCAAAGCACCTCGTTCAACAGCTTCTTTGATAATTTCGATGGTAAGTCGAGCATCATCTGTACGATACTCCACATAGTATCCTGCACCTTGTAAATATTCTGCATTAAGAAGAGGTTCTTTTTGCAACGCTTGTTCTTTCGTCAACATTTGTCGTCGTTCGGATGGTTTGACACGCGCCAATCGATCATAAATATACAAGCCAACTGCACTCATAAACATACCATACGTCCCATGTTCAATGATGGGTAACATCATCCACAAAGGAGTCGTTACATGAGGCGCATTTTCATAGACGATCGCACGTTCCTCCCCAACTTCCGCAACGACGCCGATATCAAATTGTTTTAGATAACGTAGCCCACCATGCACTAATTTGGTTGAACGACTCGACGTTCCAGCAGCGAAATCTTGCATTTCAATAACTGCCACATGCATACCGCGCGTTACAGCATCTAAAGCAATTCCAGCACCCGTCACACCTCCTCCGATCACTAAAAGATCGAGTGGTTGATGCGTTACCTCTTCGATCATCGCACTACGGCTTTTTACTGAAAAACGATGACTCATAACGGTCACTCCCTTTATAAAAGAAAAAACCACAAGTTTAAGACAAGATGTCTAAACTTGTGGTTTCTCCTGAACTCTTCACCATGCTATTATGTTCACGTTCGACCTGATAACCTTAGTATACCACATGACTTACTTGAAGGAACAGGTGGCAGTAACGGCTTTTTTCCAACCAGCATACAATGCATGGGATTGTTCACTACCCATTTCTTGGGTAAATGTACGTCCAATGCGCCAATTGTCAATGATATCTTGCTTACTTTGCCAGTATCCTACAGCGAGTCCAGCCAAGTAAGCAGCACCAAGCGCCGTTGTTTCTAAAACTGCAGGACGCTGTACAGGCACAGAGAGTACATCACTTTGAAACTGCATCAAAAAGTTATTCATCGTTGCTCCGCCATCAACACGAAGAGTTTTTAACGTAATCCCAGAATCTGACTCCATAGCTGTCAAAACATCTTTAGTTTGATAAGCTAAGGATTCTAAGGTAGCTCGAATAAAATGCTCTTTCGTCGTACCGCGAGTCAGCCCAAAGATTGCACCGCGCGCGTCACTATCCCAATAGGGTGTTCCCAATCCAACAAAAGCAGGTACCACGTAAACGCCATCTGTTGAGTCGACTCGCTTCGCATATTGCTCGCTATCTGCTGCATTTTGAAACATTCGTAACCCATCACGCAGCCACTGAATAGCCGATCCGGCGACAAAGATACTTCCTTCTAAAGCATATTCAATCTTTCCATCGATGCCCCAAGCAATGGTTGTTAAAAGCCCGCTTTTTGAACTTACTGCACTTTCCCCTGTATTCATCAACATGAAGCAACCCGTACCATAGGTGTTTTTTGCCATGCCAGGTTCAAAACAAGCCTGACCAAACAAGGCCGCTTGTTGATCACCTGCAATGCCTGCGATAGGAATCGATTCATTAAAGAAAAGTTGTGGTTCTGTGAGCGCATACACTTCTGAGCTAGAATGCACTTCGGGCAACATTGATTTTGGTACATCAAGCATGCTGAGTAATTCATCATCCCAAGTCAGATCAAAAATATTGTACATTAAGGTTCTCGATGCATTCGTATAATCTGTCACGTGTGCCTTTTTACCTGATAATTTCCAAATGAGCCACGTATCCATGGTGCCAAATAATAAGTCACCGCGTTGTGCTTTTTCTCTTGCTCCTTCTACATGATCAAGAATCCATTTCACTTTGGTCCCAGAGAAATAGGCATCGATCAACAAACCCGTTTTTTTACGAACCATGTCGTTATAGCCTTGTGCTTTCAGTTCATCACAAATGCCAGACGTTTGTCGAGACTGCCAAACAATCGCATGATAGATAGGCAATCCAGTATGTCGATCCCATACTAAAGCCGTTTCACGTTGGTTTGTGATGCCAATAGCTGCAATGTCTTTGGGATTAATCCCATGCGTAGCGATCAGTTCGGAAATAACAGCTTCAACAGAACCCCATATTTCAAGTGCATCATGCTCCACCCAACCCGTTTGCGGAAAAATTTGTATAAATTCCTTTTGCGACATAGCATGAATGGAACCGTCTTTATTAAATAAAATTACGCGCGAACTTGTCGTTCCCTGATCAATGGCCATAATATATTGAGTCATCGTAGATTGCTCCAATCAAAAAGGTATAAACCCCCTAATAACTCAGAAAGAGATTTACCTAAGGTGCTGGCCTAACTAAAGACAAAACCGTACTACACCCCCAAATAATAAGGGTTAATAATACGGTTCTCAAATTCTCAGGAGGTATTAACTTGTAAAAAAATAATTTATAATAAAATATAATGATGATCTCAGTTCATTTGTCAAGGTTAAATTTTGCTATTATCTCAAAGAACCAATTTGTTTACACATGTGCTCGAGTATTCATCTTGTCCCAATCATAATTATTACGTGTTTGAATCGTCTACTTCAATGTGTTCATGAACTATATGCGTATACTCATACCCATGTGAACAATGTTCGCAACGAACACTTATGACTAACTCACCTTTCGGTGAGATAATATGTGTTACATTGCCGCAGTGCGGACAGATGGAATCGAACTCCCAGTGCTTATGATTCATATAGTCAACTCCTTTTACTGTACTGCTTGTAGAAATGAGCTAAAGCAGTAGCCACCAGTTCATTCTCTTCGAATATGTTCACTTGGAAAACTATGATAGAATGGCTGTTTTGGACTGTAGATACTTCAGCATCTAGTACTTTACCAACATGTGCAGGTTTTATAAAATCCACAGTGATATTCAGTGTCAAAGCACGTGCCACATCCGGATCGACATGAAATGTCGTTTCGGCCATTGCAGTGTCAACAAAAGCCGTCATTAATCCTCCATGTAAGATCCCATATCGATTTGCTAATTCTTCGCCCACATGCATTTGATAATAATACTTCCCATCACGTACACCAACAAATAAAAACTTCATTAGTTCTTGCACGAATGCAAGCGGTTTTTGATACGTAAGTTTCTTTGCGACAATTAGGTTATAAATAGATTGCAGTTCTTCTTGTGGTAGCCCATTAAGCTCATTGATTATTTCATCTATCACCCGTTTTCCTCCTAGTAAAGTTAACTAATTTCTTTTGTGTGTAACAATTTTGCCATTACTGTTGGTTGGTTGTCAAGAAAAAATCGGTTTATCGACTATCATAGTGACAACTAAACTTCCCCAAAAATGCAACTTATCAACAAGGACATGTCCTTGTTGATAAGTTGCATGGCAGGTGCTGCTCTGAAAACGAATCTCGACAACCTGCTCACTACGCAGGGACTTATCGCTATACAAATCCGTCCAAAGTAGAACAGTCAATCCTTGTTGCATTATCTCCAAGCAAGTCTTATATCTGTAACTTTTCATGTGCAAATAAGTGATCTAAAAATCACTCGCATTCTAAAGGTGCCATGCATCCCGTTCCGAGATCTTGTACAACCTTACTTGGACTTTATTATTCGTTGACTTCATGACGAAGCCATGTTTCTAACTTCTTGCGAATAGCATCGCCACAAAGGGTGATCACATAATCGGCATGATTCAATAACTCGTCCAGGACGTTTTCTATCCCGTTCATCGTGTCGCTTCCTGCGTCGGTTGAGCAATCACTTGTTGTGCAAACTGCTTTAAGGCTTCCATGCCAATAATTTCGTCATCTTGCAACGTCGCAACAGATACAACACGATTCTTATGACGCTGCTGCAAACGATCGATATGCCCAAGTTGCAGTGATCTGCGTTTTCCAAAAAGCCGGCTGCTTTGTGCTTCTTGTGGAAGCACCTGATTCAGGATAATCGCTTGCGTAACGATGTGGGTACGTGCAAGATCTTCTATTGCTCGTTCCATTTCGGCAATCGGTGTCGTCTCCGGCAACGTGACAAACATCATCCCTGTCTCTTCTTGATTTTGCAACGTTTGAATGGCTCGATTTATACGTGCTAACTGCTCTTGATCAAGTGCAGACGTTTCTGCCGTAAAAGCATCCTTGTGTTCCAATTCTTCTTCATAATCCCATGAAAGTTGTAAAAGGCGAATCGTGTGTCCCGTCGGTGCCGTGTCGTAGACCGTTACGTCAAACTCGTCGCTTAAAACATAATCGAGAAACTCTTGGAATACGGCAACTTCCTCCGTACAAGGAGAATTGAGTTCCTCATTGACTCGTCGCACAGCCTCATCATCAACACGGCCGAGAGAATCAATCACTTTTTGTCGATATTGTTCAAACGCAGCTTTGGGATCGATGCGAACTAGCCATAAGTTGGTTCCCGCCAATTGACGTGGAACGGATGTTACCGTTTCTCCAAATACGTATCCAATATGAGCTGCAGGATCCGTTGTCACAAGCAGAGTCTTTGCACCGTGTTCTGCAGCATACAGTGCCATCGTGGATGCAAGCGTTGTTTTCCCTACGCCGCCTTTGCCGGCGAGAAACACACGGCGGTGAGAAATCCCGTTTGGCATGAGCAAGTCCACGGGCAATTGATCATAAGGCGATAGCATCTTCAAGATCCCTTCCCACTTGTTTCAACATGGCGATTCCTTTTACCTCATCCGCGTACAGAGGCATATAGCCAATCTTACCTGCAAAATGTTTGGCAAGCTCGTTGATATGAGGCTCTTGTTTTTTCCAACGACGACTCGAATACGGATGTTCACGCTCATCAACGGGTATCACGCCATTGACGATGGCTACTTGATTCGAGATAGAAAGCTTTCGCAATTCGATCGACGATCTGACCATTTCATCCATCGATAATTGCGCGGGTTGCGTGACAAAGACAAACGTGGTCGTTTCTGGATCGGCTAGTGCTCGTATCGCATTGTCATACTGCTCTTTGGACGCCGATAACGCATCTACACTGCCAATGCATGTCTGCCCGCTGCCCTTGGCACTTTCTTCGATATGCAGACTCCAACTGCTTGGCAACTCCAAAAGACGAAGCGTGTGTCCTGTCGGCGCGGTGTCAAAAATAACCCAATCATAATCAGGTTGGTGCATACACGCAATAAACTGATCAAAGGTTGCGACTTCTTCCGTACAAGGGCCATTCATTTTTTCTTCTGCAGCTTTCACCACATCGTCAGGAAAAAGCGCCTTAAGCGGTGCTAACGCACGATCCTTATACGACTGTAAGGCTTCATGAGGGTTGATTTCCTGAACAAAAAGATTGGCAACTCCCTGCACCTCTTTTGCATCAAGACTCACTTCCTGACCAAAGACATCGCCCAAATTGGACGCTGGATCCGTAGTGACAAGGAGCGTTTTAGCGCCTTGATTCGCTAACATCACGGCCGTTGCACAAGATAGCGAGGTCTTTCCTACCCCGCCTTTGCCTGAGAAAAAGAGAAACTTTGTCATCCCTTAAGACTCCTTTGCAGCAGTTAACTCCACGAGCTGAGGATAGCGCCCTACCGTTCGTACTTCTCCTTCCACCACGACCACAGGCAGACTCTTGACACCTTCTTTTAGTACACGATCATACACCTGTTTGTTCGACACAAAAGCATCAGGATTGCGACTGAGCATATAACGAGTGACCGTATGCCCTTGCGCTTTGAGGGACTCGATCATCTCACCCACGCGAATCAATTCAGGATCAGGCGATGTACCGCATACTCCCGTTGTGCAACACATTTCAGGATCAAAAATATCGATTTTCATCTTAACAGCACTTCCCTGATCCGCATCCGCACGAAGATCTCTCTTCGGCTGATCCATCTGCAACGGGATCTGATTCGACCGCATCTTGAATAGACGTATCCGCGTCCATCATTGCCGTCAAACGCACCTGGCGCACCAATTGCACGGTCTCTTCGAGCTCCTTTTGCGTAATACCCGCTTCTTTGGCTTTGGCCACGTGTTGTTTCATCGAAACGTTGCACCCTGTCGCATAGGCGACGGCCACTTGGATCAGGAGTTTTGCTTGTTCATTCATGAGTAACACCCTTCCTTCATCGTTGTATAACGATATGCTTATATTATAGCTGATCGTCAAGAAAATGCGAACAGTCCTTTTTAACTATTACATTTCCGGTAAATTAGTTTTATAGTGGCGTTGGATAAAAAGTTCTCGCAAAGGAGGTCAAGATCATGGAGAGTCAACCAAACCTTTCGCCGATGTTGCCACCTGACACGTTGGCACACATTCAAAAGGATGCGCAAGATGCTTATCCTATACTGCATTCACCTGAAAACCTTGCCAAACAGGCTCTCTACTTTAAAGCACTCGGTGATCCTACGCGCCTGAAAATTGTTGGTT
>JAKADA010000043.1 GCA_021820975.1 Bacillota bacterium
GATGCTGTTCGTGCAGCATGACGAAAACAGAGACGTTTTTTCTTTCTTCAGGATATGGACATTGTATCGAGCAAACTTTGGACAGGCAACTTCGTCAACTTTCGGTCATTACAGGAGGGCAGAAACAGCTGCGGAGCAGACGTTGGTGCAAAGTCAACAGACGCTACCAACATCAAGCAGTGGAACCGATTCGTCGCTTACACACATGAAGAATCAATTGCAACAATGGCAGCAACAATCAAAATCTGCATGGCATGAATATCAACAATTTAATGCACGAGGTGGTCAAAGCAATCGCAGTCTCGCGCAGAAGTATTATAAGCAATGGGCGAATATCAGGAAGAAGATCACGAGCACCACGAATCAAGTTAATGCATTTGCGGGGTCAAGTAAGCAAGGTGATACGAAATATCAACAAGGATTAACCAGTCTGCAAAATGCGATATTGTCGCTGCAAAGTGCAGAGATTACTTATACGCAAGCGTGGGTTTCTGATGAACAAAGCGGCAGTACAACGGCGACGAGTTCGACGGTGACGACCACGAATCTACTGGCACCCAGTGTGGTGGTGACGACCGATAGCAGCGGCAATCCTGAGATTGCGGTGAGCGCTGCGCAATCAGATGCCACATTGACGCTGTATTCGACGAGTGGCACCGTGGTGGAGACGGCCGCGGCGAACTCTACTGGCAATGGCGTGTTCGACGATCCTGCCAGTGGCACGTATTATGTGGTGCAAACGCTCAATGGAGAGCAAAGTAATTCTTCCGTGTTCGTGACGGTGAGTTGATCGCATGGATTTCGGCTACATAGGCTCCGCGAACAGCGGAGCCTATTCTCGTAAACGGACATAAAGTAGAGTGTCGATCATGATGCTGAGTTCCATCAGTAACTTGTTTTTATGCGCGATCAAGAAAGGAAATTTTGGTACAATGTAGTTGCATATGTGGGAATTTTCGAAAGGGGCGCTGTGATGAAAGTAGTTCTCGTAGGCGCACAGGGCATGCTTGGAACTGATTTGCAGTGGGCGTTTCAAGCACAGGATGTAGTCTCTCTATCAAAAGCGCAACTGTTGATCGACCATTTGGATGATGTGCGTGCCTGTATACGACAGGAACAGCCTGATCTCATCATCAATGCGGCTGCCTATACGAATGTGGATGCGTGTGAAAACAACGTGGAGGATGCGTATCGTGTCAATGCGGTGGGGCCGCGCAACCTAGCAGTGGCAGCGCAGGAGGCGGGTGCGGCACTCGTGCATTTTAGTACGGATTATGTGTTTGCAGGGGATGCGACGGAGCCACAGCGGGAATTTGATCCGGTCGGGCCGACTTCCATCTATGGCAAGAGCAAGTTAGCCGGGGAACGGTTGGTGCAATCGCTGTGCCCGCGCCACTATATCCTTCGTACTTCGTGGTTGTATGGTGTGCATGGTAGAAATTTCGTCAGCACGATGTTGCAGTTAGGGCAAAAACAAGATGTAGTGCGTGTGGTCGATGATCAGATGGGGTCGCCGACGTATACGGTGGATTTGGCGAATGCCGTGTCACAATTGGTGCAAAAGCCATACTATGGAATCTATCATCTATCGAATCAAGGCGTGTGTACATGGCATCAGTTTGCGAAAGATATTTTTCAAGCAGCACAGCTTGATGTACGGGTGGAAGCGATGTCCTCGACGGAGTTAGCGCGCCCGGCGAAAAGGCCGTCTTACTCCGTCCTTGACAATCAGATGTGGCGGCTCAATGGCTTTGCCCCATTACGTCCTTATCGAGCAGCATTACAAGATTATCTCGCGCAGTATCAATCCCTTTCGGGAGGTGTTGTATGAAAGCACTCATTCTAAGTGGTGGAACGGGTTCACGCCTGCGTCCTTTGACGTACACAGGAGCTAAGCAATTGATCCCGGTCGCTAATAAACCGATTCTCTTTTATGCGATTGAAGCGATCCGTGACGCGGGTATTCATGAGATCGGGATCATCGTCGGCGATACGCGCGAAGAAGTGAAACGCGCGGTGGGCGATGGTTCGCCTTGGGGTGTCAAGGTTACCTATATAGAACAAGATGCACCGCGCGGGCTCGCTCATGCGGTAAAGATTTCGCAAGATTTTGTCGGTGACGATGACTTTCTGATGTTTCTCGGTGACAACTTAGTGCGCGATGGTGTGTCCGCTTTTGTCGAACAGTTTCGCACAAGAAAGCCCAACTCCTTGATCCTTTTGAGCCGCGTCCCCGATCCGCAACGCTTTGGCGTTGCAGAACTTGAAAATGGTCGCGTCGTGCGCTTAATTGAAAAACCTGACGTGCCGCCAAGTGATCTTGCGCTCGTTGGCGTCTACTTATTTGATCAAAACATTTTTACAGCGGTCCATGCGATTAAGCCTTCGCGGCGAAATGAGCTGGAAATTACCGATGCGATTCAGTATCTCGTCGATCATGAATTTGTGGTAGATTCCCATGTGATCGACGGCTGGTGGAAAGACACGGGAAAACCTGAGGATGTGCTTGAAGCCAATCGCATGATGCTAGAATATATCGATAGCGATGTGCGTGGTACGGTGGATGAAGAATCTCAGATTTTCGGTCGCGCTGTGATTGCCCCTGACGCAAAGATTATCAACAGCATCATTCGCGGACCTGTGATGATTGGGCAAGGAGCAAGTATTGTCGATAGCTACATTGGGCCTTTTACCGCGATTAGCGAACGTGTGCAGGTTATAGGCAGTGAAGTGGAAAATAGTATCGTCTTACAAGATACGATCATCGATCAGATTCCTACGCGTATCGATAGTAGCTTGATCGGCAAGAATGTTCGCATCAGTAGGATTGCCGATCGTCCTAAAGCTTTACACTTTGTCCTTGGGGACAACAGTCGGGCAGACGTACAATAAAAGGGATGGATGAAAGGGTGACATCATTGATTCAAGATGTGGTGGTTAAAAAGTTAGTTCGACATTGTGATAATCGTGGCTTTTTTATGGAGGTACTGCGCGATGATGATGAATTGCTCAAGCGCTTTGGACAGGCCTCGTTATCCAAATCCTACCCTGGTGTGATTAAAGCGTTTCATTATCATGAGAAGCAAGATGACCTATGGTTTTTCCCAGTGGGCAATGCTCAGGTGGTTCTTCATGATCTTCGTCAAGATTCCCCGACGTTTGGTGAGACCAATACGTTTTACATGGGTGAAGACAATCCCATTTTGCTTGTGATTCCGATCGGTGTAGCGCATGGGTACCGCGTTCTTGGGCAGGAACCTGCGGTGATCATGTATTTTACGACGATGTCCTATGATCCTAAGGATCCTGATGAAAAGCGTATCGAATGGGATGATCCGTCGATTGGTTATGATTGGACCACGAAAAACCGATGAGGGGTTTTGCTTATGTATGATGTTCTCTTGGTCACAGGCGGTGCAGGATTTATCGGGTCCAATTTCATTCAACATATGCTTTGGCATTATCCTGAGACAAAGATTATTAACCTCGATAAATTAACTTATGCGGCTAACCTCGATAATCTTGCGGCTGTAGCTAACGATGCACGTTATGAAGGGATACAAGGCGACATCTGCGATGAGGCATTGGTCGATACCTTGATGGCTAAAGTGGATGCGGTTGTGCATTTTGCGGCGGAATCTCATGTGGATCGCAGTATCAAAGACCCAAGTGTGTTTGCACAGACAAACGTCGTGGGTACACAAGTATTGCTTGAGGCTGCACGTCGTCATTTTATTGCGCGCTTTTTGCAAGTATCGACCGATGAAGTGTATGGATCACTCGGTGCTACAGGCTACTTTACGGAAAAGACGCCCCTTGCGCCCAATAGTCCGTATTCGGCGAGTAAAGCGGGTGCGGATCTGTTTGTACGTGCTTACTACGAGACATATGGTCTGCCTGTGGTGATCACTCGCTGTTCGAACAACTATGGACCGTATCAGCATGATGAAAAACTGATCCCGACGTTAATTCGTCAAGCGGTTCATGATGAGCCACTTCCCATCTATGGTGATGGCAAAAATGTTCGAGATTGGTTGCATGTGGAGGATCATTGCAAAGCGATTGCTCTTGTCTTGCAAGAGGGACGTATCGGGGAAGTCTACAATGTCGGTGGGCACAACGAATGGGCCAATATCGATATTGCTCGCTTGATCCTGCAACATCTTGGTAAGTCAGAGTCGCTAATCGCCTACGTCGAAGATCGGCTTGGTCATGATCGACGCTATGCGATTGATCCCACGAAGATGAGCCATGAGTTGGGTTGGAAGCCTACTTGGACGTTTGAAAAAGGGATCGAGCAGGTCATTGCTTACTACGTCAATCGCTATCAAGGCTAGCATGCTCGATTATCGTTGCGGATTTGGGGACAGGGAAAATAAAGAAGTGTCCCCAAAACCCGACGTGGCCACCGCTTTTATCTGAGCTAGTATGTCCGGCTTTATTTTTGCCTACGCCTACTCATAGCGCAAGGCATCGATCGGCTTTAGAAGGGATGCTTTGCGCGCGGGATAGACGCCAAAAATAATGCCCACACCAATAGAGAAGGCAACAGAGACAACAACAGCAAGAACGGAGACGAGGTTTCCAAGTTTCATCACCCCCCTACAATGTCGACAATCCCCGCGCCAAGGAGTAACCCCATGAGTGCTCCACCCACACTAAGGATGAGGGATTCGGTAAGAAATTGACCGAGAATCGCCGATTGCTTCGCACCGATGGCTTTGCGAATGCCGATCTCGCGTGTCCGTTCTGTGACCGATACGAGCATGATATTCATAATACCGATGCCACCGACAAGCAATGAGATGCCTGAGATACTGCCAAGCAGAATGGTCAAAATCGTTGTAATAGAACTCATCGCACTAAGAATCGTAGCCTGATTGCTGATGGTAAAATCATCCGATTCCGTTGCGGTCAATTGATGAGCTACCCGTAAGGTGGATTCGATTTCTTGCTGAGCTTGACTCATGTTGGTTGAGGATGTCGCGGAGACGATGATGTTGGTCACATTTTGCGAGCCTTCAAAGAGATTCAGTTCGGTCGTGATGGGGATCGCAATCGCATCGTCAGGGTTTTGAAAACCGCTTGCCCCTTGGGATTTTGCGACACCGATGACGGTAAATGGGATTCCGCTGATATCGATCGTTTGCCCGACGGGATCCACACCGGTACCAGCGAAAAGTGTCTGTTCAATCTGGCTGCCTAAAACAGCCACCGTGGCACTTTGTGAGACTTCTTCTGGTTGAAAAAAGCGCCCTTCTTGCATGCCGATATTTTTGATTTGTTGATAAGAACTGTCTACGCCTTCAACGGAGGTTGACGTGTTATTGGACTTATAGACGACTTGGGCGTTGTAGGATTCCACGGCGGATGCGGCTGCTACGTCCGGATCTTGTGATAAGATCATCTGAACATTTTGATACGTCAAGGTTGATGCACTGCCAAAACCAAAGTTAATACCACCAGATGAATTGGATCCTGGCATGATTGTCAGTAGGTTTGAGCCTAGACTTTCTACCTGACTTGTAATCATATCTTTTGCACCGACGCCTACAGCAAAACTACCGATCACTGACACCACGCCGATAATAATGCCCAGCATGGTGAGAAAGGATCGCATCTTATTGGCGCGAATGCTACTCCAAGAGACGCGCAATGTCTCAAACCAATACAAAATCTCTCCTCCTTCCTACTTATGGATGTAACCTTTTTATATCATGCTTTCTTTAACGCACTTTTTGGACAAAAAAACGAGAGGCTGCGTGAGCCGCTCGTTGTGTACGTAACGTACTTGTTGAGTTTTGACTTATGGAGGTGAACGATTACTTTTATGCGACGGTGACCGCTTGGGAAACAGCGCTTTGCACACCATTGGCTGTTTGAACAGCATAAAACGTGCCGGCAGCGATCGAACCAACCGAGGCCATTCCAGATGCATTGGCTGTAAGCGTTGTGTACGTTGATCCCGATAAAGTATAGACGGTTACGGTGGCATAGGGCTCAACATTCGTGATGACGAGTGTATAGACCCCATTGTAGTTGTCGACGGACAATGTGGGTACCGTTGGTGTTGTGTTCACCGTGATGCTGTTCGAGGCTACACTTTGTACGCCATTGGCTTTTTGGATAGCATAGTAGGTTCCTGAAGACAAAGAATTAACGATAGCTGTTCCTGCTGATGAGGCGGAAAGCGTCGTGTATAGCGAGCCTGACGACGTGTAAAGCGTGATGGTCGCGTAAGGATTGGCTCTGGTGATTGTTAGGGAATACACACCGCTGCTATCGTTTAAGGTCAGTAGCGGTGCGCTGATCTTCGTGGTTGGGGGCGTTGCAGGCGTCGTTGTCGTCGTGGTTGATGGCGTTGTCGTTGCAGGCGCCGTCGTAGTCGGTGTCGTGGTCGATGTTGTCGTAGAATCTTGATTGACCGTGATTGCACTCGATTGAAGGTTGCCACTTGTTGATTTGACGATCACATAGTAGCTTCCCATATTGACATTATAAAAATAGGCAATCCCATACTGATCGGTCACCGACGAGGTAACGACGGTTCCATCGGTGCTGTATAAGGTGACAGAGGCATTTGGCATCGCATTATTGACAAGGATATACCAAATACCGTTACTGCTGTTCGTATACAAGGAGGGGATCACCGTATTTGCATTCGTTGAGATGGTTACTTCATTGGAGTTTTTGCTGTTCACACCGTTTGTCTGTTCAATCACATAATAGGTTCCTACACCTACATTATAAAAAGTAGTTGTTCCATCTGTACTGGCTGATGCCGTGAGTACTTCATCGCCATTGCTGTTGTACAAGGTAAGAATGGCACCATTTGCTGCACCTGAAACAGAGATGTCTTTGGATGCGCCCTTTTGCGAGACAGCAATCGTCGGAGGCTTCAGCGTGGATGACACGGGAGTTCCTGTTGTGGTCGTCGTCGTTGGCAGAGTAATTGACCAAGTAGCGGTCGTACCATTCCACTTTTGAGAAAGGCCCAATACTTTAAAAAGCGTCCCCAAAAAGTAGATAGGAACGTACGTTGTATTTATGTTACTTGAGGGGTCACGTTCAACGACGGTGTTGAGCTTAGTTACAACGGTGCCATTGACGGTTATCGTCGTGTTGCCGGTACTAGCGGGAAGGGCGGATAAATCTAATGATGTTTGCGTGGTGACGATCGCCCACGTCTTTGTTGCGCCATTCCATGTCACCTTGTAGCCTAGGCGAGTCAGTGCTTGATTAACGTAATAAACGGGAACATAGGTTGTTACCGCAGTGCCATCGCTTTGCGCGACACCGTAGGGTGTACTGATGATCGTCGCATTTTCGTTGATCGCCATTTTGAACCAACGATTCGAAGTGGTGGCAGCCATTGCCACGGGTAGAACCGTATTTAATAATATGATTGCTGATGTCATGCCGATTCCTATACGTTTCATCATGGTAAAATCTCCTTCAACTAATCTATCATTTGCTAAGTTTACTATAACACATTCTAAAATTCGATCTTGCAAAATTCTAGGTATCTAGCATAGACTTAAAGCAGTAGTTCTTTCGTATTGATGCAAACGTTTTCACTGATTATTCCTGGGGTAACCCTTTTGCTGGGAGGTGATCACGCACTGTTGTATGACATGATATTTTAGTAGTTACATGACCATTACGCAGAGAGAGTAGGGGGGGTTTTTGTTGCGCAAACGTTTTACTAAATATCTTCATATTTTAGTAAGTTCAACGATGGTTTTGGTCACGATGGCGATGCCCGTTTCATCGATACAGGCTCAGGCAGCAACTGCGCTATCGATAACAACATCTAGCATAAAGGATGCGGTGGTTGGGCAACCGTTTCAAGAACAATTGCAGGGATCTGAGGCTAGCGGACTCACTTGGTCTGTTCTGCCCATGCCGATAATTAACGCTGATTTTCATGATAGCGCTTCATCGGCTACTTGGGACAGCAACTCTTCAAGCAACTACAACATGTCTACGACACAGGGGCCTGTGTACAACGAACAGGCGATTGTTCCTGGAAAAACCGTCACATTTCATTATCAAGGTACGTTGGCCGGGGATTCTTCCGTCACGATGAACTTTGTTGTAAACAATGATTATTCGAAGGACCAAGCCATTTCCATGACCAAATCAGGGAATGGTTGGGTTGCTTCCGTTACCATTCCAAGCATGGATGCTGGCACATCGACGAACCTAGTTACCTTGTATTTTAACTCAGGGAATAACTGGGATAGTAATGGCGGATCCAATTATCAATTTACGGTGGGGATGTCGGCAGCCTTAACGCCCGGTCAACTCGGTACAATTGGCTATGCTGGATCTGAGGCAAACACCACCAATCCGCCTATCGTTATGCACTGGGGTTTTGCTGGGTGGATCAACGGTTGGGTTTTTGATACCCCTATGACCTCGGTGTCTAGTGCTTGGCAAACAACGTTTCGTGTGCCCGGTGCGCTGCCGCCAGGGCTTACGCTAAGCTCTAACGGAAAGATCACTGGCACACCGACTGCTTCAGGTACGTATTACTTTCAGGTGCAGGCTTTTGATGGTACGAATACGGCAACCTATTGGTACACGATGCATGTTCTGGCGCAGACCTTATCGCCTGCAACGGCAGGAACAGCGTATCCACTATCCGCGCCTTTAGTCGCTAGTGGCGGTACAGCGCCATATACCTGGAAAAGTGTCACGGGTTCCGTGTACGGCACAGGGCTTCCAACTGGTATGACATTGTCTTCTTCCGGGGTAATCAGCGGTACACCAACTACTGCTGGAAACTATTACTTCACAGCTCAGGCTAATGATTCGTCCGGTGAGATTTACAATGAGTTGGAAAATCTTCTTGTAAATCCTGCCTCAACTTCACCAACGACAAGTTCGTCTCAAGCCATTTCCCTTGACACGACTTCCGTTCAGGCAGGATATGGACCGACATCGATTAAGGTGACAGGGAGCGGCACATCATTTTCGTCGCAAACCTCCGTCTCGTTTGCAAATTCTGTGAATGGAACGGTGTATATTCCTCCATCTTCCATTACGGTTTCATCGCCGACGACGTTGTCGATCGCCTTACCGACAGGCAACAATGGCCTTGGTGCTGGAACCTACACGTTGACGACGAGTACATCCGGTCAAAACCAGTCGACGCCTTTTACGGTGACGCCTTATACGACGCCTGCAACGTTGCAATGGGATGGCTTGTATATGTCTCAGTCAGCGCCCTATCTGTCGACAGCCAATCCCACTCCTGGCCAATCGATCACCATTGGGTTTCGCGCATACAGCGGCAACGTTGTTGGCGCACAGCTCAATATGTACGATACAAAAACGAGCCAGAACACCATTGTTAAAATGACGCCGGGTAAAACATGGGGTCCCTATCAGTTGTGGACGGCGACAGCAACGGCTTCTAACGGAGGATCCAATTGGTATCGCATTGATGTCCTAGATGCATCGGGCAATACGATCGCCTGTTTCTCCGGGGACGGATTGCATTCAAGTGATACGAACAACAACAACTTTCCGGTACCGTTTAGTAGTTTCTCCTTTAATACGTTCTCTACCAATCAAGGGGATACGGTTACGGCAAACGGAGGAAACGTTGACTTTGGTATAGGTAAGGTGATTGTAAATTTCCTTGATGCAAACGGGCATGTTGTAGGCACAACCACAGGGACAAACGGTGGATGGTCTACGTTTCAATTCACGGTTCCAAGCAACCTGCCTTCAGGGATGTATACAGTTCAAGCTGACGATCAAAATGTGGATGCAAACGGTGTTGTCAATACGGATGTTGTTCGTGAGGCTCCACTTGTCGTCGGATCGGGCAACTATTGGTTTACTGCACTAAAACATGATTCGACGAATTCTTTTTACCGCTCACCAACGGGCGCTGTGCCTTCGGGAACGCCCATCACACTTCGGTTACGCAGTATTCCAGGTACATCGGATGCGACATTGATGTACTGGGCGCCAGGGAGTTCCACTGAGGTGGACGTTCCTATGACGAAAGTGAACATGACGAGCGCTCAGATCTCGGCTGCGACAGGGGATAATGCAGCCAACTATTCTTTTTGGCAAGCGAACATTCCTAGTTCCGCATCAGAACAAGCACCCGTGACCGCGGTTGTTGCTGGGTCTTTTCAAACGCTAGCCGGTGCAAGCAGTAACTGGAATCCTGCCTCTACGCACACCACCATGAAAGAGGTTAATCCTAATCTCTATCAATTCACGGTACAGTTGCCTGCAGGTTCCTATCAGTACAAAGTGGCGTTGAATGATTCGTGGTCGGTTGCCTATCCTGCGAATAACGTGAATCTGACGGTTCCATCAGGTGGTGCTACCGTTACGATTTCGTATGTTCCATCGGTCAATGGTGTTTATGATTCGATCAACAACCCTGGTCAAACGTTCCCTGCGGCTATTACCGGAGGCTTGATGTGGTATCAATTTAAAGTGGATTACAAGGGTCAAACCATGTACTACACGGACAATGGATCACAACAAGCAGGTGTTGGCCAACCAGCGTTTAGCGCGGGCGGACCGAGTTATCAGATCAGTGTGTATGATCCATCGTATCAAACACCAAATTGGTTGAAACATGCGGTAATCTATGAAATTTTCCCGGATCGCTTCTTCAATGGCAATATCGCCAACGACGAGAATCCGAATACGCAAAAAGGCGTTTATGTCAATGCAAACGGTACGGAGCAGTTAGGACCCATTCAGTTCCATAAAGATTGGTACAGCATACCGTTTGATCCTGCTGCGGGTTCTAATGCAGCGTACGCCGGCAATGGTCAGTACAACATTGATTACTTCGGTGGCGATTTGCAAGGTATAACAGACAAGTTGGATTACTTACAAAGCCTTGGCGTCAACACGCTGTATATGACGCCGATCTTCCAATCTGAGTCTGTTCATAAGTATGATACAGGCAACTTCACGAAAGTGGACCCTGGCTTTGGAACGATGCAAGATTATCTCAACCTTGTTAAAGAAGCAAAAGCGCGCAAAATGCACATCATTCTTGACACAGCCTTTGAAGATACCGGAAGCAATAGCACCTATTTTAATCGCTTTGGTGCTTATCCAAACACGAATGGCGCGTATCAAAACGGGCAAGTAAACACAGCTTCACCTTATTACAGTTGGTATCAATGGGCTCCTGGTCAAAAGCCACCTTATAATTCCTGGTTTGGCTATGACACATTACCTTTGACCAATACGAGTAACCCTAGCTTCCAGAAATTCGCCGATAACACAGTCGGCCAGTACTGGATCAAACAAGGGGCAAGCGGATGGCGTTTAGATTCTGCCGACAATAGTAACTTTAGTGTTCCGTGGTGGAATGCATTTCGCCAAGCTGTAAAAAAGATTGATCCGAATGCCGCCATTATCGGCGAAGTGTGGGGTAATGCTTCCAATGATTCAGGAGCCACACCGTCAGGGACGGATTGGCTGACTGGCTCAACGTTTGATTCTGTGATGAACTATCAATTCCGTAATGCTGTGCTGGATTTCTTCCAGGGTAATTACAATGATGGTAACGAACAGCATAATGCGGTCAATGCAGCAGGGTTTAACCGGGAACTGATGACGCTGTATAGTGATTATCCGCTGCAGTCCTTCTATGCCATGATGAACCTTGTGGATAGTCATGACACCATGCGGATTCTTTCCGTCTTAGAAAATGCCCCAAGTCCAACCAACATGACGGCGTTACAGCAAGCGACCTATCAACCAACGGCAGCACAGCAACAACTCGGTATAGAGAAGTTGAAACTCGTCTCGGATTTCCAATTCGGATTCCCAGGAGATCCAACGGTGTATTATGGTGATGAAGCGGGCGTTACGGGATACAAAGATCCTCTTAATCGGGGCACCTATCCCTGGGGATTTGCCAATCAGGATCTGGTGAACCACTACCGTAAACTCGGAGCAATTCGCGATGCGAATCCAGTTTTGCAGACAGGTACCTTCACGCCAATTTACATGCAAGGCAATGTTTATGCATTTGCTCGTACCATTACGGGCGGTAAAGATGTGTTTGGCAACATGGCACAAAACGCATCGGCTGTCGTTGCCATGAACAATTCGGCCAGTCCGGCAACGGTTGCCATTCCTGTCGCTGGTACGATCGCCAACGGCACACAAATGCTCGATGAGTTGAACAACGTATGGTATACGGTGCAAAACGGTTCAATTGCTATGAACCTAGCAGCGTATCAAGGTGCTATTCTCGTCACACCGACAGCACCTGTTTCTTACATGCAAAATAATGCGACCGCAACAAGCACGCAACTTGCATGGACGCCTGTTGCAGGAGCAACAGCGTATCATGTGTATGAGCAAAATGCAGCGGGTAATTGGCATCGTGTGGGGGAATCGCTATCTGTCTCTGCACTGTCGTATGATGTCACGCATCTGCGTAAAACAAGACCCATTGCTTTAAAGGTGACAGCAACAACATCTCAAGGTAATGTGGATTCCAACATCACGACGATTCCGGCTGTTAATCTGACGATGGGGACGGTTGAGCAGTCCACCATGTCTTCTGGCAACAGGCTTACATGGAGGGCGGTTCCTGGAGCAAGCTCCTATACCGTTTATGAGCAACAGGCCGATGGAAGTTATGCACAAATTGGTGTTGTAGCGACGGTTAAGCACGGGATAGTGAAATTTATTGACCCATCGGGTACAGCGGCAAGCATCTACAAAGTGGCTGCTAGTAATGTGGATAGTTACTCGGTCAGCACGGTTGCCACGTCGCAGCCAGTGGCTACCGTGGTCGCGTCTACGCTTGCGTCAGCATCGGGTGGAGGGATTCCCCTAACGCAAGTCGGAAAGACGAGCGTTTCGTTGCAAATTCCTGATGGAGCATTTACGGGACCGGTTAAGGTATCGATTACAGAAGGAGGTCACGGCGGGCACGAAGGGCACGGTGAAACAACGTATGGGGTCCTCTTCTCGGGGGCTGTTACAACATTAAAACCCGTTACCTTAACTGTGCAGAGCCATCACATTAAGGTAGGTTCTACGGTATACAGTATGGCACCGACAGGTCAGCTTACACCGGTGTCAGCGACTGTGGTAAAAGGTCAGTTTGTCGTTTCCTGTACAGGTGATACTCAATTTGTCGTAGGTAAAAAGGTAACGAGGTAGATTTCATAGTAAGGGCCTCTGCTTCAATAGGAGGCCCTTACTTTTTAAGACGACCGGTTTTGGGTTATACACACAGCGAACATTGTAGCACCTTGTACGAGTTACAAAGTCACATGAATATTTGTCACGTTTCCTGACTTTGGCATGAGACGAATTCCTTCTGATGTTTCGTCTATGTCCGCGTTGTCGACAAGGCTCAGTGCATGGACATGGTGCATCACAATAGACCAAGATGCTACTGTTTGTGAAACGTCAATGGAAATCGATTGATTGACTCGCTGTACAGAGGCCTCGAGCAAAACGTCCCCATGCGAGTCGTAAACAATGGCTTTGGCTTCAGACTGCTCAGTCAGCGCAAAGACGTGTAAAACGATGTTGTCGGTAGGATCATACATAGGATCTGTTGCCCCTTCATGGATGGCAACGATAGAATTTTCCCTTACAAATAAAGGAAGGCTTAGGTAATCATATCTTTGGGTATACCATGTGCCACCATCAACGACTTCGTTAGATAAAAAATGTGTCCACTTTCCTGCAGGAAGGTAGAAAGATACCTCTCCATCCTCCGAAAAAACAGGAGCAACTAACAAAGAAGATCCTAGCATATACTGGCGATCCAGCGTATCGCAACCGGGATCCCTAGAAAACTCCATCACCATAGGTCGCATAACAGGCACTCCGGTAAGCGAGGCTTCGCGCGCTGCGGAGAACAAGTAAGGCATCAATTGGCATTTTAATAAAGTAAAATACCGCAAGACATCAACAGCTTCTTCGTCAAAAAGCCATGGTACTCGGTAAGACACATTGCCGTGAAGTCGACTATGCGTAGATAAAAGACCAAATGCAGCCCATCGTTTGTACAAATCAGGAGTTGCTGTGTTCTCAAACCCACCGATATCATGACTCCAAAAACCAAAACCACTGGCACTTAACGATAAACCACCACGAAGGCTTTCTGCCATCGATTCGTACGTTGCTGAGCAATCCCCACCCCAATGCACAGGGAACTGTTGTGAACCTGCAGTGGCAGATCGTGCAAACAAAACAGCTTCGCCTTTGCCTTTAGCCGCTAGTATGGTATCAAAAACTGTGCGGTTATAAAGGAACGTATAGTAATTGTGCATTTTTTCAGGATCTGATCCGTCGAAGTACGTAACATCCGTTGGAATTCGCTCACCAAAATCTGTCTTGAGACAGTCAACACCCATCTTAAGTAGGCGGGTTAAATGGTTCGAGTACCATGTTCTTGCATCAGGATTCGTGAAATCCACAATCCCCATACCAGCTTGCCAATGATCCCATTGCCAAACACTACCGTTTTGTTGTTTTAGTAAATACCCGTGCTTGTTTCCTTCAGCAAAAAGTGGAGATTTTTGAGCAATATAAGGGTTGATCCATACGCTGACCTTCAACCCACGGTCATGGAGGCGTTGCAACATGCCTTCAGGATCTGGAAAGACGCGTTCATCCCACTCAAAGTTACACCATTCATATTCCTTCATCCAAAAACAATCAAAGTGAAAAACGTGTAATGGGATTTGTCGTTCCCGCATGCCATCGATAAAATGGGTGACCGTTTTTTCGTCGTATTGTGTTGTGAACGAGGTAGACAGCCATAAACCAAACGACCAGATCGGAGGTAGAGCTGGTTTACCCGTAAGGCTTGTATAATTTTGAATGACTTCTTTTAGGGAAGAACCACCAATGACATAGTAATCAAGAGCATCTCCTGCCACGCTAAACTGAACCTTGGATACTTTTTCCGATGCAATTTCGAAGGATACCTTTTCTGCGTGATTGACGAAAACCCCGTAACCACGATTGGTCAAATAAAACGGAATGTTTTTATAGGCTTGCTCCGTACTTGTGCCGCCATCCTCGTTCCAAATATCAATAATCTGTCCATTTTTTATAAAAGAAGTAAACCTTTCTCCGAGACCATATACGTACTCTCCGACGCTAAGACTGAGTTGTTCTCGTAGAAAAGTTTGCTGTTCGGATTGGATGTAACCGATGGAACCATACGTACTTCCGGTTAAGCGGATTTCATCTCGGAAAAATTCGAGTCCAAATTGGCCCTGCTTACGGATTGCCACCCTACTTTCGCCACTGACTAAAGAGATTGCATCATCCGTTTCTATTACTTTTGCAGCGATCTCTTGTGCGAGAATTTGAAAATTTGGCCCATGGTTATATTGGCCTTGAAAATGGGAGATTTGCACATGAAAGACATCCGGTAACGGTGAGGAAAGTCGAATGGTCAAGAGTGGTCCGTCTAGCGTATCACCTCGGGTCTCTATGGATCGACAAGGAGCGTATAGAGTAATGGAATTTTTTTCTTGCTCTATATCGTGAACATGATGTGGAGAGCGAATAGTAACATTTTCTTTTGTTAGCCATTGACCATTACTAAATTTCATTATTATCAAGCCTTTCCATGAAAATTACTTAATTGCTCCTTGCGTGGCACCCTTAATGATCCATTTTTGAAAGAGAATATAGATGATGATCATAGGCGTTAATGCCAAGAGATAGGAAGCAAACGCTAAGGAATAATTGGTGCTGTATTGTGACTGAAATGCATATTGAACCAAAGGTAAGGTGTATTGTGATGGATCAGATAGCATGACCAAAGGCATCAAGAAGTCATTCCAAGCCCATAGAGCGGTGAGAATACCTACAGTTGCATTCATAGGACCAAGTAGAGGAAAGATGATTCTCCAGAAAATGGTCCAACGATTTGCACCATCCACTAAGGCAGCTTCCT
>JAKADA010000044.1 GCA_021820975.1 Bacillota bacterium
CGGATTTATTTTTACGCTGACTTCCTTTAGCCAATGTCACACACCAACCTTTGATCTTATTGTGTCACCGGCCATTCTAGTTATTGTCATACTACAAAATCCTTGAGCAAAACTGGAGTAAGCATTAGCATTACTTAAGCAGTTTACGTCCATCAGGGAGTAAAAAACGTTCTTGTATAGGAAATCGCCTTTTCCATACTATCAACTACATTTTTGGGACGAAATGCTTGAATCGATAACTCACATGTTTCTGGGTTGGGAAGCGCATAATCTCTATCTAGAATCTTCTGTAAAATTGCAGTTAATGCTCTAGAATCGCCAGGCGGAAACAACCATCCATTGATCCCATGTTTAATTATATCCTCTGGACCTCCACATTTTGTTGCGATCACTGGAATTCCTCTCGCGAGTGCTTCCCCGGCAACTAAGCCGAATCCCTCACTATCTGACGTAAGAGCCAACAGCGATGCTTCAGATATTGCATTCCAAGGCTGGTTTCTCCAATCCAACCAAGTTACGTTCTGGGATAATGCTAATTCATCTGCTAAACTTTTCAACTCCTCTTTGTCTGGTCCATCACCTATGATCGTTAAATGCCATTTTCCGCGAAGCCTAGGTAATGATTTAAGGAGAACATCCACCCGCTTTACTTGATTATGCAATCGCCCCATATACAGAAGTTCCAAGCAATCTACTGCCCGAGGTATTCTTTTGACCTCTCTGGTATCTATGGGGTTTCGAATGTAATAAATTGGTGCAGTGACAGGAAAAAGCTGATGAATTTGTTGTGCAATTGGCGTTGAAATTGCAAAATGGGCATCGCTGTACTTTAGTAAATTTCCTGCGCCGTAAGCTTCTATTGGGCCATGCATCCAGGAAATTATGGGAGGTCGTTGTGACCCCAGTGAGCTTAATGCTAATCGACATACAGCGCTTTGCAACGGTGCCATTGTGGCAATTGCAATGTCTGGATAAATTAGTTTATCAAGTAATGCTCGATAGCCTAACGCGAAGCGAAATGCGTCAATTTCACCATTGTAACTTCTGCTATATCCAGTTAACAACGGGTCATAGTAGTATATTTCGGGAATTTCACGTAACCATTCCAGGTAAAACGGTTGTGCCGATTGAAAAATCCGAACATGATGTCCTCGTCTAACCAACTCCTGACTAATTAAAGCAAGTACTGTTTCAACGCCACCATGCCCTTCGACAAATTGCAAGACAAAATCAATAATCATGGTTCACGTCCACCTCTCTTCATGGATGTAATGAGCCAAGGATCTTTTCATGCGGGTAACTACCTTGTCAATTGAATACTCTTTTACAGTCTCCTGTGCCCGCCCTCCCATAACTATCAGTTCATCTAGTGACATGCTCGCCAAATGTTGGAATGCCTGCGTTAACTGATCTACATCGTTGATAGGGACTAACCAGCCGTTGTAGTGATTGCTCACAATTTCCCGGACCCCGCCACTATCAGTACTAATAACCGGTATTCCACGAGCCATTGCTTCACCGATCACCATGGGAAACCCCTCATTGTCTGAAGTCAGAACAAGTGCAGTTGCCGAAGAAATCTGCTCAAAGGGATTATCGAGCCATCCGTTCCAATTTATGTTATTTTGAATGCCCATCGCGTCTGCGAGTGCTTTTAATTTTGGCTCATCAACACCTGAACCAAACATATCTAAGGTCCAACTGTGCTTGATGGAAGAAAGAGCACGAAAAAGTATATCCAGTCTCTTGTCATGGTTATTAAGCCTTCCCAAAAAAATGTATTTTTGTTTGTCTGTCAGCTCTATCTTAGGCACATTCGTTTGAACTGGATTTCCAATCCAGAATGTGTTTTTTGTTCCCAAAAACTCTTCAATAGGTTTGTTAATCGCCCAATGGAGATCTGCATAATGGACTAAGTGAGAATCATTAAAGCGCAGAGGATTCGCGTGCAGCCAAGATACTACAGGAACTTTATGTGAGTACCCGAGTGCCACACGAGAATAGAGAACTGTATAAGGTGTATGAGCGCCCACAACAATGTCCGGAGATTTCAAGTTGTGGAATAGTGCCGCTAACCCTATCGATCTTTCTGTAGAAAGTTCCATCCCATTGAGAGGCTCGGAGACACGATAATGATAATAATAGACATTCGGTAGAGATTTCTCCCACGCTACATCATCACTGGCATGCGGAAGGAAAGTAAACACATCATGACCTTCATTAGAAAAGACTTCTGTAATCATTTTTACAACAGTCTCGACTCCCCCCCTTCCACCAAGATGATCAAGAACAAAGAATAAACGCATGCTTGTCACCCCTTACCGAATTATCCAACTCACGTTATTTCACTCGTCATTTTGATGCAGTAATTCTTCGAGGATTTTTATGTTATTCAGCAGTCTTTCGTCATTTGGATTGTACGTTAACGCAATTTTCGTGTGATCGTACGCTCTTTTTTGATCTCCAAGTTGGTAATAGCACAACCCGAGTTGCATGTGAGGAAGCCACGTTCGACTCGCATGATTGACTATGCCCCAATCATTTTTTTGTACTGGGACTTCGATTGCGAGTTTGTACCAGAAAACTGCCTGAGTAAATTGCTTGTTTTCTAGAAAGTAATGTCCCACTCGGTTACAGGATTCTGGATGAGGAACGTCATATTCGAATGACTTGAATATGAATTGTAGCTCCCTCTCTTGATTTCCAATATGATGGTAGCAATACGAGAGTTGGACACAGGCGTAGATTTTGTGTTCCAGCGGTGTATCTTTCACTCTGATAAATTTAAGATAGTACTCAATTGCTTTTTCGTATTCTTGGAACTGATAAAGTTCTGTAGCGTAATGAAGCATATCGCGCGTACCGAGTATCATTCCGGAGGCCAGGAGATTTTCATAAATCCTTAGATTACGATCAGTTCGCGTGTGTATTTGTCGATGAGTTACGACAATATCGCTGTCATAACCGATTCCACTTACATCCAAATCCTCATGAATGACACCATACCACTTAAAATTTTTCTCACGCCTCAGCAATCGATAACGCCGAACGCTGAGTAGTAAACTTCCACGATCGTCAAAAGTGCAAGCATAATCCATGGATACAGTATCCACAGACGGATCCAACGTTTCTTTTAAATGAATGAACTTTTCGAGGTCTTCCTGTAACAGTATGTCGTCTGCGTCGAGCCACAAAATATAATCCATCGTGGCTTGAGCAAAGGAGAAATTTCGCGCTGTAGCAAAATCATCATTCCATGGGAAGTCAAATACTTTTGATGTCCATTTGGCCGCCAGTTCCTTGGTTCTATCTGTGGAACCAGTATCTACGATGATAACCTCATCAATAATATCTTTGACGGATGCCAAGCACCTTTCAAGGGTTTGCTCTTCATTCTTGACTATCATGCAGAGGCTTACTGTTATCATATGAATCCTCCCTCACTAACTGATTATGCATATTGCTCACAATTTGCACGGCTACTATCCAAAGTGAAAAATCGCTCCGTCCGTACTAATTCGTTAAGTACCCGAGGTTGAAGGGAACGGATATCCATTTATAGTGGTCTTAGGCGTGTATCGTGAAACGGTGTGGCGTGCTTGAATAGTGTATCTTGAACAAAAAATTACATGAAGAAAAGGTGATTATATTGGCCTCCTTAACAGGCGCAAACATCATTGAAGTCAGTACTACGATAACGCAGAGTGCAGCAACTCTTCCGGCTCAACCTCCGTTCATTTCTGGCGGTGTTGCATTGACAGGCTTTCTTGACGTTGAAAAATTAATCACGGGCTTAGTTGATAGTAGTGGTGTGACTCATTCTCTGTTGTTAGAAAAGAAACTCCCTTTCCAGATCATGGTTCTCGACATTGATCCGCCTATGAATTGATAGAGGGTATAGAGAGAACGCGGGGTGAGGTAATGGGCAAATTCCTAAAAAAGAAAAATGGTCTTTTGATTAAAAAACGATTACCAACTAAATCCCAACGGCTGAACACAAATTATGGGGATACGTTGGATACAATGTTTGAGGATAGATGGCACAAAAAGGATATTGTCAGAGTTGTGTCTGTCGAAAAAAAAATTGTTACCAGTAGAGAAAAGATCCCAAAATCCGATTCATCATTAGGAGGGGTCGTTGTCACAGGATTTATAGATATCGAGAAATTAATTGAATTGAAACAAAAGCATTCCAGACGAAATCGAACCATTTTTCTAGAGAAATTACTTCCATTTCAGATTCTCGAGCTTGAACTGGAGAAGGATTGCGATTGTGAAGAATGAGTTGAGTAATCATGTCATCCGATAGTCATTAGCCTTCGGTCTGAAATCTGCACAGTATAACGTATCACCACCATAAAAGTCCCGCAAAGGCAACAAGCCTAAGCGGGACTTTTAAATTTAAGGAAAGGCTCTTTTCGTATTACGGGTATTAATTCATTGGTCGTAAAACCGCCTGAGCGACAATATCAAGTTGAAGTTGCTAGGCTTGCGTTATATGCAATTGTGTCTGTCGGATATCCGTTCTTCCATGAGATGAAACATGTCCTGCATGGTGAAGAAAGACTGTATCCGTTGCTTCGTTCGCAGGTCAACTAGTTTGACTCCTTGGCAAATGACTTAAGTGACTAGGACAGGTAGCCATCGTTCAAGGTTCACATGTTTTTAAATTAAGTACGGCTATTAGAGTCTACCATGTTGTTTTTGCGCATAGGATTGCATCTCGGTATTTAACCGATTGAATAGCTGAATGTTTTGAAGTCCAAAATCCGCTTCATCATATACCATTTTCCAAACATTGTTCTGCTTGATCATCGGATAAACAAAGATAAAAATGCGTCTTTGTTTAACAGTGGGAGGCAAAATCGTTGCAACCATATAAACCAAAGCAAGGTTGTCCTTTTCGATAACATGAATACGTTTTACAACAGGTCTCCATCCTTTTTGGGGGTCACCTTGCGTTTTCCATTGTTTCAATGACATATGATGGGCTATATCCGCAAACATAGAATAAGCCTTCAGCAAATTCCCTATATTAAAAGCGTCTAAATACTTAGTTAGCGTTTTTATAATCAACCTATCGTCTTGCATATTGGTATTGCTATTCGCGTTTGCAGGAACTTTCCAAGATGAAAGCAATGCTATGAATTCTTGTTTTGCTTTTGCACGATTTCCTATCACAGTAGCTTCGATACAATAATCGATAGAATAACTCGTAGTCAGACTGGTTCGCTCAATCGCCGCCCAATATTCATAGGTCGCTTTCGTACTTTTTACAGCAGAAGGCGACGTACGCTTATTGAGAGCAAACCAAGCCTTTCCACTGGATGTTTCCACATCGTATTGACTAAGAATCTCAGAGTGATTGCCTACCACACTAAGTCCATAGGGATACTGCTGTGGAACACCGATGACCTGTAGAGATATTTCAAGGTCCTTATACTTAGCTTTACTCAAGTTTGCAGTTTGATTCGTAAGCGTCTTACCATTTGGTAATCGTAATGTAGAAACGGCAAATTTCGGTTCAACGTTAACGATAGCATTCGCTTTTGCAATTCCCAACATTCCTGTTATCACGGTGCTTGCAGCAAGGCTAGTTACTAACCACTTCATGATGGGAATTCCCCCTTTATTGCTGTGACTGATGCTGATCATCCATGGAATACGATCCATTAATAAATCGAACAGTGTCTTCATAAACCAAATTTGCTCTTTCCTCATCACTTGTAAAACATTGTAAAAATGATTTTGATCCAAGATAATAGGCTTTCATCACATTAGTGGAAAAACCGTACAAAATGCCAGCTTGTAAATACTCCTCATACTTTTCCAGTGCGATCTGCGCTTTTTTAGGTTCCTGACGGTTAAGTATATCCCAGTGCAGTTCAAGTTCAATTCCCATATGATAGTATTTTGCCTGCGCAACGCAAGCTTCAAAGCGCGCCTTGCTATCGATGTCCCCATGAAATGACACGCCAGGTTGTAGCATCACACAATCAAAACCTAAATTGCCTGCATCAGGTATACCCGGCGCTCCATAAAAAGGAATCCAATAAAACATTAAGTCTTTAGCATGAATATCCAACGCAATACTTTGAATCAAATGAATATCATAGGGATCTTTTTCATTAAGAAATTCGGGTTGCCAATAAAATCCTGTCAACTGTAAGTGAGCAAACATCGCTTCCCCCCACCGGTGCAATACCATTTGCATCAACCAACGAATGGCATCTCGTTTGTTTTTAAAAGCCTCTTCATGTCCGATAGCTTCATGATCAAATACAAAAGATCTCCCCCTAGGTTCAATCGAACCAAAGTCGCTCGGTTCACTTATCGTGGATGGAATTGTAATAACACAACGCACCTTGTGTTCAGGATCGTGCATCACTTCCTTGGCGCGACCTACAGCCTCCTCCAAGGCAAACAATTGAGTACTAGGAGTAAATAAATCCACAACCCATGAAGACCATGCAGCAGCGCTAGTCGGCATTTTACCATAGGGTACAAATAGCGCACCGTCAAACAGCCATCCTGCAATTTCGCGGTCCACTGTCATATAGGTAACCATGGGTAGAAAATCGTCTACAGTCCATGTATTTTGCAGATCATGAGCACCCGTATAAATGAGAGCTAGATTACGAATGGCACTACTTTTTCCATTATCAGCAATTAAGTAGCCTGAACTGATTATCTCTCGGTATTTTTCTGATACACGACGTACCTGAATAGGTTCAATTCTTGTATCCTGCAAATCTACTAAGTAATTATCTCCCATAATTTGTGACAACATTTCTTCCTCAAATTGCCTTGTTTGACGAAGTACCGATGATCCATAAACGATGAAATCATTGACAAACGCATATACTTTGGCAACAAACTGTGCTCTTACAAAGCGAGCATACGCGACTCTCTCCAACTTAAATTCATAAATCTGTGGTTCCTTTTCATACCATTTTGCACTATCATGTGCTGAGCCTATCTTTGTCCAACGAGTCCCATCCAATGACACGTAAAAAAACACCACACTTGGGACGAGAATCCCTGCATCTATATTGAGTAAAAATTTCAATGATATCCATTCAATTTTGCAAGTTTTCTCAAGGTCAACGATGATACTTCGACCATACTGTCTGAGAAGTCCAAGCCACCCTGGATCCTTGACACTTATGGTGGCCTGTCTGCCGCTTGTTAGTTGACCTTTATTGGGGTATTGCTGCGTTTCCATCCCGGAAAATAACTTGTCAGGCCACTGCGCTCCAATACGATAGGACTTCCCTTTGGCTAGATTTCTTGGAGATAAAAAGGACCATGATGGCATTACAATCATCCTTTTAAGCGACTTATTCCAGTAAATCATACGTTCACCGGTTGTGTAGCCGTTTAGTTCTAGATACTCATTCTACTTTTCCAATGATTGTGCCCTAAAAGGGAATGAGTATTTAAATCACATGAGGGTCATAATCCTATAATGTAAAATACTCTAAAAAAGTTGATGTTTTTACCTGTTGATATAAATATGAGCGTTTTGCAGATTCATGAGCCCAGTCAGGGCAAGCGATTTCAATTGGCGGTGAATGATTTATACGTTCGTGTAATCAAGTAGGTCACTGCCACTTTCTATTTGAATACTATTGTCTTGCTCGGCTCCGCTCTTGCACTGAGCAAGTTAGCCCGAGTTAAGAGAATTGCGTAAGGCATCCATCTTTCAAAACTGTTACGACGCAGTGAATTGACACGAGCCTTCTATTAGATTTAAGAATTCTCCAAAGATTATCCAAGAACAAGTAGTGCAAATATAAAAATACAAATCTGTCTATGCATTCGGCCGAAATTTCAGGATAATCCGAAATAATCAATTTCTTAAAATTTGTTCGTAGGTTGAGCGACAATAGGAAAAGGGGACGCAATGGATTCATCCACCTACCATATATTATCGATTATGCTGTCTGGATTGCTTGTTGTGATTGTTCGTCTAGGCTGAAAGCAACATGACGCCTTGACGACTGCGAATCGTCAAAACGTCTAGGTGGATTCCATGCAATTATACCATTGCTTTTGCTTCATTCTTTTTGATATCTTTCTTTGCAACTTAATCTACACTCGTATAATGAAAATCTCATCTGGCTTTAAGAGTCCAAGCACAGGCGCGAAAATCTCCAAGTAAATAAGGTATCACTAGACCAACATTCATCAATTCGTCTCCGAATGCCGCCACATGTAATACATTTTCCGGAATACTATACTGAAGATCATGAACAATAAGAGACACCTCATACTGTATGATAGGATCTAAGCCTCGCAACATAAGTCTATCCATTGGTGGATTCCCCTGAGCTAAAATCTGCACATACGTGGCGATGGCTTCTCTTTGATCAACTCCAACGTACATCCATGCAGCATCTTTTTGTGTATTTGGATGACGCAAGCGATAGAGATCTCCAAATAGTACAAGGCGCTGAATGCTTTTATAAAACAGTACCTGTTCATTTACACGATCACGATCATGAGAAGACAAATTGCGTACATCTAGTTCATAACCTAAATTGCCCATCATTGCGACCAATCCGCGAGTATCGATCGGTGTAATACGCCCTACTTGGTGATTAGGAACAGCCGAAACGTGTGCCCCCATGGAAATCGACGGGTATAGCAGACTCGTGCCAAATTGAATAAATAACCGTCCAATGGCATCGGTGTTATCGCTAGTCCAAACTTGCGGCATGTAATACAACATACCTGGATCAAAGCGGCCTCCCCCCCCTGAACAGCTTTCAAATAAAACGGATGGAAACTGCTTCGTCAGTTCTTCGAGGACATGATACAACCCTAAAATATAACGATGCCCCACTTCACTTTGCTGATCCTTCGGCCAAGCTACTGAACCAACCTCTGTCATATGGCGATTCATATCCCATTTAACGTACTGTATGGGCGCACTTTGCAGAAGATGGGTCAACTGATCTAAGATAGCCTCTTGTACATCACTGCGAGAAAAGTCTAATACCAGCTGATGTCGTCCAAGCGATCGAGAACGATCACCGACATGCAGACACCAATCAGGATGTTCACGATATAAATCACTGTCTGGTGATACCATCTCAGGTTCCACCCATATGCCAAACTTTAAATTTTGATCACGTAACCCCTTTTCTAACGATTGCAATCCTTCTGGCAGCTTTCGAAAATCAATTTTCCAATCACCAAGTGAGCTTCGATCATTGTCACGGTGACCAAACCATCCGTCATCTAAGACAAAAAGTTCAATACCCAATTTCGAGGCACTGCGTCCGAGATCGAGCAATGTTTCTTGATCAAACGTAAAGTATGTAGCCTCCCAGTTATTAATAAGAACAGGGCGCACTTGATCCCTAAATGTTCCTCTAACAAGTCGAGTACGAAATAAACGATGAAAATCACGCGACATGCTCCCCAATCCCTGCTGCGAATAACCAAGCAATGCTTCAGGCGCATGAAATGTCTCACCAGGTTTTAGCTGCCACGCAAAACCAAACGGGTTGATACCCACCATGGCACGAATCATGCCATATTGATCAGGGTCTACTCCCATCAAAAAGTTGCCGCTGTACACAAAGGAAAAAGCAAAAATTTCTCCCGAGTCTTCAGTTGTATTTGGTGAAACAAGAGCAAAAAATGGATTTTGTTGATGACTACTTGCTCCCCTTCGGCTTTCAAGAAGTTGAGCCATACGGCCCACCGGTAAAACAGAGACCTCTCTTTCTCTAGCATGCGCACCGGGGAGATGAAGCATATTGTATGATCCATTGGGAAAATCACATACAGCAGATAGTACGCGCTTAAGTTTAACGTCATGTTGCCCACAATTTGCAACACTAACTGACCTCGCTATAATGCTGTGGCTTAAAAAGGCGGTGTAACGAAGCGTTACAGTGAGTTGAAGGGTTTCATCCAATAGATCAATCTCTAGTGTTTGTGCCTCGTTCTCATGCTCAACATACGTAGCTGGCAATCCATCTAATTTCGGTTTTCCCGAAAAAATTCGATATGTCTTATAGCGCAAATCCACAATAGATGATCCATCGTGCAATTCCGCCTCAAAAGCAGGCAAACGAAAATCGGATGAACCAAAAACAGGATACTCAAGAGGCACGGTATCAAGGGAGAAAGTATCATCTAAAGGATCTGGATTGGGCGAGAAGGCACGATCCACCGTGATCAATGGTTGCTCAATCTTTGGGTTTAATAACCGCCGTCCAAAATATCGATGGATCAGATAGGCCCCTTTATGAACTTGTATCACATAACTAGTTTGACCTGCTTGCAAATGAAACTGCTGTGTCACTTCATCGAAGTAAATTGCCACTTGGTAGTCAATCCTCTCATCCTTTTAGTCCAGATAACGAAATACCTTGAATAAATGTGCGCTGTGTTAAGAAAAACAAAATCACGATCGGCAACGTAGCAACTGTTGACGCTGCCATGAGCAATCCCCATTGTGTTCCATACGAACTGACATAAGTCTGCAGACCGAGTGACACGGTATACAAAGATTGATCATTCAAGTAGATAAGAGGTCCCAGAAAATCATTCCAAGCATAAATAAATTGAAACAATGCAACCGTCGCCAGAGCAGGTTTAGCTAAAGGCAGAATGATACGTAAAAAAATCGTAAATTCGTTTGCCCCGTCCATATACGCGGCTTCTGACAATGAAATAGGAATTGTCATAAAGAACTGTCTTAGCAAAAAAATATTAAATGCGCTACCAAAAAAAGTTGGCACTATAAGAGGCTTAAAAGAGCCGACCCAACCTATTGTTTTAAATAGGATAAACAACGGCACCATGGTTACCTGAAAAGGCAACATTAACGTCGCCAACATTATGATGAAAAGCACTTTTTTTTCTGGAAAATCAATTCTTGCAAAGCCGTATGCAACAACACTGCTAGATATTACTGTTCCAATAACTGAAAGAACTCCATAATACAACGTATTTAAAATATAGTGAAGGAATGGCTCAAAATTCATAGCTCGTGGATAGTTTGCCCAGTCAAATGGATTAGGAATCCATACAGGGGGCCAGCGCAACTGTTCAATATCAGGTTTAAGCGATGTTGATATCATCCAAAACATAGGGAATACAAAAGATATAGCCAAAAGAATGAGAACCAAATGTTTAATCGTACTTCCTGATATGTTTCGCAACCGCTTTTTTAGTGGCACATTTTTAACCATAGACATCGGTTGAAGCGACATTAGCATTCTCCTCCCTGATTTAGATTGTCATTCCAGGCAACGTCACATGCCTGGAATGACACCACAGATCAATATTCTTTAATGACTTGACATTGCTAACTGTTGATTATCAGCTTGTTCCCAGTATTGCAATCCTGCTAGGGGTGTTTTTTGACCCTGTATGACGTAATTCATTGCATCTGTCATTTTTTGCAAGTAATACATGTCAACGGGTGTCACTGGAGCATACGAATCCTTTGGATTTAACATGACGTTAACAAATGGTTTTTGTAATGAATCGGAATTCAGAAATTTCTGAAATGCTGGTTGAGCAGTAATTTTCGGCGAATTGGGAATCCAGCCCCCGGTAGGATACGCTTTAGCTGCCCAAGCCGCATTGTTATATCCAGACATCCACGCAATAAATTCAAATGCTTGCTGCGGGTGTTTTGTGCCGGCTGGAATTTCATTAAAATTTCCGTTAATATAAGTAGTGTTGGCAAACCCACCAGGTGCCACAGGAATGGGTTCGACCCCATATTGCATATGCGGATTATACTGATGGATGGTTGGGATTTCCCACATTCCGCTGACATAGAAGCCTTCTTTCCCTAATTCGAAAGGATCTTCTGAACCTCCCGTAGCACCGCTTAACCCTTTGGAAAATGCGCTTACTTGTGAGTAGGGGTACTTGCTAAACTGCGCATAAAACTTGGTTAATGTGAGTTGCTTTGGTCCAGTCAGCGTGTATTGCTTTCCATTGTACAAATCCGATGGGGTCAACCCAAACATACTCATGTACTTATCCCAACTACCTGTATCGGGGTAAAATCCCATTTGTTTTACGACTCCGCCTTTACCAAAACGCCACTCTTTTGCCTGATCGGCCCACAATTGCGCTATTGTCTTAGGCGGTTTATTTGGATTCAATCCGGACTGCTTCATAATCGTTTTGTTGTAATACAGCAAAAATGTATTCATCGTCCAAGGCATCGCATATAACTTGCCTTGATACGTTCCCCATTTTGCTGCTACGGGATAGAACCAGTGTTTCAATCCGGCATATTTCCCTGTCATGAATTGATCTAGGTTTAGTAGAGCATGTTGCTGCGCAAATGCTGCTACGTAAGGATTCCATTCGGTGAAGACATCTGGTGCATCGCCTGCAGCAATGGACGTTAGTAATTTTTGTTCACCGTCAGCAGACGGAATCGATAACATATGAACATGGATTCCAGGATGTGTTGCATTAAACTGATTCACCATCTTCTGTACGACACCACTCCAAATACCAGACCACATGTTCCAATACGTCAATTGTACGACACTGCCAGAACGTTTTGGCGCAACATGATGTGCTGGTGAAGCGGCATAAACACTGCTTGTTGCCATACCCGTCATAGATAGTGATACAGCTAAAAGCCCAAGCTTCTTTGTCCAATTCTTTGACATGCTAAGCCCCCCTCAAATAATTTCTAATGTTATTGAAACAATGATTGATACACGCATTGCTAACCTCTCGGCATCACCTCCTTACCATGCATTTCACGCAATTATTGTTCATTACCGTAATAAACCCACCGAGCAGATGATCGAAATACAAGTAAGGTGGCAACTAGTATAAGAACAAACAATAGCCAAGCCATTGCGCAAGCATAACCGAGATGCAAATATTGAAATGCATTTTGATATAGGTAAAGAGCAAAAAACAGAGATGCGTTATCAGGTCCACCTTGCGTCATAACATAAGCTTGTGTGAAGTATTGAAATGATCCAATCATGCCGAGAATTACGTTAAATAAAATAACCGGACTAATCATGGGTAGAGTCACCGACCGAATACGTTGCCAAGCATTAGCGCCCTCAAGTAGCGCCGCTTCGTACAGTTCTTGAGGCACACCTTGAAGACCAGCTAGGTATATGACAATGGGCTGTCCAATCCCCCATAAACTCATCAGAATAAGCGACGGTTTAACCCAAGCATCTGAATACAACCAGCCAGGTGCCGGAAGATTCATAGCGCGTAAAAAAGCATCGATAAAACCAAAGGAAGGATTAAATAACCACAACCACAAAACCGAAGAGGCGACCAAAGGTACAACACTAGGTAAATAAAAAAGAGTTCGGTATATCGTCTGACCTCGAATCTTCATATTAAGGAGCATGGCAATAGCGATAGCAACCACTGTCGAAACAGGTACAAATACAATCGTATAATAAAGGGTGTTCCCTAAAGATTGCCAAAAAAGTCCATCCTGCAGCATATACTGATAGTTTTGCAACCCTACCCACTGTGGTGCCGAAAGAATGTTGTAATTTGTAAAGCTGTAATAAAGTGAAGCAATAAAGGGGTATAAAGTAAAAGCTAGAAACCCAACTACCCATGGAGAAATAAACAGCCATCCCCATAATCGATTGCGCCGTACCTTAGCTTTACTAGAACGCAATTTGGCAAGTCTATCTACAGTAACAGCCATATTTGACACCTCTTATCGTCGTTTTATTGTTTAGGAAACGGTTACATCCTGGCTAAATGTGTAAGCAATAGGCTGTTTTGTTACGCGATATAAAAACCAACAAACTATCGGAAACACACCAAACACGGAAATACCGGGAAATACCATAATAAGTGCTACTAAAACCAATATTGCTGGTGCAATTCTGACCATCGTACGTCCCCAATACTTGAGGCCAAGATATATGGCTGACTGGACAAGTTGAAAAATCGTCCAATCAAAGCGAACAACAAGTGGCAAAATATACGTCGATATCGAAATGAATACGAGTGAAAAGCTTAACGTAAGTCCTAACATAATGACTCCACCTGAACTCCGCTGCATTCCATAAAAAGAGCATTCTCCAATCAAAATCATCGTAATAAAAAGGATTGGAGTAATAGCTGCATAGCTTTTTTTGGCTAATCGTTTCCATTCGGAGAAGTAAAGAAAAAACACGGATTCATCGCCTGTCTCATTCCACTTGATGATGGTACCCATCATAGCTGCAAGGCTTGGCGGCAGTGTTACAATCCCTGCTGCCGTCACGAGAAAAAGTAGATTGAGTATAAAAAAATTAGCGGCCCATACGCCAATCCGATACCAAACCGCAACAATCATCTTTTGCCCATTCAAAGGCTATCGCTCCCCGTATTTAAGGATAGCCTTGACCCGCAACTCTCCCGAATTATGAGATTAGTCGGCACGGTCAAAGCAACTGGAATATCGAAGTCGCCTATTCCATCCACTAATAAATTAGCGGCCATCTGCCCCATGATTTCTGTGGGAATATTTACGGTTGTAAGAGGAGGTGTGACATAAGCTGCTAACTCTATATCATCAAAACCAACAACAGCCACATCATGCGGTACACGTATTCCACCTTCTGTCCACGCACGAATTGCCCCAATCGCCATTGGATCACTTGCTATAAAGTAGGCATCAGCTAAGTTGCCTGAAGCCATTGCAAGTTTCGCCATTTCATAACCACCCATGACAGACCAATTTTGCGAAATATGAACGTGTTTTTCAAAATACATCTGCATTGAACCCAAATGCTCTCTCATTGCCAGTAAACGCAAATCTTCGTCCAAGCCACCGTTTTGAATACCTCCGATATATCCGATTCGTTTATGGCCTAAGCTAAGGAGGTGATCCAACACTTTGTATGTAGCACTGGCAAAATCAATCACGACAGAACTGAAGGAAGATATGTCCGGACAGCGATCAACAAATACTACCTTTTGCGATTTTCCCAAAAAGAAATCTGCTGCTTCGTAGTTATTGCCAACTACAATGACGCCGTCGACA
>JAKADA010000012.1 GCA_021820975.1 Bacillota bacterium
TGCTGTTCGTGCAGCATGACGAAAACAGAGACGTTTTTTCTTTCTTCAGGATATGGACATTGTATCGAGCAAACTTTGGACAGGCAACTTCGTCAACTTTCGGTCATTACAGGAGGGCAGAAACACTATATGTAAACTTAAGAAACTCAGTGCTACAGGTTTACAAATTTCTATTGACGATTTTGGGACCGGTTTTTCCTCCTTAGCTTATCTGCTGGACTTACCCGTTAATGAGGTGAAAATTGATAAAAGTTTTATTTTTGCTATGATCAAAGATCCAAAGGCAGAAAAGATCGTTGAAACAATTATAAGTATGGCTCAACATTTAGGCTTGTTTGTCATCGCAGAAGGTGTAGAGACGATAGACCAACGTGATCGTTTGATCAATATGGGCTGCTCACGGTTTCAAGGATATCTATTTCACCAGCCAGTTGCGCAAGAAGATTATTTGCAACAAATTTGTGTGAAGGATGGACTATATGATGGTCAACAATGAAATAATCGGTTGGCAATTTTTTGATATCATTGATGCGATTGCGATGGTCATTGATGTTCATGGCGAAATTATTCACGTGAACAAAGCTGCCGAAAACTTCATGGGTTTTTGTAAGTCAGACGTGGTAGGGAAACCTTACTTTTGGGAAAATTTCATTCCTATAGAGGAACGTGGACATGTTCATGAACTTTTTGACATTATTCATGGCTCCGTTCCCATGGAATATGAAAACCATTGGATTTCTATTGCCGGAGAGAAGCACCTGTTTCGTTGGACGAACACCGTGATGAAGGATGACCAAGGACAAACGGCCTATCTTTTTACGCTTGGTATCGATATCACACACCAAAGAATGTTAGAGCAATCCATGCATGAACATGCACAGTGGTTGCAACGTGTCATGAAGTACAATCAATTGCTTTTTGAGGCCAATAAAGCGATGGCGGTCGCTGAAAATGTTCCTGCCTTGCTAAAAAAACTATGCGATCTCTTGGTTTCGTATACGGACTTGATGCAAGCCTGGATTGAGCAATCGCAAGGTGGTGGCATAATTATTGCTTCGTCTAGTGTGAATACGTATAGAGATCTAGAAGCCACAACTTCTTTGCCTATCTATCGGGAAGGAACATTGTGGGCCGTTTTTCATGTCTACGATGAGGAAAAAAATCATATTGATGAGGAACTTGAGCAAGTGCTTCAAACATTATCGCAAGATATCGGATTTGGGTTAGATCGACTTGACATGTTGCATTCTGAACGTGAAGCGAACGCCTTTAATGCGGCTTTGCTCAACAATCTTGCCGCGGGTATCAACGTGATGCGGTATCCGGAGCGAATCGTTGAGCGAATTAACTCTCGCATGGTAGAAATCTATGGTGCGCACGATGTACAAGAGTTGATGGATCATCAAGTACGTGAGTTTTATTTAAATGATCAGGATTACGAAAGAGTTGGAATACTTGCTAAACACATTTTAGATGTTGGACAAGGTATGCTCAAAAATGTTCCCTGTTGTCGATTGGACGGAGCCATAATTTATGTAGATCTCTATGGTCAACGGTTGTGTCTTCAAGATCGTTTGCACATCCTCTGGACGCATGTGGATGTGACAGAAAGGCACACGCAAGAGCAGGCAATTCGACAATTGAGTGCCGAGCGTGCAAGATTGCTTGCTAGTACGACGGCAGGGATTGATATGGTACGTTATCCTGAACGTGTGATCATTGAGGTGAACCAAGCATTTATCAATTTGATGGGCTATGCTTGTAAAGAGGATATTATTGGTCATAGTACGGCTGAAATCTATCCTAATGCTATGCAAAATCAACGTATGGCCGATTTGGCCAAAAAGATTCTTGAAGAAGGTAATGGTAGCTTACGTGATCTCGAAGTGCTTCGTAAAGATGGAAATTCCATTTTTATCGATCTTTCAGGTCAGCGCATTGAAAGTGAAGATTCTGAACATGCAACGATTGTATGGACATCGGTTGATGTAACAGAACGGTATCATCTAACAAACGCCCTTACACATCAGGCGTTTACCGATCAACTGACGGGGTTGCCTAATCGCCGTACTTTATTTAAAACGCTAAAAAAGGCGATGAAAGACGTACAACAACAAGGTTGGCTGTTAGCGGTTATTATAATGGATCTTGATGGCTTTAAAGCTATCAATGATACCTATGGACATGAAGCAGGGGACTTGGTGTTGCGACATTTTAGTCAACGTATGAAATCGTCATTGCGTCGTACAGATTTCATGGCACGCTTGGGTGGCGATGAATTTGTTTTGCTTCTTGAACATTGCACTTCTATTCAGGAGGTACGCATCATGCTTGAAAAGATTCGAGAGATTGTGCGTACGCCTATGGATGGCATCGATGCTAGCATCGTTTCACTTGATTTGAGTGCAGGTGTCTATCTGTATCGCATGTCGCACGATTCGACGAATACTATCGCTGAGATTATACGAAAAGCTGATCGTGCCTTATATGAAAGTAAGCACAATAAAGCAAACCGTTCAAGTTTTTGGACAATGTATCATGAACCTTAAGATATTAGGCATGAAGTAAGCCCGATTTACGTATGGATACAAGAATTGTACCGGCTAGGCCAAGTAGAATTCCGGTACCAAATACCAAATGAATGCCATTGATAAATTGAGTCGCAGGATAGTGAATTTGCGTTCCAACTGCTGCCTGTAACAACAGCATAGCAAAGGCTACACCCGTGACGCGGCCGAAATTTCGAATGGTTGCAATTAAACTTCCCGTAAGCCCACTTTTTTGAATGGGTACCGATTCAATAACCACGACATTATTGGGAGAGGTGAAAAGGCCCAATCCTGCGCCTAACAAAGTCTGTGCGACAATGATCGTGATCATGCCATTATTTCTACCTAAAGAAAACATATCTAACATAGCTATGGTCATGAGCACCATACCGGACACTGTCGGGAGAAAAGCCCCCTTATGGTCGCTAAGCCAGCCACCAAGTGGAGCAATCAGTACCATGACGATGGACTGAACCATCAATAAAAGACCCATCTGAGACACCGGTATGTGAAGAAGTTGTTCAATATATAATGGTAAGATCATGGAAGGGAAAATCATGATTATATATGAGATATATCCAGCTATATTACTAATAGAGAACCTTGGTGATAAAAATAAGGAAAGATCAATGAGTGGACCTTTGACATGCGATTGTCGTCGAATAAAGGCAATCCAGCTTATAAGACTCACGATCAGCAAAAGAATACCAGTTATACTTGTAAAACCTAGAGAATCACCACTTGATATATAGAGTAACAGCGTGATCGTTGCTACTAAAAACCATACAGATCCCCACCAGTCAAATTCCTTCATGCCAATTCCACGTGAAATAGGCTTTAGCACAAAAATGCTTAGAACAATAGAGATGATTCCAAAAGGAACATTTACCCAGAAAATATAACGCCATCCCATGAGAGCAAGTACAATGCCCCCAACAGCAGGACCAACAATAGTCCCTATAGCTACCACACTACTGATGAGCCCAAGTGGTTTACCACGCTGACCTTTTGGAAAAGTAAAGGCAACGATAGACATGACGTTGGCTTGAATTAAGGCGCCACCAAAAGCTTGAAGCATGCGAAATATCACCAATTCATTAAATCCTGGCGATAAAGCACAAAGTATCGAGGCTAAGGTAAATAATGAGATTCCTGCGATAAACATTTTTTTACGATCAAGTTTATCCGACATGCTGCCTATCATAGGTAAAATAGCCGTAATCACAAGTAGATAACCTGTTACTACCCATTGCAAAAGGTTTAAGGTGACATGATAACGAAGTTGCAATATGGGTAAGGCAACGTTCACAATGCTACTATCAACGTTGACCATAAAAGTGCCAATGACAATGGTGAGAAAAACGATCCAACGATAGGATCGTTTTTCATTCAATGGTGCGTTCGCTTTCAAGGAAAACACCTCAGCGTGTATAGTTATTTACTTTTTTCAAAGGCTTGTTTACGTTGTTTAATTTGTTCGAATGCCTGATCGGGTAATGGTTGTTCTTTTCCCAAAAGACGTGCATGTAAGAGTAACTCAGCGGCCTCATCAAGCGTAGCTAAAAACTGTGCAGTTTCTGTTGGTGAGTTTGAAAATGCTAAAACGCCATGATTGGCTAAGAGTACTGCAGAAACACCAGGTTTTGATCGTACAGCATCCACAATGCCTTGAACAGAAGCATCAGATCCTCGAGGAGCCCAGGCGATAACAGGTGTTGGCTCAGTTACACCAAAACGCATTAAAGGTTCATAAACCACGGGAATAGGCTGATGGGCAATCGCAAAGGCGGTGGCATGTGGGGCATGTGTATGAATAATAGCACCGACAGATTCTCTTGCTCGATAGACGGCTGCATGCATTTGAATAATTTCTGCTTGTGCCGGCATGACATCACCTTCTAAAACTGTGCCATCCATTTTGATCATAGCAAAGCTATTCTCGTCTAGATTGGCAACATTTCCACCACGTGTCATTATCATAGTATCAGTTGTTAGACGAGCTGATAAGTTGGCATGATGACTGCGAAACAGTAACCCGGTATCACGAAGTGTTTGTGCTACTGCAATAAGTTCTGACTTAGCTTGTTGAATGTCCATGGTTTACCTCCTCGTTAATGTTTATTATAGTATACTGTATAATACAGTGATTAAAGTTGACTGTCAATTAAAAATAAGATGCGATACGAAGGTGGAATCGGAAATGGAAAAACGAACTTCTGTTAGGGGTAGAAAAAACAGACATTTGCCAGCCTTTATTTTGTTGTTTTTAGCTGATAAAGATGCACATGGTGGATCATTGTGGAGTCAGATATCTAGTATGATGCCAGATCATCAGGATATTGATAGTGGGGCAGTTTATCGCGTACTTCGGGATTTGGAAGAGCGAGGATGTGTAACATCTTACTGGAATACGGAAGACTCAGGTCCTGCAAAACGTATCTATCACGTAACAGAACATGGCATGGAAGAATTGCAGATGTGTTATACTGACATTTGTATACGCAAAAAAAATCTCGAGTATTTTATTGAACAATATCAGAATCTTGTAGAAATACAAGTAGATAAATAAATTGCATAAAAGTACCTATATAGGTATAGTAAATAGAGACAAACTCAATAACTTTCTTCAGAAAGAAGGTTGTTCATGAATTGGGTAAATGAGGGCAAGACGGATCGTATGTGGCGCATTATTCTCGGTATTATTTTCCTTATTCTAGGTTTTGTTACCCACTATGGTTTATCTGTTTTGTTTTTTATTCTTGCTGTACTGGCATTGTTTACAGGTTTATCTGGTAATTGTCTTATTTATAGACTATTTGGCATCAATACTTGCCGTCGTCGATAGGTTAATGGGATTACATCGGGCTGTCATCAGATACTTTGATGGCAGCCCGATGTAATGAGGTATAATTACTTTATCTCTATATCTTGATAAAAATTTCTGCGCAACCCCACAAATTGTATATCTATCAACTCGCGGACTCCAAGTAAATGTAACATAGGACACTTTTGGATGGGTTACAAGAATATCGCCAAGTTCATGTCCAAACCCAGGAATAATATTTTAAACTACCGCAGGAAGCCCAACATTGGCGAAGAATTCTGCCAAAAAAAGCGCAGATTATGGGGTTTGTTCGGAAGGTTTTAAGACAACGTATTACCGGCCGCAATCACAGTACCAACCTTGTGCGCAACCAAATTGAACGGAAAGTTGATGGTGGTAATAGCACTGACTACACCGCGTGGCTGATGTTGCACATAGGCGATGTAGTTTTCACGATGAGGTTGACGGCTTGTTCTTTATGATCAGCAATCTTTCAGCTATGTTATGCAAAATGTTTGCTCGTCGATGTGCTGGCGTTTTGCGAAAGGTACGAAAAGCATAATCGGTAAATTCAATGAGATTGAGTTTGTGGCTAGTTAGGGCACTTGTGAAGAATTACGCGATGAATCCTTTATCTTCTTTAAGCAGGGTTACACTATGCGTACACAAGGTGTCGAACCAACTGGTATCCGCGAAGTAACAATACAAGGGGATTCGCTTACCCGTTCTGTTGGTATCGCATGATGGCACCAAACAAGCTTATCAGCAGGAACGAAACGATTTGCACAGTTTGTTATTGACTATGTAAAAGCCGCGCCCCATTAAGGGAAGCGGCTTTTCATACATCGTGTCCTATTGCTTCGGTGCAAGCGCATAAACAAAATAAATGGCTCGATGGTTAGCAGCATGATGCATACGTTGTACAGAAAAACCAGCTTTTTCTAGCGTATGGGTTAAAGTTCCTGGACGAATGCGAATATTCATGGGTGGTCCAAAGTCACTTTGCTCTTGATCCCATTCCACCATGTAGAGAATACCTTCGGGTTTTAAGATTCTTTTAGCTTCTTCTAACATAGCATCTTGTTCCTTAACATCATGAAACATCATGGACATCAGCATGGCATCGATCGTGTGGTTTTCCAGTGGAATTTTGGTTGCTGAGGCAACAATGCCACGAACATTGGTTAATCCTTGTTCCTTAGCGCGAGTAAGCGTGATGTCAATCATATTTTGTTGTCGATCAATCGCATACACCATGCCATTTTGTAACTTCTTGGCAGCTGGTATGGTGAAATAACCAGCACCACAGCCCAAATCTACCATATTCTCATGTGAATTCGTCAAAAAGTCCTCTAAGGTAGCGTCTGGAGGCATAAACGTTTTTCGTTGTTCTTCCATCGCCATTAAGTGCAATGGATCAAATTCTCTAGAGCCATCATGATGGTGTGCTTGGTGCTCGTTTTTTGCTGATTTTTCTTCCACAGGTGTCATTCTCCTTTACGTTTACGCTAGACCTACAAATACCATACCGGGTTTCTTTGGTCAAGCACTACCCTAGGTTTCTTTGATTTAGCGTGATAGTCGAAAAGGAACGGTAATCACTTTCACAGACTTATTGAAGACGAGCCATCCTAGTAAGAAACTACCAGTCTTATTATGCAACAAAGAGTGCCACCAACGACTTGTTAAAAACTGAGGGATAACGATTGTTAAGTGAGCCGAGTCATGTTGGGTCAACTCGAATTCCACAAAACGTTGTAGTCGCTTGCCAACGGAACGATATTGCGAATGCATTACAATTAGTCGAATTCCAGAATTTAATTTTTCCCAGTCTGTTTCGATTTTTTCCGCCGCTTGTTTCATGCCATCCTCACTATCGGCGGTTACTACATGCACTGCAATCACGTTATCAAAATGTGTTACAGCATATTGCAAGGCAGCAACAGAAGCTTTATTGACGGATGCAATAGGGACGATCGTTAACCCGGGATCGTCTTTATGAAAAGGAATATCAAAATTGTATTTGAGATTTAACTTTGTCTTATCATAATGCGTCTTTATCTTACTGAACAATAACACCATGAGAGGGATGCTGATAAGAACAATCCATGCACCATCGAAAAAACGCGTGATACCAAAAATTAAGCAAGCAGCTGCCGTTAACGTGACTCCAATGATACTACCGACAGCCGAGAGTACCCAATTGTATCCACGTTCACGAAATAGACGGACAACCATTCCTAGTTGTGAGACTGTAAAAGTATAAAATACCGAAACACCATATAAGGCAATCAAACTACCAATTTTAGCATCGAATACAATGGTGAGCAAAAGTGAGATGGCCGTTAAAAAGAAAATTCCATTACTATAGACAAGACGGTCACCTTTATGAAGAATCCAGCGCGGCATGAAACCATCAATAGCCATCGAGGACCATAAAGCTGGGCAACCTGTAAAAGCGGTATTGGCAGCAATGAGCAAAATGGCCATGGTCGATAGCGAGATAATAAAGCTGATGACATAACCGATCCCATGTAAACCAAAAATGATCATGGATTCCTGCTGAATGAGCGGAAGATTAGGGTTGTACTGTAGTCCATGAATTAAAGCAAGGCCAGAAACGATTAAAAATAAGATGCTAAGCGTTCCAACAAGGGTAAGTAGTAATCGTTGTGCGCGTTTTGGCGACGGTTCTATAAATATAGGTACAGAATTCGATACAGCTTCAATCCCAGTCAATGCGCTACAACCATTAGCGAACATGCGTAAAAAGAGAAAAAGAGATATCCCGCTTACCGCTTGCATACCATGAATGGTTGGGAGATGAATTTCACTTGGATGAAGAAGTCCATTAATGATGCCGGCACCGCCAAGAACTAAAATACTTACGATAAAGAGGTACGTGAATGGGACAAATAATTTTGCCGATTCTCCAGTGCCTCGTAGGTTGATAACCATGATTAAAAGTGTGAATATAATATTAAACAATAGTTTATTATGCATGACGATAGGAACGAACGGAGCAATAGCATCTACACCAGAAGCGATGGAGACAGCAACAGTCAGTGTATAGCCTACGATCAACGTAGCGGCTGCAGATAATCCCCAATATCTTCCAAGGTCGTGTAGCCCGATGGCATAGGCTCCGCCACCCATCGGATAATGTTTGATAATGTTTTGATACGCTAAAAACAACAAGAAGGCAAGAGCAGCAACAATTAATGTTCCAATGAGGGAAAACCCAAGCACATTAGATACATAGGTAGCCGAGGCGCCAACACCGATGATGGATGCTAGGATGAATTCCATCTGATCTGTCGCATAGGCGACACTCGAAAGTGCATCCGGTGTTAAAATTGCCATACCGCGGAAAATACCGATTTTTACGTGACTGTTTTCCCGAGTTTTTAGCGGTTTCCCGACAAGTACACGTTTTATGCCGTCGATCATGTGATGGTGTCCCCTATTCTGTTGCAAATATCAAACCCAATATACCATTTTCGCCAGCATTGTCTAGTTGGCCTAAATTGCAAAGGAGATTGATCTTTTGAATGCATCAGATATTGCGCAATGGGGCTTACTTTTGAAGACTAATGTTCAACAAGTGATTGTTGGAAAAGATGATACGATCGATCTTTTTTTGATATCCTTGATAGCTTCGGGACATGTTTTATTAGAAGATGTTCCAGGTACAGGAAAAACGATGATGGCTAAGGCTTTTGCTAAATCTCTTGCTTGTTCCTTTAAACGTGTGCAATTTACGCCGGATTTACTTCCAAGTGATCTTACAGGTATTCATTTTTATAATCAACAAGCAGGACAGTTTCAATTTCGACAAGGCCCTTTATTTACGCAAATTCTTCTCGCAGATGAGATCAATCGCGCAACACCGCGTACGCAATCCAGCTTGCTTGAATGTATGGAAGAACGTCAAATCACAATAGATGGTGAAACACATTTTCTTGAGCGACCTTTTATGGTTATTGCCACGCAAAATCCTATCGAAAATCAAGGCACATTTCCACTTCCTGAAGCACAATTGGATCGTTTTCTTCTAAAAATTCCTATGCAGTATCCGACTACACAAGAAGGTATTGATATTCTTAAGCGTTTTAAAAAGGATGCTCCATTCGATACGCTGTTAAGTGTCATGGACGTAAAGACTATTCTTGCTATGCAGGAATACTTCTGTAAGGTAACTGTTTGTGAAGAATTGATGTCTTACATAGTGAACATTGTGGAACGAACGCGATCCCATCCCGATGTTATTTTGGGTGTGAGTCCTCGTGGCAGCTTGGCATTATTGCATGCATGTCAGGCGTACGCTGCCTTAAAAGGGCGCGATTTCATTACACCTGATGATGTGTTGTTTTTGGCTAAACCTGTATTGGCTCATCGGTTGTTGTTAAGCGCAACATCACGGATTCATGATCATCATGCTGATCGTGTTATCGATAGTATCCTTCAAACAACACCTGTCCCTTCGGAAATTATGGGGTAGGGAGGTGGCATTAGCATGGATATTCGTTTCCTTTTCTTGATTGCTATCGTTTTGTATCTTGCCCAAAATTTTACTTTTCGCCGGTTTGGTCTATCAAAGATTCAGTATACTCGGCGTTTTAGCGATCCGTATGTGTATGCAGGACAAGACGTTGAATTAATTGAGTTCCTAGAAAATGACAAATGGTTGCCTCTTCCGTGGTTAACTATTGAATCGCTATTTCCCTCCGGTCTGCACTTTGCGAATGCAAGTGCTTTGCATAGCGTGATTGGTGAAGATCTGCAACACCACCAAAGCCTTTTTACGTTAGCTCCTTATACAAGAGTTACTCGCCGGCATAAGATTACATGTATACAACGTGGGGTGTATGGGTTACAAGAACCTACATTAACGTGTGGTGATTTGTTTGGTGCTACATCTCCGTTCCTCAAAGTACAGGTGGATTCTAAACTTATCGTTTATCCTGCCATTTTATCAAATGCTGATATGCCAATTGAGTTCCATAGTTGGCAAGGTGAAATTACTGTACGTCGATATAGCATTCAGGATCCTTTTACTTTTTCTGGAATACGCGATTATACTGACGGTGATCCACAAAATCAAATACATTGGGCTGCTTTTGCTCGTACGGGCAAGTTGCAAGTATATCGCCACGAGACTACGGCAGATTACCGTATTATGATCTTGATTAATTTTGAAATTACAGAAGAAATGTGGGATATGGTCACGGACAATGATCTGCTTGAACGTGGTTTATCGTATGCAGCTACACTCACAAAAAACGCAATCGCTAACGGGCTTCTCGTCGGATTTGCCAGTAACGGTATGGTGAAATCAGATGTTACCAATATGCCTTATCTCACCCCGTGTGGAGGGCAAGAATACCTGCATATCATTTTAACCACATTGGCTACCATGATTATGCGGTGTGGTTGCAGTTTTCGTACCCTAATGGAACAAGAATTGCGAACTTATCATTCCCCGACAGATTATCTCATTTTGTCTGCCCATTTCAGTGAAGATATTTTAGTTCAAAAGAACAATTTGGAAGCGGCCGGTCACTCCGTAACTTGTTTTCACTTACAGTGACGCCTTGAGAAGGAAGGAATGACTTATCAACGTGTCGCGATGGTTCATGATGTGGTTTGCTTCCTGTGTGAAGCTTGTCGTTTTTCTACCGGCATTTTTACTCCTACAAGTACTGTCTTTAAAAAATCCTCAAGTATCTCTTGGTATCTTAATGTGGTCCATGCCATGTACTGTATTTTTTGGTGTGATAATTACAGATATTGGACTTAGACAAAAAATCGGCTTGTCTTTAGGGGCTGGTTTCGTTCTAAGTACCTTGTTGGTGTGGTGGCTTCATGGTACACCTTTCTGGCTGTATGAACTATGCTTTATCATGTCTTATCTATTTGGTTGGCACACGGTACAAAGTCACCAGCTATCGCTTCACGTAGGCTTCTATGTGACTGGAGGCATTTTGTATTTTATCGCCGCCACCATTTTACAAAGTAGGGTACACATCCCTATACTGTTTGCGATTTTAAGTATAGGTGCCATAGTGATGATATGTGCTGTCTTCTTTGATCTTAATCAAAGTGCATTGCATGAGACATCAGCAGCCAATGGCCATTTTTTGGTTCCGTCACAACGCGCAAAATTTCAAAATCGTTTATATACATTCGTTTTACTTGCTGTGATTTTGTTTCTTGCTTTATTAAATACGTTGCGCCAATTTGTGTTGATGGTGGTGCATATTGTATTCATTTGGATTATGCAATTTTTCTTATTTTTGATGCGCGCTTTTACACCAAGGGTTGTAAAGACTCAAAAAGTTTCAAAACATCCTATACACAGTACACAACATGTTGTTGTGTCTCATAGTTCCGTGTGGGCGGGATGGCACATCATCATGACGGTTATTGCTGTTGCCACAACGATTACCTTGTTGACGTATGTGTTGTTTCGTTTTGGGCAATGGGTACGACGTTTATGGCATAGTATACAACAGTATCTAGCGAAAATTGGCTCGCAGGAGTTTGGTTATACCGATGAGGTTGAAGTGATGGAACGACACAAAAATGCGCGAAAAAAAAGATCGCGAGGATCTCGTCATCGTTTTCTTGAGGTACCATGGAAGGACCTTATATCATCGCAAGAGCGTATACGATTTTTATATCGACACGTAGTCTCTCATGCTGTTAAAGAAGGTTATCTCTTTCGAGCATCAGCGACCCCAAAAGAAATCTTGCATGATGTGATCAACAGGACGGATGAACCTAATCGTAAAGAAGTTGCTTCCGCATTATTGGATGCCTATGATGCCGTACGTTATGGTGAGAAGTCATGGCCGGATGATGATGTATCGTTTCTGCATTCCCATTGGTTTAAAGAGTAAAAGGAGGGCTGCTCCAAAAGTCAAAAAGAGACTTGGAACAGCCCGTTTACTTAGGGATTACAAAGGTAATTCAATGTATTTGACGCGTAAGATTCCGTTTGTGCTTTCAATTTCATGGACATGCTCGTCGGCAACAGCACGATCTACTGCAATCACCATAAGTGCTTGACCGCCTTCATTGACACGTCCAACTTGCATAGAAGCAATATTGATACCAGCTTTTCCGAGTACACTTCCTACGCTACCGATAATACCTGGTACGTCATGATGCCATGTTGTAACGAGGTAATCGGATGGGGAAATGTCCAGTGGATACCCGCCGATGTCAACTATGCGGATGCCAAGTCCCTTAATGTACGTGCCAGCCACAGTGACCGATTCTGTGTCACCGACGAGTGTCACACGGATATGGTTTCCGTACGTTTGATTACGAGGTATTTTTGTTTCTGATACATCAATACCTATTTCTTCTGCCAACAAGGCGACACTAATCAAGTGAACTTCTTCACCATAATGTTGTTGTAAAATACCTTTTAATGTGGCACGTGTAATGGGATCCACTTGCAATTGAGATGGTTCACCTTCGTACTGAATTTGTACGCTTTGAACGCCTTGTTGCATGACTTGTGCTGCGAGACTACCTAATACTTCGCCAAGATCAGCGAAAGGCTGGATTTGTTGGCGAAGTTCTGCTGGTAAAGAGGGTAGATTGACTGTATGCGGATAGACTCCGCCACGTAAAAGTTGCACAATGCCTCCTGCTACGTCGACCGCAACATTGATTTGTGCCTCATTTGTTGATGCCCCAAGATGTGGTGTGGCGATAACTTGAGGATACTGAAGCAATGGGTGATCAATGGGAGGTTCCTTTTCAAAAACGTCAAAAGCCGCCCCTTGAACAATGCCATCATCAAGTGCTTTGCATAAGGCCATTTCATCAATGATCCCACCACGCGCGCAATTGATGATGCGTACGCCTTTTTTCATGCGTGATAATTCTTTTTCCCCGATGAGGTGATGTGTTTCTTTCGTTAGGGGGGTATGCACCGTAATAAAATCAGCTTTTGTAATAACATCTTCGAGTGTGCCTGCTTTTACGCCGAGTTTTTCTGCACGAGCTGGCGTCAAAAAAGGATCGTAGGCAATGACATGCATGGAAAATACCTGAGCCCGTTTTGCAACTTCTGCACCAATTCTTCCTAGACCCACGATGCCGAGAACTTTATCGCGCAGTTCTGCGCCAACAAATTTGTTTCGTTCCCAGCGACCATCTAACAATGATTTTGTGGCTTGCGGAATATGGCGAGCAAGGGCCATCATCATAGCAAAACTGAACTCTGCCGTTGTAATCGTATTGCCATCAGGAGCATTGATAACGAGAATACCAGCTTTTGTCGCCGCACGGACGTCGATATTGTCAACACCTACGCCTGCACGACCGATGACTTTTAGGTTTTTTGCAGCCGTAATGATATCTGCGGTCACTTTGGTTTGGCTACGTACTAAGAGCGCGTCGTAATCACCGATTATTTCAATAATTTCAGTAGCGGGAATACCGATTTTTAAATCCACTTGCATATCTGTAGCTTCAAACAGTTGTGCGAGCCCTTCTTCGGATAAGGGATCAGTGACGAGGATTTTTGGCATGAGAAAACCTCCTATGGCACGATTCATCGCGCATGATATTGGTGATACGAGACATGGTGAAGATCATGAAAGCGCGTAACAACAAGAAGAGCTACTGCCCCATGTACAAATTGAGGGGCAAGCAGCTCTTGTGCTCGCGGTACCACCCTGAGTTCTGCCTACTTCCCAGTAGGCAGCTTAGTCGGTTTTCTACCGACACGAATAACGTTCGTATCACGTAACCACATACTGGCATGATGTAAATCATGCGTTCATGGTTCACTCCGGAATGCTAAGTCAGATAATAAAGCATCGGTTCGCAGCATACACCGACTCTCTGAAGCCGTATCATCGACCATTTTCCATCGTCGCTTTGCGTATTTGCGATTTTTTCAGAGAATACTATATATATTGAGTATCGTCAAGAGGATGGATATGAATTTGAATAAAAATTCACAAATAAAAAATATCGTAGCTATTACAGGGGCGGGTATTAGCACCGCAAGTGGTCTGCCCACGTTGTCGGCAAAGTTTCATCATCGACCTTTACATGAACTCTTTCAATTGTCTCAAGCTATACACCATCTTGACGAATATCAAGGACTTTACCGTGCGCTAATGACACAATGGCTTACTGTAAAGCCAAATGCTGCGCATCATGCACTTGCGCAATATGGTATACGTGTTATTACGCAAAATATTGATGGTTTGCATGAATTGGCAGGTAGTAAGCGAGTATTGTCTCTTCATGGTTCATTAACAAGAGCCCGTTGTCTTTCATGTCAAACAAAAATCCACATCAATACACTGCCGATAGTACCGATTTGGCGGTGTGGTATCTGCGGTGAATTGATGTGGCCAGATCTTGTTTTAGAAGGGCAATCTGTTCGCCATTTTGCACAAGCTGTCAATTGGGTGAGTACCTGTGATATTTTATTGATTATTGGAACTCGTTTAAAAATGTACCCAGTTAATCAATTGCCTTTCGTAGCCAAAGCGAATCATGCAAAAATCTATAGTGTAGAAGAAAATGCGGAAAAAGCCTTACCTGCTTTGCTTCAAACAATCACATCACCAGCGTGATTTGAACGATGCGGTAACCACCGCAATAACTAAAAATATGGCTCCCAAAACTAAATAAATAGGCACAAGAACATGCCATGAAGAGGACATTAAAACACTAAATATGGAGATGATGAGACACATCACTGCTACGGCTGAATAATATTTGATCATTCGAATCCTCCTTAAAGATACCCTTTATCTCCTAAATCATAGCATGCTTTATTGATAATGAGCGTTTGTTAAGAACCGTTTTTTTGTACAAAATCAGTCAATTTCGCATAAATTCGTTCCGCAAAGTCAAAGGGGCTTTCAGTAGGTGATGCAGGTTCCTCCATAATCAGTGATATACAGCGATCAAATAATAACTTTGCTTGTTCATAGGTAGGCATTGTAAATGGATCTTGTTCAAAAGCTTCGTCTGGATCAAATACGTAAACCTCATATATGTCATGCAAAACATGCATATCAACATCAAATGTTCTTAATTCACCTTCAATCGCTTTCGAAACGACAACACGTTCGACCAATGTCCGTTCATTACGCACAAAGAATCCACCCTTTCCCATCGCCTGCACAGGCACGCCCAAAAAGAGTATACTAAATATGACATGTGAATTTGAAGGAGGTTTGTTATGAAAATCAGTTTTGATACCGAAAAGCATAGTGTATCTTGCGTTGTACGCTTTGTTGCAGCAGATAAGCTATCCACGTACAACTTGCCCTTTTTACATGATGTACATGCCAAAAAAGGCGAGACCGCGATTTTTCGTATGGATGCAACGCCTATTGTTACTGTAGGTATGGGTACCTCAACTAAAATATGTGCAGAAGATTTGCGAAATGCCGCGGGACAAGCAGCACGCTTGATCGAACATGAAGAATGGTCAAGTGCCAACCCTGTTTTGCCTGGTTTTTTGCCTCAAGAGGCTGAAGCTGCAGCCGTTGTAGAAGGCATGATCTTAGGGACATATAGGTTTGATCGCTATAAAGCGCAACCTACATTGCAAAGTTTAACCGAATTGGTCTTTGCTGAAGTTGATAAAGCGGTTGAAAAAGCTGTACATAAGGCTGTTGTATTGGCCAATGCAACGATTCTAGCTCGAGATTTGAGCAATGAACCTCCTAATATCTTACGTCCTTCCGTTTTATCCGAATTTGTTATTGAACATTTTAAGGATACACAAGCGAGCGTTACTGTATTTGCTGAAGATGAACTGGTCAAGCGACAAATGACCGGTTTATTGACAGTGGGCAAAGGAAGCACACATCGTCCACGCTTTATCGAGATTCGCTATGTAACTGATCCGAAAAAGCCACTAATTGCTCTTGTCGGAAAAGGACTTACTTTTGATTCTGGGGGTATCAGTCTTAAAAGTGGTCGCGACATTTCTGACATGCGCATGGATATGGCAGGTTCTGCAGCAGTCGTGGGTGCTATTGATGCTTTGGTACAATTGCAAACCCCATGTAATGTGGTGGGGCTTATTGCGGCCGCTGAAAACCTGCCAGATGCTTCTTCCATGCTTCCTGGCGAATTGATTCAGTATCCAAACGGTGTGACAGTTCAAGTGGCCAATACGGATGCTGAAGGTCGCTTGGTATTAGCGGATGCCTTGATTTATGCGCAACAACTAAAGGCGACGAAAGTTGTCGACATCGCCACATTGACAGGTGCGGCTGCTCAAGCACTCGGTTTTCGCTATGCTGCCATTTTTGGCGAGGATAGTGTTGTCAATGATCTGCGAAATGCAGGTGATAACACAGGCGATTATGTATGGCCATTTCCTATGCCACAAGAGTATGAAGAGAAGTTAAAGAGCGTATATGCGGATGTATCTAATATTGGCAAGGGTTCTGGCGGAGCCATAACTGCTGCTCTGTTTTTACGCCGATTTGTCGGTGAATCGCAAGCGTGGGCACACGTGGATATGGCAGGACCTATGGAAGCTGAAAGTACGGAAGGCTATCGTCCTGCTGGTGCAACTGGGTATGGTGTGCGTATTTTAGCTCAGTATGTCCTGGATCAAGACGTATAACCTTAGGGATGGGTTGAATGACGTACATTAGATTTTGGCTTCGAATGCTCATCCTATTTGTACCTGGAACATTTCTTGTTTTGTATTTTGGCGCTCATATGACATGGTCTCGATCTCTGCTTAGTGCAGGTGTGGTGGCACTGATTGGTCTCGTGGCAGTACTTCCGATGTGGTTTTTAACGCAGCGCATAGATCCATCTATGTGGTCTGATGATGAGTACACAGAGCGCATCATGCGAAAGCGTAAACGCTTGGAGGAAGATCGGCGCAAGAGAGAAGAAGAGCAAAATGAACCTACTTCGTAAATAGTTTGCAGAAAAAATGCCACAAGTTACTTAAGAGACCACAAATTTTGACTCCCATCTGCGTACAAGATGAGGTATACTGTCTTTAGAGTAACAGGATGCATAAACACCGACAGGTAATGCCCCCTAATCTGGTTAGTTTACCACAGGGGGCGTTCCTTATTGGTGGAAGGATGGCCTACATAGATGCATTACGGATTAGTAACGGATCAAAGCCGCAAAGCGAAACAAGCAAAGACATTTTACGAATATGTGCGAACAAAAACACGTTCAGAGGTCTTGTCAGAGACGCAAGTTGGTGATGTCATTGTATTTGGCGGTTTCCGCTTACTTCGTGGTGATCGCCACCGCGTTGTCAACTTGCGTCTGATGGACGAGCATTTAAGTCCATATTTTCGCACGGATATGAATTTGTTTCATTTGCTTATGATCGATGATTCGATTGACATGTCTATCTTTAAGACACCAGAAGGTATTTTGTTTGTCTTTGAAGGGTTACCCAACTCACCGAGTCCTTTTGGAACACATGGATATGATCCTCGTTAGACAGCGGATAAACCTTGTGTGGATTTCCTTTGCGGATTTTCTTGATCACGAAGATTTTGCGCGCGCAAAAAAGCAAATCGTACCAACCACATCAAGTAGACGATAAGTAAGACATTAGCGATATAACCTTGTGCTAAAGCAAAGGCATCGTAAGTACCATGTAAAAGCGCAGGAATGATATAGGCGCGATACAAAGGCCGTTTTAAAAATAATGACTCACTAAATAGACTACCCATGACGATACCGAATAGGGTATGGGCAGGTACTGCCGTAAATGCACGTACAAATGCTGTGGATAAACCGTTACTGGTCACATACATGATATTTTCGACCATCGCAAATCCAAGGCCAATAGCTACTGCATAGACGATACCATCATAAGGTTCATTAAAGTGACGTGTGCGATATACCAGCTTTTGAAATAAGACAGCTTTTAGAGTTTCCTCGGTGATTCCCGCGACAAAAAAAGCAACGAGTAGGATAGCTAACAATCCAGCCGGTGGATTAATGGTAACGCTGTAAAAATCCAACAAATATTTCTCGATAAGACCAGCTGGAAATACAATTACGGCTCCAACAATAAATAATGGGATGATGAATCGCGGTCGCTCTTTATGACGATCTGCTCGATATACAATGTAAAAAAACAGGAGAGCAGGTACAACTGCTGCGATAACTAAAATGGGCATACGCATACACCTCGCATTTTAGTGTAGTGTGGCCTTTTTTTGCGGGATTATTGCACGGTAGTAAAAAGGAGCGTTATCCATGGATGGTATTTTGAAAGCTTTGAACCACAGAGTACAAGAGCCTGTTTTTTATGAACTGTTGGTTGGCGATCAAACACAAGCGTTAAATCCCTTGATCGGGCACACACTTCGCCTTGAGTTTTTAGGTGAAAAACAATGTGTTGCTTGTGGAAGAAAAGTCAAGAAATTGTATCAAGGTGGGTATTGTTTTCCTTGCGTTACCACACTTGCGGAGACTGATTTGTGCATTGTAAAACCGCATGAATGTCACTTTCACCTTGGTACCTGCCGCGATGAAGAGTATGGACGAACCCATTGCATGATACAGCACTATGTCTATCTTGCGGTGAGTAGTCAAGCTAAGGTTGGGTTAACGAGAAAAGGAAGGGAATTCACGCGTTGGGTGGATCAAGGGGCGAACCAAGCTGTTTTGCTTGCTCAGGTGGATACTCGTAAATTGGCAGGTGAACTCGAGATGGAAATTGCCAAGAATTTGCCTGATAAAACAAATTGGAGACATTTAGTACAGGGCATTACAACAGAGGTCGATTTGTTGGATTTGGCCAATGTGACGAAAAACAGTCTCCCAAAATCGATGCAAGGTTATGTACTTCCGGAATTCACCTTACATAAGTTCACCTATCCGGTTCTGGAAAGTATTACCCCAAAGGCGAAAAGCATTGATTTAGAAAAGAATACGATAGAAAGTGTACTTCTTGGTGTTCGTGGACAGTACCTTTTGTTTGAACAAGGCGCCGTTAACGTTAAAAAGCATGCTGGAATGCTTTGCAAGGTGGATTTCAAGTAAATGTTCACATGATCCAGCGACACCAAGGGTACACTGTGCTTGCATAGGCAATCACGAACAAAGGAGGGCGTGCATGAGCTGGGTGTATGAAGCTCGCTTGTATGATTCGAGAACTGTAGCCAACTACGTGGCGATGTGTGTTCGTGACGACCAAGTCCTGCGCGGCCAACAGCAGCCTTTGGTCCAGATCTACCGAACGCGAAAAGGAAATTATGGTGTACGGTACCTGACCGCCGAAATCCTACATTGAGTCAGAAAAAGTTCAAACAGACGAATCGACAGGGAGCAGACAATTGTCTTGCCCCTTCATTTTTGTGGTTTAATAGAGGGAGTAGGTAACCAACGTAAAAAAAGGAGATGTACGACTTTGGCTTCAACGCTCAGCTTTGTATTTTGCAAAAAAAATCTCGAACTTCATTCCCAAGCGGTTTATGATCTTTTAAAAGAACAATATCCGAATGTTTCTATTGAAGTAAAAGATTGTGTGGATAAATGCGGTTTATGTACTGATGTTCCTTTTGTACTTAGGAATAATGCTGTTGTAGCTGGACGTGATCAACGAGATTTATACAATAAATTAGAAAAAGGTTTAAAATACTTGAGTGCCAAACCTGACTTACTTGAAATGAAATAACAAGGCATCGGTCATTTGTCCTATTGCATGATGGACCATTTCGAATATAGTGTCGTATGTTGGAATCGAGGTGGTAACCTTGCAACAGCGTAAGACGATGACCCAAGCCTTGAAAAAAAATGCAAAAGTAGGTTCAAACGTAGGATCAAGGAAACGGATTCCTAGTAAAATGCTGGATTTTGTCGGTGTGGTAGAGCGATCGAAGCATGCTGTAGTCAACATTGAGGTAATGCAGGATCGACCACGAAGGAATAGCACGTTACCTTTCCCGTGGGATCTTATTCCAGATACACAACCTCAGGCCATGAATATCGGAACGGGATTTATTTTTGATAACAGGGGCTTCATCTTAACGAACGAACACGTTATTCATGGCGCCTCTAAAGTCATGGTGCAGGTATTAGATAGAAAACAACCGATTGAGGCTCATGTAGTCGGAACAAAGTATGAGCACGATCTTGCTGTACTGAAGATTGATATGCCACGATCAGTTTCAGCGATTAAACTTGGCAGATCCTCCGATGTAAAAGTCGGAGAATGGGTTCTTGCGGTCGGGAATCCCCTAGGACTTGATCACTCCGTAACAGTGGGCATCATTAGCGCCAAAGAACGCCCAATGCAGATTGGTGATCGTTCCTATCCGCATTTGCTTCAGACTGATGCCGCGATTAATCGTGGTAATTCTGGTGGCCCCCTCATTAATATGCGTGGTGAAGTGATCGGAATTAATACGGCGGTTTCGCAAAGTTCGCAAGGCATCGGATTTGCCATCGCTATTGATGTAGTGCGTGAAGCTTTGCAATCCATTTTAGGAAAAGACTATCGTGAGTTAAAAAAAGGATGATCCTGCAAGATCATTGCAATATTCCGTATTTGACGGTATATTTATCGCAGTAAAGGAAGTGCACCTAGGGATCCGGCCGCTTATGGCGGACAGGACCGAGCGGTGCAGGCGAACATGTGCTACACCGTGAGTATAAAAGACTCGGCGGGGAGGTTCCTTAAGCGGAACAGCTCCGCTTTTTTATATCCAAAAAAAGGAGTGCAAAATGGTGCCCTTTCTAGATAGAGATGAACATGATGCGTGTGGAATTGTCGCTTGGATTGAAAAATCGGCACTTGCAACGCGTGATAATGTGGAACATGTTTTGCGTGCACTCGATCAAATGCGCCATCGTGCTGGCTTCGTTGCGATGGAAGGGGATGGCTCGGGCATTTTGATGGATTTGCCAAAGGGCATTTGGGCAGACTTCTTGCAAAAAGCCTCCTTAGATCCCGAACTTGTTTATCAAAATGATTTTGTCGTGGCACACATCATGGTGACCAATACCATGGCTATGCCTATTGAAAAATTACAATCTCAATTTTCATCTTTTGTTCAAACCTATGGGTTTACGTTGCTACTAGACCGCGTGGATGAGATTGATCATCATGCATTAGGTCCTGGTGGGCAAGCGGAAGGCATTCATTTTTATCAGGCTGCTTTACAAGCCAACATGATAGACAAGTCGCAAGTAGCTAAAGCTTGTTATGAGCTTCATCTGGCTATTGAAAGGCAATTGGCGGTGCATACCGTATCCGTTTCGCCTGAAACTGTGGTTTATAAAGTTCGCGGAGATAGTTTCACGTTACGCAAGTTTTACCATGATTTTTCTCATCCGGAATTTAAAAGTCGCATGACACTAGGACACAATCGCTACTCAACAAATACGACAACATCCTCCGAAAGGGTACAGCCTTTTACTTTGTTGGGACATAACGGAGAACTCAATACGATACACCGGTTACGTGAGGAATCACGAATGCTATCGATTGAACCAGTTCCGGGTGGAAGTGATTCGCAGGACCTCAATCGATTTTTAGATGGACTGATTCATAGGTATGGGTACTCTCTTGCAGAAGCTATGGAGCTTGCCTTTCCTCCCATTATTCATGAAATCAAACAAATGAAACCTGATATGCAAGACCTTTATATGTTTATGCGCTCCTTATGGGGACCATTTTCTCAAGGACCTGCAGGCATTGTTTCTCGCTATGCACAGGAAGCTGTCTTTAGCGTGGATGCTTTAGGGTTACGACCATTATGGATGGTTGAGACCATGTCAAGTCTTGTATTTAGCTCGGAACAAGGTGTAGTCGCTGTGGCTGATATGGTGGCAGACCCTATGCCGCTTGCACCAGGGGAAAAAATTTATGTTGAACTAAAAGCATCGTTGCCGACCCTTGTTTACTCCTATCGCCAGATGCAAGACAAAATTTTAGAGACAATGAGCAACCGCTACGCCATGAACGGGTTTCGGCATAGTTTGCTTGGCAAACGGCCTGCCGTCTGGGGTGACGTTCATTTAACTCCTAATCGAACTGTGGACGGTAGTCGAGAGGTGCGACAAACGGTTTTCGGATGGGATTCTGATGATATACGCGTTCTCGAATGGCAGGCAACTCAAGGGGCAGAGCCAATTCGCTCATTGGGGTTTGACGGTCCTTTGGCTATTTTTTCTCCCCATCAACAAAATGTTAGTGATTTTTTGAAAGAAACGGTTGCTGTAGTCACCAATCCTGCGATTGATCGCGAACGTGAAATTGAACATTTTTCTACTCGTGTTATTTTGGGACCAAGACCATCGGTGTCGCAAAGTTCTATGGCTTTAAAACATTTAGAACTTCCAAGTCCGATTTTATTGGGTGGCCATTCTGTCGAAGAACCCGATCGTTACCGGGCTCTAGCACAAAAAACGGGTTCCCAACTATTTGAAGATGTAGTCCGTTATTTTGCTCAATCTCCTGAACAGGTTGCCGAGATAGATCCCCGATTATTGGCTGATGAAACACTTGAACAAGCACTTGACCGGTTAAAGAACGAAGTGGTGGAAGCTGTTCAGAATCAAGCTACTTTGATCGTTTTGGATGATCGTTTTTCTTTTGATGACGGGTCAACTTTTATTGACCCTGCTCTAGCCGTCAGTGCCGCTCATCGGGCACTTCGAGCCATCACAGTAGATGGTGAAAATGGCCGACGACGCTCTAGTATCATCGTTCGAACCGCTGCTGTTCGCAACCTCCATGACCTAGCCGTCTTAGTGGGTCTTGGCGCAGATGCCGTATGCCCATACCTTTATTTGGAAACGGCTTTTGCTTATGACAATTGGAAAGGAATAGAGAATGTCCTTTCGGCTCTTACAAAGGGCCTAGAAAAAGTCTTGTCCACGCTTGGCATTCATGAATTGCGCGGATATGATCGTTTATTTAGTGCCATAGGATTATCAACCCAAGTTGCTGAATTTTTAGAGATTAAGTCTTTCTTTGATACTTCGTCTACCGTAGGTTCGTTTGCGGCTTTTGCAGCGAGTGCTCGAGAGCGCAGACGCTTACTGCAAAGTGATAAACCTTTGGCGATTCGCCCTTATCAATTATGGCCACGCATATGGAAATCAGCAGGAGATGCTGCTGCAGGTGCAGGACCATATAAGCAATTTTCTGATAAATTGTTTGATCTTGAGAAAAGTCAGCCAATTTCTTTGCGCCATGTCTTAGATTTTGTTGTATCAGAAAATGCACCGCAGAAATCGGAAGAGATTAATCTCACGATTGGAGAACACCAATTACCTTTTGTGATCAGTTCAATGTCATTTGGATCCCAAAGTGAAAGTGCTTTTCGATCCTATGCTCTGGCAGCTCAACAACTTGATATGATTTCGCTTAATGGTGAAGGTGGCGAAATCAAAGACATGCTTGGGCAATTCGCGAAGAATCGGGGGCATCAAATCGCTTCAGGGCGTTTTGGGGTTAATGCTGAACTGTGTAATTCCGTTGATCTACTTGAAATTAAAATAGGTCAAGGTGCTAAACCAGGCGAAGGCGGACACTTGCCGGGTTCAAAAGTTTCTTTAAAAGTGGCTAATGCAAGAAATGCGAGACAAGGTACAGACCTTATATCACCGTCGAACAATCATGATATTTACTCGATTGAAGATTTGGCACAGATGATTGATGAACTAAAAACGGTCAATCCACGTGCTAAGGTTTCTGTGAAGGTTCCCGTGGTTCCTGGTATTGGTACGATTGCGATTGGTATTGCCAAAGCTGGGGCTGATGTTATCGCACTGAGCGGTTACGATGGCGGCACAGGTGCGGCACGTGCTCATGCCTTGAAGCATGTCGGGCTCCCAATCGAGATTGGGGTCAAATTAGCTCATGAAGCCTTGTTGGAAGCTGGTTTACGAGAATCCGTCGAGATCTGGGCAGATGGTGGCATGAAAACAGGGCGCGACGTGGTGAAACTCACGCTTTTAGGAGCTAATCGCACAGGCTTTGGTACAATGGCGATGATTGCTATTGGTTGTACGGGATGTCGAGGTTGCCATAAAGATACGTGTCATGTTGGCATTGCTACGCAAATTGAGACGCAAGAACAGGCAGTGCTTCATGGGTTAAAAGCTTTTGTGCCTCGCGATGTGCAGGTGGCTACGGCCAATCTTGTTCGCTTTTTTAAAGGGTTAGCTGAAGAAACAAAGGACATTGTTGCAAGTCTTGGTGCCGAATCGCTGCAAGAATTAGTTGGGCGATCTGATCTGCTTGTTCAAACGTCTTGGCTTGATACTATTGATCTTTCCGATCTTTGCAAACGTCATGTTGATGTTCGTTATGGATTTCAGGTTCAACCCGCACGCAAGAGTTCTGTTGGCGATGAGTCCTTAACGGTAGCACTTGGTGAACAGGCTATTATGGCAATGGCTGCTGGCAATGAATCGATCAGTTATGGTGCCACTGCCATTGACTCGTGCGAACGTGTTATAGGTGGAATGTTATCAGGTTCTGTTGTGCGTCACGAACTGCGCGACAAACGCAAAGGATTAAAGCGCGCAAGTATCCAATTGACACAGGGTTCTGTGGTTGGCAATGGATTTGCAGCGTATAACGCCATGGGTGTGCAGTTACGTGTCGAAGGCGGTGCCCAAGATGGTGTCGGTAAATCATCTTTAGGTGGCAAAGTGGTTGTGCTTAAAGGACTGAATCGATTTGGCCAGCGCGTGAATGGGTCTGTTGGAAAAGGACTTGCTTATGGTGCTCAGCGTGGTTTGTTTATTGTCCAGGGAGATGCTGATTCCAGAGCTGGTATTCGTCTGTCAGGCGCAGATCTAATCCTAGGTGGCACTCCGAGAGATAAAATTGATCCTAGTAAAGCTGCACTAGCTAGCGTGGCTAACATTAAAGGTTTTGCTTTTGAATACATGACTGGCGGAAGAGCCCTTGTTCTCGGTGACCCTGGACCTTGGATTTGCTCCGGTATGACAGGGGGTGTAGTCTATTTACGGTTGCAACCAGAAATAGGGCTTACGGTAGAAGCACTGCATCGCCGATTAGCTAAAGGCGCTAAAGTTACCTTAACCCATCTCAACGCCGGCGGCATTCTTGATGTTCAGGAATTACTCGCCTTATATCGAAAAGAGTTGGAACGTTCTTCACAAGAAGATGAGGCAGATCGCTTGCTTCCTTTGTGGGAAGCACCTGACGACCATTTTATGATGGTGCGAGCAGCTGGAGAACAAACTAACCAAGATGAAGCAACCGAATAATATGACGTGAATAATAACAGCGAATGGACCTCTTCGTAGAGGACATTCGCTGTTTTTCGTCTAGGACAGAGAGCATTTGCATATCGTGAGATAAAACACGATAAGTTTGGGGTGAGCGCATGAACCGGGTGCCACGCATCGTTTGTTTACTGGCTGGTTTATTTCTTGCCATCTTTACTACGGGCTTCACGGGGCCTGCTAGAAACTTATCTCTGCTCTCGCAAAGACATAAATCAGATTATCTGTCCTCAGTCAACCGTATGTTTCAAAAAATTGCCGTACTCTTTTATGATCATGAATCGCTAAAAGGAAGACAAATACAAAAAGTGATTGATTTAACCACATGGAAACGTTCACATCCTTGGCATACTTTACATTTCGCAGTCTCCCATAATAATGAAACTACGATTGCGGTGACGAGCCAAGTTGGTGGTTTTAGACGAGGTTTGCGTGTGAGTGATCATAGTAAATTTGCCACACGCAATTCATCGCATGTAATCGTGACGCACTCTCAGGAACCTAAGGAACAACGGCCGCTACAGGCTGTGGACGAAGGGCTGAAAATTGCTTCGCTAGCCATGACACTTTTGGGAAAACCCTATGTATGGGGAGGTAGCGATCCAAGTAGAGGTTTTGATTGTTCTGGTTTAGTCGAATATGTACTTCGGGAGGCAGGTATTTCATCACCGCGAACGTCATGGCAACAATTTTCGCTTGGTCATGAAGTATCGATCAATCATTTACGTCCAGGTGATTTATTGTTCTTTTCTACGTATGCAAAAGGTCCGAGTCACGTGGGCATTTATGTGGGCAATGACCGATTTGTCAATGCGTTGAATCCTTCTACGGGTGTCATACTATCGCAAGTTACTGATCCTTATTTTGCAAAAAGATTGATTGGTATACGAAATCCTTTATCCTAGCAAAGTAGTCTACAAAAATCTGCGCAAATAGTCATGTTGCAAGGGATTCTCCAGATAAACCGCTCGTAAAAGTGATGTGATGGAGGAGCTAAGAAGATTATTTTTTTCGCGAAATGGTTGCAAGTCCTCTAAGCGCAAAGTTGCCCCCTTATAGGTGACACCATCACCGATAAGATCGGAAAGAGAAAACTTCAAGATCGCTGTGCGTAAAAAATTGTGGCGGGAATCGAACGTGTACAATTTATAATTGTGCTCTTCGTCCACGATACAAATACCTTCAGGACTAAAAAAATAATCACCAGCAGGTTCCACAAAGATTAAGTAGGCGTCAAAGTTCTTCAGAAAAATAACCTCCTAAATTGGACTATAACTTTCTTTTTTATATCGCGCAACTAAAGCACCCAAATCGGGTGCTTTTGCGTATGGTAAAAGAAACAGCGTAGGGGGTTATGTGAGTGGATTATTATGACGCCTTAGCCGCTTTAGGTGTAGAAAGTGCTCACCCGGGTGGATTTGAAATGACCCAAACATGGTTATCACAAATTCCTTTTGAACGTGGACAAGAGGTACTTGAAGTAGGTTGCGGAGTAGGAAAAACGGCTTGTGAAATCAGCCACCGTTTCGGTGTTGCAATGACTGCTGTTGATATTCGAAAGGATATGATTGAAAAAGCGAAGGCACGGAGTATAGCGTATGGTGTCAACGTTGATTTTCTTGTCACGGCAAAGCATAAACTTCCTTTTCGTGATGCCATATTTGATTATGTGATCGCTGAATCAGTCACTGTATTTAATCCGATTGTTACAATGTTACAAGAATATGCCCGTGTTCTAAAAACGAACGGCATGTTGCTTGACGTAGAAATGGCTTCCATGGCGCCGTTACCTCAAGACGTCATGCGAGAATTTCGCTCATTGTATCACGCGATCGAAGTGCCTACGATTAGCGACTGGAAAAAGCGGGCAGCACAAGCTGGATTTAATGACACGCAAATTTTATTATCAGGGCCTGTGATGCCATCACCATCCGATGAAATAGTAGCAAATCCAATGTTGCACAACATGCCAAATGGTATTGGTCGAATTATCGCTGAAAATCAACGTGTGATGAACCTGTACGGAAAATGGCTCAACTTTATCATTCTCATGGCAAGAAAATAAGTACTTGTATGCGGGTGCATGACTGATCGTGTCGAAATCCTGTCGCAAAATTGAAGTAGTCCATGTACAATACTTGCGAGGTGATAGATTTGCGACAAAAGCGCAGTGCACCCGCAGGAAAGGCAAAATCAAAGACTTCCAAGCCACCTGCAAAAAAACAATCGACCAAAAAACCAAATACGTCGAAAAAACGCAAAAATTCTTCTGTGATTAAAAAAGTGTTACTTAGTTTTTTTATCGCTATTGCGTTTACTGTCGTAGCGACAGGCGGCATCATCTATGCGCTTACCTTGCCTTTATTTGATCCGACAAAATTGTTACAACCGCCCACGCTACCTACGGTTGTTTATGATCGTTATGGCCACGTCGCGTTTACAATTGAACCGACCGGTGTTAGACGGGTTGCTCTTAGTGATATTCCAAAGGCTTTACAAGATGGCTTAATCGCCACAGAAGACGTTCGTTTTTATCAGAACCATGGTTTTGATATTCGATCGATATTTCGTTCCGTAGTTAATGACGTTGTGCATCGGAATCAATTGCAAGGTGCTAGCACCATTACAGGTCAATTGGCAAAGATAGAATTTTTAACGGATAACGGTTCTTTGAAATATAAGTTAGAGCAACTTATTCTTTCTATTGAAATCGACCGCTATTTTTCTAAGAATCAGATTTTAGACATGTACTTTAATACTGTTGATTTTAATGGGGCCACGCCAGGTATTGAAAATGCGGCTCAAATCTATTTTCAAAAGAACGTCAATCAGTTAAATTTGGTACAATGCGCTTTGCTTGCAGGCTTGCCACAAGCTCCTACAGAGTATGATCCTTTTATGCATCCGCATGCTGCACTGGCGAGAAGAAACATTGTACTACAACAGATGGCAAAATATGGTTACCTTTCTGAAAGTAAGGCCCAATGGGCACAGAAACAACCTCTTGAATTGGCAAGTACACCTGGAGTGGTTGCCGATGGAGTACCTGCTGCGTACGCATGGTACAGGGATTATCTATACCAAGAGGCAAATCAAATTGGCATTGGAGCGACGAGTCTCACGCAGGGTGGATTGAAGGTATATACCAATTTGGATCCACAACTGCAACAAGCTGCTTATGATCAATTTTCAAACAATGCCTATTTTCCACCGAATATGAGCGGCAACGAAGCACAAGGTGGAGCTGCTTTTATGAATCCAGCTAACGGTGGAATTCTCGCGCTTATTGGGTCGCGCCCTAATACGTACCAAGTTGAAGGGTTCAATTACGCAACACAAACAGAACGCTCACCTGGTTCATCGATAAAGCCTCTTGTGGTTTATGGACCTGCTATTGAAACTGGGAAGTACAATGGTGATTCTTTATTATACGATGGGCCATTAGATATCAATGGTTATCAACCGCAAGATTGGGCTTGGCATCCGACTGTTAATAATCAGGTTACTATGAGGGATGCTTTGAAAGAATCTTGGAATATCCCTGCAGTGTGGTTGCTCGACCAAATAGGCATTAGTACGGGACTTGATTTTGCACAAAAAGCTGGACTTACATTTGAGTCGCGGGATTTTGAGCATCTTGATGTGGCGTTAGGCGACATACATCCAGGCACGAATCCATTGCAAATGGCAGAAGCCTATTCATCTTTTGATAACAATGGAAGTCGCATTCCGGCACATGCAATTGAAAAAATCGTAAATAGCAATGATGATACGATTTATCAGGCTTCAGAAGTTCCGATTCCTGTAATGAGGACATCCACAGCAGCAACTATGGTGGGATTACTTCGTAACAACGTAGTCAACGGTATTGCTCAATTGGCATCTGTTTCTGGTCATGAAATTGCCGGAAAAACCGGATCTGTGGCCTATGTATCACCGAGTTGGAGTTCATCGCAAGGCGATAGTGATTTATGGTTTACCGGTTTTTCGCCACATGTAGTTGGCGCCATATGGGAAGGATTCCCGACTCCAAGTGTCAATGCGTATGTGCCCAACTGGGTGGGGGGAAGTGCCTTGCCAGCGAAGTTATTTAGTGTCATCATGACACAAGGGCTGGCAGGAAAACAGGGAGGGTCATTTATCTCCCCTGTTAACGTCTCGACAGCACCAGTGGTTACGCCCTCGATTCAAGGGATGATAGGATCCTATCAAGTTTCTCAACAAGGCGTTGTACTTTCTTGGGATCCTGTTTCGGATGCTAATGTTTACTACTTAGTGTTTCGAGGTGCGCAGGGTAACACCAACTTGGTTTACAATCAAAGTATTGGAAATACAACGAAGACAACCTATACGAATGTTTTATATGTTCCTGGAACGTATACGTATCAGGTGGCAGCCTTTGATCAAAGTACGCATGCTTTGGTTGGAAAATCACCGGTCATCTCGGTTATGATCAGTAGACATCGCAGGTAAAGGGGAAAGACAATGCAAATCGATCAAGAGAAAATTCAACAAGCCGTCCGCATGATTTTAGAAGCAGTTGGCGAAGACCCGACGCGTGAAGGCTTACTTGAGACGCCAGCGCGTGTAGCTCGCATGTATGGCGAAATTTTATCCGGGATTGATCAGGATCCTGGGGATCATTTACAGACCATTTTCAATGAAGATCATAATGAACTGGTTCTTGTAAAAGATATCTCATTTTACAGTTTGTGCGAACACCATTTGATCCCGTTTTTTGGGAAAGCTCACGTAGCCTATATTCCACAAGGAGCAAAAATTACAGGTTTGTCCAAATTGGCAAGATTAGTGGAAACAGCAGCTCGCCGTCCGCAATTGCAGGAACGGCTGACTTCTACTGTGGCGGATGCGCTAGTTACGCACTTAGATCCGACTGGCGTTGCTGTTATGGTGGAAGCTGAACATATGTGTATGGCGATGCGCGGTGTTAATAAACCGGGAACAATTACAGTCACTACGGCTGTGCGAGGAACATTTCTTGAAGATGTACATTTGCGATCTGAGGTCTTCCATATGATGCGTTCCTAACACAAAATTCCGGACAAGACGTGAGCGTGTTGTCCGGAATTTAAGCTTGAATCCAAGTTGACATGGAAAATGGTGTGAAATTCAAATAATCGGAAGCAACTAATTGGTAATTTACGTTTCGAATAAATCCTTGCACACGGTATTTGTGTGCTGTACCATGCAAATGTCCGTAAATACAATGAGTCACACCAAATTGCTCCAACAAATCAGTAAAGGCTGTTTGTTCACCACGGTGGGACGTTGGCGGATAATGCATCATTGCGAGCATGGGTTTTCCCAACGGATAACCTTGCTCAAGTGAAAGGCGCAAACGTGAAATTTCGCGCACATAGATAGCTTCATCCTCGGATGAAAAATTAGTTGTATCGGGGAGACTCCAACCTCTTGTACCAACAAGCGTGAAGTCCTCTAATTCGATGGCGTTGTTTTGTAAGATGGAGCATAAAGGTCCGGCTAGGATTTCAACTTTACGTTTGGTGCTCCACCAATAATCATGATTACCTTTGAGCAAGATCTTTTTACCCGGTAATTCCTGCAGAAACTGCATATCGGGTACAACTTCTTGTTCTCGCATAGCCCACGAGATGTCACCTGGTATCAGTACATAATCATTGGCTGACACACAATCTTTCCAAGCGTCTCGAATGCGCGTTGCATGATTATGCCACGTTTCTCCAAAAACGTCCATCGGTTTATTAGATCCAAATGATAAATGAAGGTCGGCAAGGGCAAATAGAGACATCATACTCGTCTCCTTTCATCGTGAATTGTACCATGAAGGGGGGACGGAAAGGCAAGGGAGTATCGATGGTCGACACGCTTCCACACTCTGATGAAGAGTTGTTACGATTGGTGAAGGAAATCTCTCTTCGTGATTTTTCATTGCCATTTCGTCATTGTTGTCGATTTAATTATCGTCTTAAAACAACCGGTGGACGTTATCTCTTGAAAACGCATGATTTGGAGTTTAATCCGTATTCCGTACAATTGCATGGTATATCGGAGCTAGTAGGAACCATTCGACATGAACTTTGTCATTATCATTTGCATCTTTTAGGCCAAGGATTTCGTCATCGGGACAAAGATTTTCAAAGACTATTGAAACAAGTGGGTGGATCGCGGTACGCTTTACCTACAGGATTGAAAAATAAGCGTTCTGCTCAAAAGACATATGAGTGTGTGGATTGCGGCATGCTCTACGTACGAATTAGAACGATTGATACAAGTCGTTACCGATGTGGAAGATGCAGTGGGCAGTTACGCTTCGTAGCATTGAAATGAAACTCTTGGAGGTTATTTACGCATGGACGGTCAGACATCAGGAATTGCCATGACATTAGACTTGTTACAGGACTGCTTAAGGGAAGCTCAAGGATCAATGGATCAAGATCAACTTGAGACGAAAGTCCTTGAATTTTTCCATGCAGATGATTTAGAGGGAATCTCCCAATTGATGCAAAATCGTAACATGGCCATAGAGTTCAATAAAGAATTGGAACAATTTATTGCACGGTGGTCTACTCGGATTCGATAATGGACCTGAAAGGAACTCAGTTATGGAGCCTTTTGTACCGCTTGCGTACTCATGTGAGCGTCATCGCCACGTGTTGCTTGTCACTGAGCTTTGGAGACAACAGATGAGGCAGATAGAACAACAGGCTGTTCAGTGTTTTTATCAACAAGATTTATCGAGTATTGCTAGACTGTTAGATAAAAAGCGCATATTGCAAAAACGGCTTTGTAAGGTGGAAGATTTGTTGCGAGTGTGGGGCTTGTGAATGAGCATCGTTTTTTTTCGTTAGCAGAACAAGATCACATTGCATTTACGCCGGAACAACATCGGGCCATTGTCCATGGCGATGGTCCGATGATTGTTTTTGCGGGGCCGGGAAGTGGAAAAACAACGGTGATCACGTGGCGAGCTCTCTATCTCTATCAAGTGCTCGGCGTTGATCCAAAGCATATGGTCATTTTCACGTTTACAAGACGTAGTGCTAAGGAATTGAAACACCGCTTGACGCAACGAGAGCCTAAACTTAGCTCCGTGGTGGCGGGCACTTTTCATTCTTTGTTTTTACGATGGTTGTTGCGCTATGGTGATGCAAATTTTCAGATTTGGAATGAATCTCAGCAAAGTGCAGCGGTGCGAGAAGTGTTGCGTTCTGAATCAATGTCATCCTTAGATGACTCGGTACATCGATTTATGCAGTATATTACACAACTAAAAAACGCGGACATTATGCCTGCACAAATGCAGGTTAAAGATCCAACGCATCAATCTATAAAGAAAGTGTACATGGCCTATGAGGCCAAAAAACAGCAGATGAACGCGCATGATTATGATGATTTGCTAGTAGTCTTCTATCATAAGATGATACTATCATCAGACTTTCGCCAAAATGTGCTTTCTTCCTTTTCACATATGATGGTTGATGAATTTCAAGACACGAGTAAAGTTCAGTGGTTAGCGATCAAAGCGATGACCCACCAGAATAAAAATATCGTTGTAGTCGGGGACGATGATCAATCTATCTATCGTTTTCGAGGAGCACTACCGAATAGTGTAGCGGATTTTCTTGATACGTTTGCAGATTGTTCTGAAATTATTTTACAGCATAATTTCCGGTCCACCGATGAAATTATTCAAACGTCTTCGTCTGTCATTATGCACAACATTGCTCGTAAATCTAAGCAGTTTATCGGCACGAGAGGTTCCGGTGTGAAAATCCGCTATTTTTCTTTTTTGAGCGAATGGGATGAGGCAAAGCACATTGCTTCTTTAGTTCACCGGATTGTACAGAAACAACCTGACGGCAGCATTGCTGTGCTAGCGAGAACCAATCGACAATTAACCCTTATTGTAGATTCCCTTTTTGAACATCAAGTAGGTATGCAGCTTGGCGATATACGAACGGACATGTATCATGATCGGTATGTTCAAGCCGTTTTATCTATTCTTCGTGCTGCGAACTCAAAGCAAGAAATAGACCGGACGCAAGCTTTTCATATCTATCGTCAGCGTGTGAAAATAAGAATTCAGCACGACAAGATGATGACATCGTTTGATGAATTGCTTCAACAAATAGCAACCAAGTCACCTCATGATGCTTTTACTCATGTGCGAAGGGCATTATTTTTTACAGGACCTACGAAAATAGATTTGTGGGCTATGTTAGATTTGGTCGAAGAGCGTGCTTCGAGCCAAATGAGCGTCGTTACGTGGTTGCAAGAAATCCATCAACACGAACTTCATATGCAGGTACGTACTTTGCAGCGTGTTTTAGTGACCACCTTTCATGGCGCGAAAGGGCTAGAATTTGATGATGTATTTTTGATAGGCTTGCATGATGATGCTTTACCACACAGACGAACGCTTGAAGAAACATCGCGAAAGCGCCTTACAGAAGCTATTGAGGAAGAACGGCGTCTTTTGTACGTAGGTATGACGAGAGCTAAAATACGTTTGTATTGTAGCTATCCACAAATGGTGGCTAAAGAAAAAGTGAATATGTCACCGTTTTTACAGGAAATTGGTGTGAAAATCAGCCAAAGGGCACCCCACATCACAAATCACATGGCAACACTACCGGTGATTGCACCAAAAGTTGGTACAACATGTCGCCATAAGCTTTTTGGACAAGGTGTGATTGTTTCTGTTGATTTCATGGAGGACAAAGCCCATAAGGTTGGTATACTATTCAATAAGAATGACATGCGGTATTTTCATTGGGAAACTGTTATGCAATTTAACCATGTTATGCTCGAACATGAATAGTCAAAAGGGGACTAAATGATGAGTGCAACAATTTATGATGTGGCACGTGAAGCTGGCGTATCGATGGCTACTGTATCACGAGTCTTAAATGACACTGCGGTGGTCAAAGAAGAGACCAAAAAACGAGTTCTTGATGCTATTGCAAAACTTTCTTATCGCCCCAATGCTGTAGCACGTGGTTTGGCAAGCAAACGCACAAAAACCATTGGTGTTATCGTTCCTGACGTCTCAGCAGGGTTTATGGCGGAACTTGTACGTGGTATTGAAGATGTGGCACGTATGTATAGTTATCATATTATTTTGTGTAATTCAGATGGCTCTCTAACGAGAGAGATTGATCTTGTGGGTACGATGTGGGAAAAGCAAGTTGATGGCATTATTTTTATGTCGCCTAGGCTACAACCAGAACATATTCAGACGTTTGAAGATGCACAAATTCCCATCATTTTATGTCGCACGGATGATCCGGAAAAACGAATTCCATCCGTAAACATTAATAATCGACTTGCTGCACAAGATGCTGTTGAATTTTTGATCAAAAAAGGCCTTACCCACATTGCGTTTATTGGGGGCGTTGGCGAAGAAGGAACGTTGACTGCAGAGAGACGACAAGGCTATGCTGACGCGATGCGCCAATACGGACTCGATCCTTCGTTTGTCTTTACATCGCGTGAGGATTATGCAACATCCCTCGTCTCCGTGAGATCTCAACTTTCCATCGATCGCTACCAAGCTTTTTTAGCTTCCAATGATGAAATGGCTCTAGCTGCGTTGCATGCGTGCTATGATATGCAATTAAAAGTTCCAGATGATGTTATGATCGTTGGGTTTGACAATACAAAATTAACCCAAATGGCTCGTCCTGAGCTGACCACGGTGGCTCAACCTATGTATGATTATGGCGCTGTGGCCATGCGATTTTTGACGAAATTATTAAATGATGAACCGTTTTCTACCTATACGGTTATTCTCCCGCACCAGATTTTAGAGCGCGGTTCGACTAAACCATCTCTAATTCTCTAAAACAAGTCGACTAAGCCCGAACCTGGTTATTTCCTAGGTTTCGGGCTTGATGCATTTTCCTGCCGCAAGGAACCTTATTTGCCACTGGCGCGAACCTCAAAATGTGAGTATCATATCTACAAGTGGATGTTATGCATAAATTGCAGATTAGCGTAATGGGATAGTAGTGTCTATGTGTGCTCTCTTCGAAGGGATGTGGTCCGATGCGCGTTGAAAAAATTGCAAGAAATAAGGTTCGCATCTTTATAAGCTACGACGATTTGGAAGCTCGTGGCATCGACAAAGAAGAGTTGTGGCAAAATGGGAAAAAAGTACAAGAACTCTTTTGGGATATGATGGAGGTAGCATATTCGGAAGTCGGGTTTGAGGTTGTTGGTCCTATTGCCGTAGAGGCATTTTCTATGCCTAAAGAAGGCGTGGTCGTGATTGTTACACAAGTACCCAGTCTTCCTCGTCAAGCTGCCTTATCGGAAGTCCCTGATCTTCCTGATGAGGCTGTCGATCCGTTTAGTGCCTCCGTATTCCGATTTCGAGAGTTTGACGACGTTATCGGAGCCGTGCAGGCTGTATTGACCGCCGGTTATTTTGCTTGTTCTTTGTACTCGTTCAAGGGAAAGTATCACCTATTTTTTGAAGATGATGCAGTGGATGAATCGATCTACGAAACCGTTTGGGCTATCATGAATGAATATGGTGAAGTGACAGCGGTAACGCCTGCTGTTCTGGAGGAGTATGGGAAATTAATTTCTGATCGACATGCGCTTGATGTTGTACAAGATTATTTTTTAAAGTGATATTGAGATCATGAAAAAAGACAAACGGGTCCCAGGATGATGACCTGGTACTCGTTTTGTCTTTCTGTAAAGTGTTAAAAATTAGTTTCTATCTCAGATATCACGGGCCACCATTGACCTTCTTGCCAAGCCAAGATAAATTGTTCTGTATTGTTCAAAGATGCTTCATGTTGTGTAAATAAATCGGGATAGACACGTTCTACAGAAAAAATTTGCGTTTCGTGAGCCAATAGGGCATTCATTTTAGCTGTTCTTTGTTCGTTTATGTCAATGATAGACGTGATAGGGTGCCGTAAAATTTCCTTTGGACTTGCACCTACATAGAGTTTTACTATGCCATTAATAGTGGGTACTGCTGTAAATACCGCCTTAGAAATGGCAGTATGATCAGGATGACCAGAAAAACCATCTTCCGGGAATGTAAACACAATGTCAGGCTGGTTTTTTACTAACGTTTCTTGAACAGCTGCGACTAGAACGCCTTGAGGTAAGGATGACAGTCCTTTATCGAAGAAAGGTCCGATCGTAAGTGATTCGATCCCTAAATGGTCGCATGCATTTTGTAATTCTTCGCGGCGCTTTTGTGCGTATTGTTCACGATGATCAAATTGAAGGTGTCCGTATTTTCCAGCATCACCTGATGTGGCTGTATATAAAGATACATGATGGCCTTGTTCCATGAGTTTGCGAACGGTGCCACCCATCATAAATGATTCATCATCGGGATGGGCAAAAACTAAAGTGATTCGCAACGGCTTCATCGTAATCTCCTCCTTCTATTTTTACGCTAGCAGGAAAGGGACTTGTGTGTCAATGTTTACGTGGTTAACGGCTTTTAAGGAAACAGAGAAAGAAAAGCTGATGTACCTTGCTAAGGTTTTGCAAGAGCGAGCAGAACCAGGGTATCAGGAAGTTCAGACACGATCAATTTGGACTGATTTTGCCAAAGACCACTCTCTACCTTTTCATTGTATGATGGAGGGAAAAGCTCCTGTGATTACACTAGGAGATTATCAGCATGCACGTTTTAAGGTAGTCTTTACTGCAGACCTTGATGCGGTTTGGAATCCAATCTCAAAATCCTGGATGCACTTGTGCGGTCATCACGTTCAATCCATTCATGCTTTTGCTCTCGCACTACTGTACCAACAGGGCTTTTTTTCGCCTACTGTGGCTATACGATTGATTGGCTGTCCTGCTGAAGAATGCTATCCTGCTTTTTTTCCTACAAATGCATCCCGATTTATACCTGGAAAACAGATTTTATATGATCAAGGAGCATTTGTTGGGGCCTCTTGTGTGCTTAGCACGCATCTTGCCGATGATATTTCAAAGCGAGCTGTTGTTTTTGCACGTGGTGCTTATGGTTTAGTTTGGTTACGTTTGCGGCATTGTGCACCGAACGAAGGTGCAATGCATACAGATATGATCGCACACATCAAGGATTTTTTACATTCGTGCTTTGTTGATATGAGTCTCGTTGACTATGATGTGTACATTCGCACAAAAGTTGTTCACGACGGCTGTATTCGACCATCTGGAGACGAACTTGTTGCTTTTTTATACAAGATGGATGTTGATGCCTTTTTAGTTACGGAATATCCACCGTTACTTCAAGATAAGAATTTGGTAAAAACTTCACGTCGTCTTTTGCATGATAAATATCCTGAAGTGACTTCTCTTGATAGCATACTCTTGCAAGGTGCAACCGATTTTGGGGTGGCAAGTGACGAAATACCAACTTTACAATTATTTGTAGGCGGTACACAGCACATCACGCATGATCCTGATTTTACTGTACTGGATGAGGAGTTTGCTTACCTTTTTGCTGGGGTATTTTTATCTAATTTGATACAACTTTTGGCTCGTGATGAACTAGTGATGAAAGGGAGAAGGACATGATGAAAGTAACCATTTTATGCGGTGGCGTTTCAGCTGAGAGGGATGTTTCGTTGGCATCAGGCAATGCGGTAAATCAAGCTTTGCTTAGCCAAGGATTCCAAACGCAACTTCTTGACACGGGTTCTTTGTTTATCGAAGATTTGCGCGTCTTTCATCCAGACGTTGTTTTTATTGCTTTGCATGGACGCATGGGCGAGGATGGAACTATTCAAGGGCTGCTTGAGGTTTTAGGCTATCCCTATGTAGGATCTGGTATTTTGACTAGTGCGATTGCGATCGATAAGCGTACAACAAAACGAATTCTGCTGACCGAACATCTTCCTTTGGCCAAAGATTATGTGTTAAAACGAACAGACCCTGCTCCGGATCGTGCCTTAGCGCAGCAGCTTGGTGAAACGATTGGTTTTCCTTATATTATTAAGCCCAATCGTGAGGGAAGTACAATCGGCTTATCGTTAGCGCATACTGTTGAGGAAGCTGTGAAAGGCATGAATGAAGCCCTGCAGTATGATGATGAGGTGTTGATAGAAGAGTATATCGAAGGAACAGAAGTTACAGCGGTTGTAATTGGTGATGCTTATGCTCCCGACGTTCTTGGAGTGATCGAAATCATTCCAAAAGCCGTTTTGTATGATTATGAATCGAAATACTCTCAAGGTGGCAGTGAACACATTATTCCTGCACGAATTGGGCAAGATCGATTGCAGGAAGTAGAAAACTATGCCAAGTCGGCTTATCGCACCTTGGGCTGTACAGACTACGCTCGCGTGGATTTTATCGTTAGTAAGACAGGGCCGATCATTCTTGAAGTCAACACGTTGCCAGGAATGACTGCTACCAGTCTTGTTCCTGATGCCGCTAAAGCGCGAGGCATCTCTTTTGAAGATTTTTTAGTACAGATGGTAAATCGTTGTTATGCGCGTAACAAGAAAAAATGATCGGCAGTAGTATTTGACCAGTTTTCTAGACTACTGGTATACTGTCCATGAAGTTTTACAGATTGCTATTGTCTCATTGAAGGTGGCGAAACCATGACTAGCGGTGAACCGTCCGCAGAGAATCTCAACGTCTTAACCAGCACGCAGGTAGTCGTTAAAGAAGCGCTATCAAGGCTTGGTTATGGAAAAGAAATGTATGATTTACTTAAAGAGCCGTTACGCTTCTTAACGGTGCGTATTCCTGTACACATGGATGACGGAAGTGTAAATGTTTTCACGGGTTATAGAGCGCAACATAATGATGCCATTGGACCGACAAAAGGTGGTATTCGATTTCACCCGGACGTGACGGAAGATGAAGTCAAGGCGTTGTCTATATGGATGAGTATCAAGTGTGGAATTGCGAACTTGCCATATGGTGGCGGTAAAGGTGGCGTCATCTGTGATCCACGCGAAATGTCCTTTAAAGAACAAGAACAAATAGCACGCGGTTATGTACGTGCCATAAGTCAGATTGTCGGACCTACGAAAGATATTCCAGCGCCCGATGTCATGACAAATTCACAAGTTATGGCATGGATGATGGACGAGTACAGCCGTATTCGCGAATTTGACTCGCCTGGATTTATTACAGGGAAACCTATCGTTCTTGGCGGTTCGCAAGGACGTGACACATCGACTGCTCGAGGAGTGGCGATTTGTATTCGTGAAGCCGCAAAGGTACAAAATATCGATCTTAAAGGTAGCCGTGTGGTTGTGCAAGGGTTTGGCAATGCAGGTAGTTACCTTGCCAAGTTTATGCATGACTCAGGTGCTAAAGTCATCGGTATATCTGATGCTTATGGCGCGTTGCATGATGAGAATGGCTTGGATATCGATTCATTGCTTGAAAGACGCGATTCGTTTGGTACAGTAACGAAGTTGTTTAAAAATACGATTTCTAATCAAGAATTGCTTGAGTTGAACTGTGATATCCTCGTTCCAGCAGCTATTGAGAATCAAATTACACAACAAAATGCCGATCGTATTCAGGCAAAGATAGTTGTAGAAGCAGCTAATGGGCCAACAACGCCTGATGCAACAAAAATACTCACCGATAAAGGTGTTTTGTTGGTACCCGATGTACTTGGTAATGCAGGTGGTGTGATTGTCTCTTACTTCGAATGGGTGCAAAATAATCAAGGGTTTTACTGGACAGAAAAAGAAGTTATGGAGCGTCTTGAAGAAGTTATGATGCATTCGTTCGAAACGGTCTATCATACCTCTCAAGCGCGTACGATTGATATGCGTCTAGCAGCTTATATGGTTGGCCTACGAAGAATGGCAGAGGCTATTGAATTACGTGGTTGGGTATGACTCACAACCCGTATGGCATATACTGGGTATAATTGCAGCCAGTAGGAGGGTATTGTGATGCAATTGGAATCCATGATGTTACAAGAGGTAAAAAATGATGTTATCACACCAAGCGGTCGCGTTAAGATTCATATTCGCTGTCGCAATTGCGGCGAGGTATTTATCTTGCGTGGTGTCAAGGACAGCAGAGGGCATGTAGAGACAGGCTTTCGGCGGTGCTTATGTGATAATGATCGAGATTTTGACATTGAACCTGTGGGTTGAACGACTCGATATAAGGCTTTGTACGAAATGTAAACTCATTTCGTACAAAGCCTTTTTTGTTTCTATGCATAGTAACCCCTCATCTTGTCAGACACTAAGGATCGTATATGCAACGGTCATTATGTACGATCGGAGGGAAGCTTTTGTGAGACGTGAAAAAATTCTCCTCGTTACTTCAGCTTTTCTGCTCAGCACAATATCGTCTATGGCAATTGTCCCAATTCGTCCGGTCAAAGCGGTACTTGTAAACTCCATGGCTGTAGGTATGTCAGGCACGGACGTTCATGAGTTGCAGGGTCGTTTAAAGTTTCTTGGGTACTATCATGGGACTCTCAGTGGGTCCTACTCATGGCAGACATATTGGGCTGTTCGTGATTTTCAATATGCATTTGGACTACCAATTGACGGGATTGCAGGCCCATTAACGAATACTACCCTGATGAAAGCTACGTCTCATTACGCTCCTGCAAAGCAAAGTAAACCTGTAACTGCTCCATCAGCAGGTTCAACGAGTATCACATCTGCGCCTACCAATCAAAACGTCACTGTGCCGACTTCGAATAACGGTATTTCACAAAACGACATTAATTTGATGGCACATGTGGTGTATGGGGAGGCGAGGGGGCAACCGTTTATTGGTCAGATTGCAGTGGCGGCGGTGATTATCAATCGATACCACAGTAGCTTATTTCCGCATTCAATCCCAGGTATTATTTATCAAAACGGAGCATTTACATCAATTTCCAACGGCCAAGCTTGGCTTGGAATTCATCAACAAAATGTGCAGGCTGTTATGGATGCGATTCACGGATTTGATCCAACGCACGGTGCTTTATACTACTGGAATCCTGCTACAGCAACATCACAATGGGTGTGGTCCCAACCTGTCATGTTACAAATCGGTAATCATGTTTTTGCCAAATAGAGGTGATGAATTGTGAAGCGTTCGTCTGGGTGGATTATTCCTGCTTTAGCGTTAGGTACTTTTTCTTTGTTGCTCTATGGGTACAACGAGAACCAAATTCGCACAGCTGCAATAGCTAATCTACAATTGCAAAATGTGACTGCCGTTCACAATTTGGCTTATGATATTGATGAGATGCAAGATGCACTCGCCAAAGTATTGCTGACTACGCAACCCCAAATGACCATGACGCAACTGCAAAGTGCTGCTCGTTATGCGGCAAGAGCTGATGTTGATACATTGCACATGCAAGGCGATGCAAGACAAATGACAGACATTCAAGTTTTCCTTAATCGCATAATTGCCAAAGCGGACGCAATGACTGCTGCAAATCTACCTGGGAAACTTTCATCCAGTGATTTATCAGATATTCGTTCACTCACCAACACAGCTACGGTACTTGAACATCATCTACGCCTGACTCAGGCTACTTTGCTATCCGATCCGATGTCCGTTACTTCACAAGGTCAAGCTAGCCCCTTGCCTAAGTCAGCTTTTATCAGTGTAGGTTCATCCATTGCATCGCTTTCACCGGTTTTGCGCGGTGTAGCGAATAACACAAAATCCCATCTTATAAATAGCACGCTAGCTGGAAACACGATTTCAGCTAACAAAGCCATTAACTCGGCGCGTCAGTATTTTCATATACCCTCATCTGTTACAGCACAAGTGAATCGATTTGGTCCTGCCTATGATGACCACGGTTATATGATTTCGTTTGGGGCAAAAGAGAATGCTGATGATGCTATGGTAGTTGGAGTATCCCTACATGGAGGTAAAGTACTTTGGATGCATCGACAAAGTGCTTCGGGTAACGCTGTTATACCTCCCTCAAAAGCGTTGCATGAAGCTACTGTATTTTTACAGCAACATGGTTTATATAGACTCGCGCTCGATCAATCTGACCATTACGGCGTAGTTAGTGTATACAGCTTTGTGCCTGTTGTTCAAGGCGTACATGACACGACGCGAAAGGTGCTTGTGCAAGTTAATCGCGTTAATGCGCAAATCGTTGGGTTTGATGCAAGCCCTTATTACTTGCAAAACGGTACCTATGTCAGGACAAAAGCTTTACAAGAAAAAGCGACAGTGCTCGCTGGGTTTCGCCCAGCTTTTAAAGTTGAATCCGTTTCTTTAGCTTGGAAGAATTTCGGTACACCCGCAGCCCGATCATTATGTTACGAAGTACTGGGTCGAACGTCAACGAATACCTTTTTAGTTACTGTTGATGCAAATACCGGTAAGCAAATTGCCATTGATCAATTGTCAAAAGATGAAATGTAGTTGAATTGACCCATACCACCGGAAGGCATACCTTTCGCCAAAGTCAATTTCACGGTATAATCAGGTAGGGCAGGGGTGAAATTATGTCGCTACCGGTGGTTGGGCAGACGGTACAGATTCAAAAACAAGTCGATGGCATTCAAGGACATGCACGCGTACTTGATCTAAAATCAGAAGGTATTTATATAGATGTTCCTCTTACAGTAGGTAAGGGGAGCTGGATGGATTTTTCTAATTCTGAAATTATTCATATAAGTTATACTTTAGCCGATGGAGCCGTATATCATTTTAAATCCACGATGCTGATGCGGACAAAGGTGGATCAATTACCAGCTATGTTACTTCGCCTTCCGGAGCCTTCGCAAATTACACGATTGCAAAGACGTTCTTTTGTGCGTGTTGAAGTAGCCTTGCAACTATCCATACTTCGAATTCGTCCAAATGATGCATCTCCTCTTAGTACAGGAAACGGTATGACATATGACCTTAGTGGCGGAGGCCTATCCTTTCGACCATTAGATGCTATGGAAATTGCACATGGAGATCAGATTACTGTTAAGTTTGGGTTACCCAATGATCAAGAGAAAGTCTTGCCAATCAGTGCAAAGGGTCACGTTGTCCGTCTGGCTCATGATGAATATAATCGTCTATTATACTGTATAAACTTCGAACAATTATCCCCTTCAGGGCAGCAACGAATTATCCAGTATGTTTTTCGACGACAAATTGAGCTGCGAAGTAAGGGTTTATTTTAGTGTTTTGGATTAAGTTTTGCATAGGGAGCGCGCAATGGATGGGATTTCAAGTCGCTATTGATGGGCCAGCGGGTGCAGGAAAAAGCTCAGTGGCGCGAGGTGTGGCGCAAGTACTGCAAATTTCCTATGTTGATACTGGCGCCATGTACCGAAGTGTGACGTACTTAGCTTTGTTGCAGGGTGTACAGGCAAGCAACACGTGCCAATTAGAAAAACTTCTTCATCAGATAGTGACGAAAATTGACTTTCAAGTTGTGCAAGGTGAACAACATCTCTTTTTAGGTGACATGGATTTAAGTGATTCGATACGATCACAAGAAGTTACGCGGAATGTCTCAACGATCGCCGCAAATTCTTTAGTTCGGAAATATCTTGTTCAAAAGCAACGGGATTTAGCTTTAAGCTGGCCAGGAGTTGTGATGGATGGCCGGGATATAGGAACGCATGTACTACTCCATGCTAACGTGAAATTTTTTCTTACGGCCTCTCTTGAGCAACGCGCTAAACGACGTTATGACGAACTTGTCAAAAAAGGATTTCATCCTTCTTTGACTGAATTAATGGGTGATATTGAACGGCGGGATCAGATGGATATAGAGCGTGATCTTTCACCACTTCGTCCGGCGCAAGATGCTATCATCTTAGATACCTCTTGTCTTACACAACATGAGGTGATCGAGATGGTTGTGGCACTTTGTCGTCTTCGTATGACGCAAGGGGAGGCGTAATTATTACCGATGTTGTACTATCTCACTCAAATTGCGGTCAGACTATTTTTACACATCGTTTTTCGATTGCGAATTTATCAAATCAATGGTGTCCCCGCAAAAGGCGGTGTACTCATTTGTAGCAACCATATTTCAAATTGGGATCCCGTGATTGTGGCAGCATGTCTTAAAAGACCGGTATCTTTTATGGCGAAAGAGGAGTTGTTTCGAAGTAAACTCTTGGGGCCATTGATTCGAAAGCTTCATGCTTTTCCTATCCGTAGGGGAGCGGCAGACCACGCAGCGATCAAGATGGCTGTAGATATTTTGAAAAAAGGTAATGTTTTGGTCATGTTTCCTGAGGGAACACGAAAGAATAAAGGGTCTTTGGTGACAATTGAACGCGGTGTTGGTTTGTTAGCATTGCGTTCGAGTGTTATGATTGTACCCGCAAACATTCAAAGTAACTACCGCTTATTTGGCAAATTGTCTGTAACGTTTGGTGAACCTTTTCAGCTAAGCGAAACGATAGTTGGTGGTGATGCCTTGAAGTCTCAAAGTCAAGATCAATCAAAGCGCATGTCGGTAGATGAGGCTGCTGAGTATATCGCAATGCGCATGAGAGAACTGGCGAAGGAGGGGACAAGGTTTTGATCGAAATCGTGCGTGACGTTGTACTTGGGTTTATTGTGCTCGGCGGAGTCTGGCTTTATGGTTATTTACTACAGTCTCGGTTTGTAGCCACAGGTGTCCCAAAAGCTAAACATATCGCAAACCGATTTCGTTATTTTGCAACCTTGCTCATCACCGCAGCTTTTGTCATCGGTACTTTGTATCGAGTACATGGGATCAACTTTTATGTTGCTATCATGATCTACATACCGATTGGGGTGGGCTTTCTTCTTTTATTAAGATGGCTTCAACCTTATCTGCAATTTCACAAGGAGGATTTTAAAGATGAGTGAACAAGAACAGCAACAAGTTAGTGCGCAAGATATCGTTTTAGGGGCAATCGTTAAGGCAACCGTTATCTCGGTGCAAAGTGATCACGTTATGGTAGATTTTGGTTATAAGCAAGAAGGGAAAATCCTTCGAAAAGATTGGTCTGCTGTCTCCATTCCTTCTTTGCAAGATGTAGTACAAGTAGGAGACGTTGTGGACGCACAAGTGGAATCATTGGATGAAACGCCGATTTTATCAAGAAAGTCTGCTGTTAACGAAGAGACTTGGGCTCGTTTGGCAAAGCTGCTTTCTGATAACATCGTAATTACGGTTAAGGTGCTTGCCGTGGTTAAAGGTGGGCTTGTTGCAGATTTGCTCGGCATACGAGCCTTTATTCCAGCTTCATTAATTGATGTGAAATTTATTCAGGATCTGTCAGCTTTTGTTATGCAACCACTTGATGTTGTCGTATCGGAAGTAGAGCCAGCAGATCATCGACTCATCTTATCGCACAAGCGCGTCTTAGAATGGCAAGAACAAGACGCTAGACAAAGCCAAATGGATAATTTTCATGTCGGTGAACATGTACAAGGAACGGTTGCACGTTTGACGCCATTTGGTGCATTTATTGATTTGGGTGGTGTCGATGGACTATTGCATATTTCTGAAATGTCTTGGTCCCGTGTTGAACGTCCCGAAGATGTTGTGCAACCTGGTCAAACTGTAGAAGTAAAAATTCTAAAAGTGGAAAAAGAATCTGGTCGTATTTCTTTAAGTATGAAAGGGGATCGTGTGAGTCCTTGGGCGGATGTTGCCGATCATTTTCATGTTGGCGATCTCGTGAAAGGTACCATCAAACGATTATCTTCCTTTGGTGCTTTTGTGGAAGTGGCACCTGGCATTGAGGGTTTGGTCCACGTATCTCAAATTTCTGAAAAGCGTGTGGCTCAACCATCTGATGTTCTTTCACCGGGTCAAGAGGTACAAGTTAAAATTCTTGAGGTGCATCCCGAAGAAGAACGTATGGCGTTGTCCATGAAAGAGGTACGTCGGGAATCGGTAAAACGAGAAGAAAAGAAACGTGTTAACCATTTTGTTGAAAAACAAACAGCGGAACCTGCGGCAACTACACTTGGTGATCTCTTTGGTGATTTGTTGCGGGATAAATTTAAATAATTATTGACGTGATCGTGACAAATTTGCGATAATATTTCGATATGTACCTAGGAGGTGGCATGATGCCAAAAGTGTTACATGTTCATGAAGGTTCTCTTGCACAAGAGGTGGACATTGAACCTGGTGATGAAATCTTGGCTATCAATAGCCAACCTATTCGAGATATTGTCGATCTGCAATTTGCCATGGCTTGTGAAGAAATGACGATTGAAGTTCGTAAAGCAAACGGAGAACAGTGGCTTATTGAAGTTGACAAAGATTATGACGAAAATTTGGGCGTGGATTGGGAAAATCCAACTGTCGACCGCGTCAAACTTTGTCACAACAAATGTGTGTTTTGTTTTGTTGATCAGATTCCTGGCAATATGAGAAAAACATTAAATATGCGTGATGATGATTACCGTTTATCCTTTTTGCATGGTAATTTTGTGACGCTGACCAATCTAAAAGACGCAGACCTTGAACGTATTGCCACGTTACACATGTCGCCACTTAACGTAAGTGTACACACTACGAATCCGGATTTGCGGATAAAAATGCTCGGTAACAAAAAACGAGCAGGCGACATTCTTCGGCAAATCAAGTTTTTAGCGGATGCAGATATTGAAATGAATACGCAAATTGTGCTTTGTCCTGATTGGAATGATGGTGATGAATTGGATCGGACAATTGAAGAGTTGTCTGCATTTTATCCTGCGGTTCGAACGTTGTCCGTGGTTCCTGTAGGGCTTACTAAACATCGTCAAGGACTAGCACAATTGCGTAATGTCACGCAAAAAGATGCCCAAAATGTAATTGCTCGTATTAACGTTTGGCAAGATAAGCTTCGTCCAGCGTTGGGTGCTAATTTTGTTCATGCCGCTGATGAATTTTACGTCATAGCAGTTGCTGATGTTCCAACGGCGTTATATTATGATGAATTCGCACAAATCGAAAATGGCGTAGGTCTTTTACGCACATTTATGGATGGTTTTGATCGTACGCAAGGGGATCTTCCTTTAAAGATGATTAAATCACGACATGTTGCTGTTGTGACAGGTACATCAGCAAGCCGTACGATTAAAGATTCGGCAAAACAGTTAAATCGAATTGAAGGTTTAACCGTTGATGTGCACGTAATTGAAAATCGATTTTATGGTTCACAGGTTACGGTGACAGGGCTCATTACAGGGCAAGATATCGTTAATCAAGTGAGAGATCGACTAAAAGCTGATGTTTTGATCATACCTGATGTGATGTTAAAGGATGATCGTGACGTTTTCTTGGATGATTATACTGTTGAACGCGTGCAAGATGAGATCAAAGCACCTGTGTTGATTGTACCCACAAATGCAAGTGGCATGGTCAATGGCATACTTGGCCGTATAGCAGAACTTCCAATCAGAAGGCGTTATGAGGCAACATTACAATCTGTTTCTTTGATGAAAGGGTGAAGTAGTTTGGCCGAGCGCATTATGGCCATTGTCGGACGACCTAACGTTGGTAAATCAACGTTATTTAATAAAATTGCGGGGCAACGCATTGCGATTGTTCAAGATCGCCCAGGTATCACACGAGACCGCATCTATGCGTCTGCAGAATGGGTTGGAACGAATTTTCGCATTATAGACACTGGAGGTCTTGAGATCGGTGAAGATAATGCTATCTCTTCTCGTATACGAGCCCAAGTGGAACTTGCTGTCGATGAGGCACAAGTAATAGTGTTTTTGGTGGACGGTCCTGCCGGTATTACACCAGCTGATCAAGAAATCGCTGATTTGTTGCGCCGTTCAGGTAAACCTGTTGTTGTGGCTGTGAATAAATTAGATAACCCTAATTTATTGAATCAAGCCTATGAATTTTACACTTTAGGATTTTCTGCTACCGTCGCTGTATCTGCTGAACACGGTATCGGAACGGGAGATTTACTTGATGAGGTCGTGGCACGATTTTCCGATGCTGAGGACCCGCAAGTATATGGTGACGATGTCGTAAAAATTGCGGTTATAGGTCGCCCTAATGTTGGCAAATCGTCTTTAATTAATGGTATTTTAGGAGAAGATCGTGTATTAGTCAGTGATGTAGCAGGCACAACACGTGATGCTGTTGATACACTATTTGACCTGGATGGAAACCAATTCGTATTAATTGATACAGCAGGCATGCGCAAACGTGGTAAGGTTTACGAAAAAACCGAAAAATATAGTGTTTTACGTGCTCTTAAAGCTATTGAACGGTGTGACGTGGCCATTCTTGTGATCGACGGTAATGATGGTATTATCGAACAGGACAAGCACGTAGTCGGCTATGCACTTGATGCGGGCAAGGCTGTGGTTGTTGCGGTGAACAAATGGGACATCGTTGAAAAGGATGACAAAACGGCACAAGAATTCGAACGTAAAATCAGGATGCAGTTCCCATTTCTTGCTTGGGCGCCCATTGCGTTTGTGTCTGCTAAAACAGGTCGGCGGGTAAAAACCCTTTTAGAATACAGTGCGATAGCCGCTGAAAATCATGCCATGCGCATTTCAACATCGACCGTCAATACGATTGTGCAAGAAGCTGTTTCTTTGTCTCCGCCTCCAACTGATAAAGGACGCAGACTAAAGATTTACTATGCAACGCAAGTGAGTGTTCGTCCGCCAACTTTTGCACTCTTTGTCAATGCGCCAGAAATTATGCATTTTTCGTATGTACGTTATATGGAAAATCAGCTGCGTACTGCGTTTGGGTTTGAAGGTACGCCCATTCGACTACTTGTGCGTCAGCGATCCTAATTTGGGAGAGGACTCAAATGATTGTTGTCAGTATTTTGTTTGCTTACCTTCTCGGATCCATAAGTTCAAGCTATATTGCAGGTAAAATGGCTGCAGGTGTTGATATACGCGAACATGGAAGCGGTAATGCGGGAGCGACGAATACGTTACGCGTCTTAGGCGTAAAATTGGGTCTGATCGTATTTATCGCTGATATCGTTAAAGGGGTACTGGCTGTTGCTTTTGCGCATCTTGTAACAAATGGTTCTGAAACAGCTATGGCCTTTTCAGGACTGTTTGCTGTGCTGGGGCATAATTGGCCGATCTACTTTGGTTTTCGTGGTGGTAAGGGGGTTGCGACCACGATTGGGGTGCTTATGACGATCGCACTTGTACCCTCTTTGTATGCAGGCCTTGTGGCGTTAGTCTTATTGATTTTTACGCGCTATGTTTCATTAAGTTCACTGACATTCGTGACGCTTACGCCAATTTTTCAATTATTTTCTCACACGGCCGCTGTGACAGTGATTATTTCCTTTGTGTTATTGGTTTTAAGCTTCTGGCGACACCGGGCGAATATCGATAGACTTTTGCATGGCCGTGAACATCGGGTGTTCTCTAAGTGAGTACATCAATTGAGCGTGTAGGTTCATGGCGAATTGCTGTTATAGGCGCTGGAAGTTTTGGAACTGCACTCGCCTGTGTATTACAAAGTAATGGACATTTTGTCACGCTTTTTGGACGAAACGCAGAATCTATGAAGCGAATAGAACAAACGAGGCGCAATGAACGCTATCTTTCCGATATAACTTTGCCGTCAGGCATCGTTTCTACGGCTGATATGGCTTTTTTTGCTGATATTGATGTGTTTGTTATTGCTGTACCGTCACATGCTATGCGTGAGACGGTACAGCAACTTCGCCCATATATCAAAGAGCATACGATTATCATGCATGCGACGAAGGGCCTTGAAGGGGCTACCTATATGAGGATGTCCGAGATCATTTTACAGGAAATTGATACATTCTCTAGTAAAAGATTGGGTATCTTGTCAGGACCGAGTCATGCTGAGGAATTATCCCATCATCTCCCTACAACGTTGGTGGCATCCAGTGAATCGCAAAGTACCGCAGAATTTTTGCAAGATCTCTTCATGAATGATTTTTTACGTGTCTATACCAACGCTGATATCATAGGAATAGAAATTGGTGGTGCACTTAAAAATATTATTGCCCTTGGATGTGGTATTTCAGATGGTTTAGCTTTTGGCGATAATGCAAAAGCTGCATTGATGACTAGAGGACTTGTAGAAATCGCCCGTTTAGGCATGCAACTTGGTGCTGACTATAACACATTTTCAGGGTTGTCTGGCATTGGGGATCTTATTGTTACATGCACAAGTCATCATAGTCGCAATTGGAATGCTGGTTTTTTGTTGGGTCGAGGATATACACTACCTGATGCGTTAAAAAAAGTCGGCATGGTGGTTGAAGGTGTTAAAACGACACCTTCAGCAATCGCCTTGGCTCAAAAGGTCGGTGTGCATTTACCAATTGCAGAGGCACTTTTTCAGGTGCTTTTTGAAGACAAATCGCCGGTTGATGCTGTACGTGACCTTATGCAAAGAACACGTCGTCACGAGATGGAAGAGTATGTCCAAGAAAGTTCGACTGGATGGCTTTATCCATAAATGGTAAACTTACTTTGCTGATTTTGTGTACATTGAGGAGGTTTTTACAGTGGCTGAATATCCGCAAGAGTTACGATATACTCAGGAACATGAATGGGTCAAATTTGAAGGCGATCTTGCACGCATCGGTATTACATCATTTGCGCAAAGTGAACTAGGAGATATTGTTTTTGTTGAGTTGCCAAGTGTTGGTCAAATTCTTCGGCTTGGGGACACATTTGGAACGGTTGAGTCTGTCAAAACAGTCTCGGATTTATTTGCTCCAGTTGCAGGTGAAGTTGTTGAAGTGAACGAGTCTCTGAATGACGCACCAGAAATGGTGAATTCAGATCCATATGGCGCAGGTTGGATGGTTATGGTTAAAGTAACTGATCGTCATGAAGATCAATTGCTTTCTGCCACACAGTATAAAGAGCACGTGAACGAGTAGATGGTGTGGTCCGTGCGGTTGCTTGATACAGGAATTGGTTCAGCATCGTATAATATGGCACTTGACGAAGCTATTCTTATGCAGGTGAGCGAAGGATTTTCCCCGCCTACTTTGCGGTTTTATCGGTGGGATAAACCTACAATTAGCTTGGGATACTTTCAGCGAACGAAACGAGAGATCGATCTTGAGGCTCTTGCCCGTAAACAATTTTCTTTAGTTCGCCGAATGACAGGCGGACGAGCCGTCTTGCATGATAAAGAATTGACCTATAGTATTATTGTTCCTGGTGATCACGAGTTGGCACGAGCTTCTGTGGTGGAGTCTTATCGTATGGTTTCTATGGGCCTACAAGAGGGATTTCAGCAACTTGGTTTGCAGGCTCAAGTGGTCTCTCTGGCAGATGAATCGATGAGAGATAAATTTCGATCACTCGGCTCAGCAGCATGTTTTGACTCGCCATCTTGGTATGAACTCGTGGTGGAGGGAAGAAAAATAGCAGGTAGTGCTCAAGTGCGAGCGCATGGCGGTTTATTGCAGCATGGATCACTGCTATTAGATTTGTGCGCAGACGATCTGTTTGACGTCTTGGTGTTTCGTTCCGAGGATCACCGCGATCTGTTGCGAAAGGAATTTGATTCTCGGGCAGTTAGTGTCAATCAACTGTCTTCGCAAGATGTTTCCTATGAAGAGGCGGCAGAAGCCTTTCGCAATGGTATGGAACTGGGACTTCCTTGTAAGCTGATACCTGAGGAAGAGACTGCTAAAGAAAAGGAAATCGCCATACAACTGCAAAAGGAAAAATATGAGGCTGATGAATGGAACTTTCGTCGGTAACACAAAAAAGGTCGTCTTCGGACGGCCTTTTTTGTTGCAATCTTAGCGTTAGTTTGAGAGTTAGTTCTAGGTTGTCTTGTATTTGCGTATTCATAGAGCAAATAGGAACGAGTGGCACTGCGGGCTTTATGAGGGTTGTGCATAATGCCCAAAATACAGCATATATATCGTAATGTCCAAAACGGGTGGTGGCTTAGGAGATGCCGTCAGGCGCCCGCAGTGGTAGGAATCAAGTTGTGATTTTGACGCGGTTTTTAGGGTCAGGGAGGGAACAGCGTGGATAAATTCGACGTATTTAAAGATATTGCGGAGCGTACTGGCGGCGATATCTACCTAGGTGTCGTAGGTCCGGTACGAACCGGAAAATCGACATTTATTAAAAAGTTTATGGAGCTTATTGTGTTGCCAAGTATGGCTGATGATGGAGAACGTACACGTGCCATTGATGAACTGCCGCAAAGTGCTGCAGGAAAAACGATTATGACGACAGAACCGAAATTCGTTCCTAATCAGGCTGCACGAATTACCGTAGCTGAGGGAATTACGATCGATTGTCGATTGGTGGACTGTGTTGGGTATGCTGTGGACGGAGCTCGTGGGTATGAAGACGAAAACGGGCCGCGCATGGTAACAACACCGTGGTATGACGATCCTATTCCTTTTCAGGAAGCTGCTGAAATCGGTACGAGAAAAGTCATTGCTGATCATTCTACAATTGGACTTGTAGTGACAACTGATGGAACAATCGCGGAAATTCAGCGTGAAAATTATGTCTCAGCAGAAGAACGCGTTGTAGCCGAGCTAAAAGAACTTGGTAAACCGTTCGTGATGATTATCAATTCTGCGCGACCCTACGGGCCGGAGGCACAAGCTTTGCGTTCGGAATTAATCGATCGATACGATATCCCTGTGATCGCATTGTCTGCTGCTACGATGGGAACCGAAGATATTATGTTGGTGTTACGTGAAGCGTTGTATGAGTTCCCTGTTCATGAAGTCAACGTTAACTTGCCAGGATGGGTCATGGTGCTTGATCCTGAGCATTGGTTACGAAGCTCTTTGGAAGAGGCTGTACGGACTACCATTCAAGATATTCGACGATTGCGCGATGTCGATCGCGTAGTAGGCACTTTTGGACAATATGAATTTGTCGAGCGGGCAGCGATTGCAAGCGTCGATATGGGACACGGTATTGCTGATATCGAATTAACAGCTCCTGATACACTATATGACCAAGTGCTGACGGAAGTTGTAGGCGTAGAGATTCGAGGAAAAGATCACCTGCTGCGCCTCATGAAAGACTTTACTCATGCTAAACGAGAATATGATAAAGTTGCTGATGCTTTGCGCATGGTTAAACTAACCGGTTATGGCATTGCCCCGCCAGTACTTGAGGAGATGACGCTTGATGAACCGGAATTGATTCGGCAAGGTTCACGTTTTGGGGTTCGTCTCAAAGCAATGGCGCCGTCGATTCATATGATCCGTGTGGATGTCGAATCAGAATTTGCACCTATCGTAGGTACGGAACGGCAAAGCGAGGAACTTGTTAAGTACTTAATGCAAGATTTCGAAGAAAATCCGCTTAAAATTTGGGATTCTGACATCTTTGGTAAATCGTTAGCTGCTATTGTGCGAGAGGGGATTTCAGGGAAATTATCGTTGATGCCAGAAAATGCCCAGTATAAGTTGCGAGAAACGTTACAAAGGATTATTAACGAAGGTAGCGGTGGCTTGATTGCTATTATCTTGTAACGGTGTGGGGAATCGCATAAGCGATTCCCCTTGCAGGTTGTCTTGTGTCCTGTTATACTAGCACTTGTGCAGTGACGGGATGTAGCGCAGCCTGGTAGCGCGCTACCTTGGGGAGGTAGAGGTCCCGGGTTCGAATCCCGGCATTCCGACCAATCATTAAGCCCGCATTGGTGGGCTATTTTTTTTGTCACTTGAGAGGAGAATACTCCTGTATGGAAGACTACGTCGTCATCAAAGCCAAAGGCCATGGTGTTCAAGTGATTGGTCTTACAAGAGGGCAAGAAACGCGCTTTAATCATCTTGAGAAGTTGGATAAAGGCGAGATTATGATAGCGCAGTTTACGGAATACACCTCGGCGATTAAGATACGAGGTTCGGCATTGATTTATTCGAAACATGGAATTATTGATACGGACGAGTAGCTAGTCTACGTCATTTCGTGTTTGTGTTATACTGGATAAGCGAATCTGTACCGCCGCTTTTTACGTTGGCGGTGGGAGTGGTGAACCGATGAGCGCTTTTGAAGAACCCAAATGGAATCATTTACGCTTAAAGGAAGTACAAACGTTTATTGATCAGTTGATGTTCCATCCGGTGCTTCGTGATGAACTCGCATTGCCAATTGTATCAAAGTTACAATTGTTTCTTGGAGCTCTGGTTTTGTCTCAGACCAGATTATCTTCAACTGTTTCAGACCGGATTTTGGCAGCCATGGTGCTTATGCATCATGGGCTGGATTTACATGAAAGTATTCAAGATGAAGAGGTACCTCAGTCGACACAGGCGCAGTTGACGATTTTGGGTGGTGCCTTTTTCAGTAGTTTATTTTACAGGTTACTTGCGGAAGCCAACCGAATTGATCTTGTTAGTGCATTTTCAAAAGCTGTTTCTAAGATTAATGAAGCAAAGTCGTCTATACACGATTTGCCGCCTGATGCGTTTTATGATGATCCGCAGTATATAACGTACCAATGTATAGTACAAGGTGAGCTACTTACAGCATTGTGCGAAATATTTTCACCGGATGTAGCGACTAAAGATTTTGTTGACTTAGCCATTATGGCTAGCGTCTATGATCAAGCTTTATCACAAATGCATGCTAAATCAAAGAAGTTTTCTCGTAATCGCCTGCACCTAAATTTTTCGGAAACGATGGAGCGTTTGTTTCAAGCCTCTCGTGATGTAGTAGGGTCCGACGCTTGGTTACCCCTAAAATCATTATTTCATACGTCGATTAACCAGATAGATGGTGTACGTGTTGGAGAAGGAGGCTGATAAAAGTGGCTGCCGAGCAAACAGAAGTACGTTCTGAATATGTACATGACGTATTTTCTCATATCGCTAAACAATATGATGTCATGAACTCGGTTCTTAGTTTCAATCAACATAAATGGTGGCGTCGTTTTACTATGCGTAAGATGAATGTCTTTCCCGGAGCTGTGTGCCTTGATGTGGCAAGTGGGACTGGAGACTGGGCCATTTCTTTGGCGCATGCTGCGGGGAAACAAGGAAAAGTTACGGGACTTGATTTTTGTAAGGAAATGCTTGATGTAGCTGAACCAAAACTTGTCCGTGAAGGTGTCAAGGATCGCGTTACTCTTTTACAAGGTGATGCTATGCAACTCCCGTTTCCAGATCATAGTTTTGATTTTGTGACAATAGGGTTTGGTCTTCGCAACATGCCAGATCTTCGACAGGTTCTTCGTGAAATGAAGCGTGTCGCAAAACCTGATGCAATGGTGGTGTGTTTAGAACTATCCAAGCCGACATGGAAACCATTTCGAGCCTTGTATTATGCATATTTTAATCATATCTTGCCTTTTTTGGGCAAGTTGGCCGTTGGGAAAGCGGAACCTTATCGTTGGCTTCCTCAATCTCTCGTCGCATTTCCCGAACGTACAAAACTGACACAAATTTTTTCTGAAGTGGGATTCGTTCGTGTGCAGGATTACGCCTTAACTGGTGGAATATGTGCATTACACATTGGCTTCAAACCGAAAAATGAATAGGTAACAAACTAAGGTGGACGAATTGCTTTGAATATTGCTGAATTTTATCAAGGTATGGAAGGCGATCTCGCCTTTGTAGAGCAGCAATTACACAAACAGTTGCACACGACGAATCATGTGCTTAAAGATGCCTCAACGCAATTACTTGATGCAGGTGGTAAACGACTGCGTCCTGTATTTGTCTTGTTGTCAGGGACGTTTGGCCAGTATGATCGTTTGCGTTTGACACATGTAGCTGTTGCTTTAGAACTTATTCATATGGCTAGTCTCGTTCATGATGATGTTGTCGATCATGCGCAAATGAGACGAGGTAGGCCGACTGTAAAATCGTTGTATGGTAATAAGATGTCAATGTATACAGGCGATTATATTTTTGCGCAAGCCTTGGCTAATCTCGCTGAAATTGATGATCCGCTCTTGCATAAAACGCTTGCCTTGGCTATAGAACGTATGTGCATCGGTGAAATTGAACAAATTCGGGATCTTTTTAAAACAGATAGTACTATGCGTGTCTACCTTCGTCGCATTCGGCGTAAGACTGCATTTCTTATTGAAATGTCATGTGCGTTAGGAGCTATGGCAGCCGGTTGTTCTTCGTTGGAAGTAGCAGGTTTGCGTCGTTACGGTTACTATACGGGCATGGCGTTTCAAATTACGGATGATATCTTAGATTTTACCTCTACAGAAGAACGTTTAGGTAAACCGGTTGGTAGTGATTTACGCCAAGGAAACATCACGTTACCGGTTTTATATGCGTTACAAGATACTACCTATGGTCAAAAACTACGCAACCTTCTGCATGAAGATTGTAGTCCTGAAGATGTATTGTCTATGGTTCGATTAGTTATTGAAAGTGGCGGTATTGAATTTGCACAGCATGTTGCCGATCGATATCTTGCTAAAGCGAATGAAGGATTGGCCGTTTTAACACCTGGAAAAAATAGGATTACGCTTTCTGCTTTAGCAACGTTCGTCGGTAAAAGGGATCACTAGAATATTTGCTTTCTATAGGCTTGCCTTGTTACAATGATAATCGTTATGTTGATGTTGATAAGGATACTGTGATTAAAGTGAGGGATATGGATTGGAACGTTCATTTATTATGGTGAAACCCGATGGCGTACAACGTGGATTGATCGGTGATATCGTTGCACGTTTTGAAAGCAAAGGTTTTAAATTGGTTGGCGCAAAACTTGTGCAAGTTCCATCAGCGCTAGCACAACAACATTATGCTGAACATAAGGAACGTCCTTTTTTTGGTGAATTGGTAAACTTTATTACATCATCTCCGGTATTTGCCATGGTATGGGAAGGCCCGAACGTGATCGCTGTTGCGCGTAGCATGATGGGTAAAACTAACCCTGTGGACGCCATGCCAGGAACGATTCGTGGTGATTATGCGGTTAGCGTTGGGATGAACATTATTCACGGAAGCGACTCACCGGAAAGTGCTGTTCGTGAAATTGCTCTTTGGTTTAACTCTGATGAAATTGCAAATTATGATCAAACAGTTTCAAAGTGGATATAAGTAGTCAGTGGTGAAAAGCGGTCTCCCTTACGGCGACCGCTTTTTTCAGTCTTTGGTTTATCGTTTAGGGGGATATTGTCTTGAGTCCGCGTGACTTCGATTGGTTTATGAGTGAATTTTATCAATTAACTGGGATCAACTTACGCGAATATAAGCGTCCGCAAATGGAACGTAGATTAACAGCTTTGCGAGATCGGCGCGGCTATACCTCTTATGATGACTATATGCATGCTGTGTCTTCAAATCCCGGCTTATTAGCTGAATTGTTAGATCGTATGACTATTAATGTTTCCGAATTTTATCGTAACAAATCCCGCTGGGATGCCCTTGTTGAACGCGTACTTCCCATTATTCCACTGCATAAAGACGTAAAAATATGGAGTGCAGCATGCAGTACGGGTGAAGAGCCCTACACGCTGTTAATGACACTTTCTACAAAATTACCTTTGGAGCGTTTATCTATCCTTGCAACAGACATTGATGAGAGGGCATTAACACGCGCAAAAGAAGGTTACTATGCTAAGGATCTTATTAAGCCTATTGCACCAGACATGGTGCAAAAGTATTTTCAATTGACTTCAGATGGAAATTATAACGTGTCTAAGGAATTGCGTGAACGAATTACGTTTAAAAAGCACAATTTATTGCGGGATTCTTACCCCACGGAACAAGATCTTATCGTTTGTCGTAATGTCCTAATTTATTTTACGGATGAAGCTAAACTACAAGTCTATCAAAAATTTGCTCGATCTTTAAAATCAGGTGGTGTTTTGTTTGTAGGAAGTACGGAACAAATTTTTCATCCGGAAACGCTCGCACTCAAACAAATAGAACCATTTTTCTATCAAAAAACCTCTTGAAACAAAATCCTCAATGAAAACGCTGTGTGGTGTGATTGAAATCACACCACGATTTCCCTGATCATGCTATTTTCCCTATAAGAAATAATTTTCTCATATTTCTATAAGTCCTATATGGGGGAGATTTGGTTGTCAACCGACAGGGAATACGTGTCCAATCGATCATCGATGCCAACTACCACAATGTGGTTGTCGATGATTACCATGGCATTGGCTTTTGTCACATGGTCGATGGTGTCACCGATCGCACCACAGATTCAAAAAACTTTTCATCTTCCTCTTTTTGATAAGAGTCTCATCGTGGCTACTCCTGTCTTATTAGGTTCTATCTTACGTATACCTCTCGGATGGCTCGCTGATCGTTACGGTGGACGTCGCGTATACACAATTTTGATGTTATTTGTCATTATTCCTTTACTTGGCATGTCTACAGCGCATTCTCTTACCACGTTGTTGTTTTGGGAAGTGTTATTAGGTGCTGCAGGTGCATCGTTTGCCGTTGGTATTGCTCATGTCTCTGCTTGGTATCCACCTAAAAAACAAGGCTTAGCGCTTGGCATCACCGCTTTTGGCAATATTGGTACGGCGATAGCAGGTTTTCTTGTTCCGTCGCTCTTTCTCGCTTTAGGTTATCAAAAGACGTTTTTGGTGATGATTATTCCAGTTGTTGTAGGTGCTTGTTTGATTTGGCTTTTTACGAGGGATCCGCAAAAAATAACCGATTTATAAAATGGCTGTGGAATGGAAGGTTGTCTTACTTTTGCATCCTGAGTACAGAACATTACCCATGGTATGTTCCACTAAGTTGGACGTCGAAATCAAGTGAATTACTTGAAAAAAAGTGGCTTCGTTGGGGCTTAAATCAGTAACTAAAACACTGCCTTTTGTTCACTAAAACATGTTTTTATGATATGATTTAGGTATGCTATTAAGTTTAGAAGAAGCCGCGAAACTATTAGGGGTATCAAAAAGCACGATGCGTCGTTGGGAAGAAGAGGGGCGCATTAAACCAGAGCGAACACCTGGCGGTCATCGCCGGTATCGTTCCGAAG
>JAKADA010000045.1 GCA_021820975.1 Bacillota bacterium
CGCATACCTTGAGAAAGACCTTCGGCTATTGGGCCTATTCGATGGGAACAGACATCACGAGGATTCAGAAGCTATTGAATCACTCGTCGCCGTCAATTACATTGGCGTACATTGGGATTACGCAAGAGGAACTCGACAATGTGTACTTGACGCTCGAATTGTGATAAAATATAGATAATACAATTACTGATGGGTGATTATCAGTTTGCTTGTGTAAACGCAAATGGATAATACAAAGGGTACTTAAAAAGACGTCTCTCCTTGCTTTGTAAGCGGAGTAGACGTCTTATTTTTTTCTAGCTAATAGTGGAAAGCCCCGCAGAATTAAAGAAGTAGATCTGCTAGAATACAAGCTAGGAAGGGTGTTTTACTTCCGCCTTTCCTCCTACGTCCGAGACGGAAGGGGGTGAGGGATATGGTACTTTCGTTGTTCATCGCTTTGTGCAGCGTTGTCATCGCACTTTTCGGAGTGCTCAAAGCATACCTTGAGTACGCGGCAACAAAAGCCAAAACGAAGACAAACGAAAACGGGGCCTCCCACAAGAGTAAACCCCGTCACTAGTATCCCGGCGGAAGGGCTGGTTCACCAGCCTCGCCCTTCCGCTTTCTTATATTGTAAGCATAGCATCGTCTCGATAAACCTGCAAGAGAGAAGTTGCCTATGCTGCGTGGAATGATGGGAAAAATCATTTTTGTATTCGTCCCATATGCTGTAAATACATTCGTAACGCATCATTGAGCAATTGCGATTTCGGCACGCCGAGCTGGTGAATTTCCTCCACCACATCAGCCAATTCACGTTCGATATACCAGGATACACGCACGTGAAGATCGGTGTATTTCGGCTGCTGAATCACGTCTGCATACATGGAAAATACGACTTCATTTTGCATAGCGATCGTGATATCACCGTCACTATGCACGTCACTATGCACGTCACTATGCACGTCACTATGAATGTCACTAGATATGTCACTAGATACGTCACTAGATACGTCACTAGATACGTCACTAGATACGTCACTAGATACGTCACTAGGGATAGTGATATCACTATCAGCATCTATGGTGACATGATCATCGGCCCGCGAAGATGTCGTGTCCTCGTCCCAGTTTTCTCCGGTTAACGCAGATAGAACGTTGAGTTTATGTCCTTCTGGCGGCAAGGGGCTGGTTGAACCCAGTTTGCGAAAGCGATCAGCTTTGGACACGCCGCTTCAACTCCTCTACAAAATCTTCATACATTTGCAACGCTTCTCTGTCAGGTCGCGTTTTTGCCTGGATCCCCATGTGCGAGTATTCAACAATGCGTGATTTTCGACGTATAACGGTATCAAAGACAAGCTCCTCATAATCCTCGCGAGCTTGTTGCAAAACAAATTGGCCGATGGCCGCTCGTGCGTCTTGAATAGCTGTAAGGATACCAACCAAGCGAACGCTAGGATTCACGTGCTTCTGTATTGCTTCTAGTGTTTCAAGGTATCGATCCAGCGCGTCAAAGGCAAATGGTTCCGATTGCAGTACCACAACACACCAATCGCTTGCGGCCATGCCATTTAACGTCTGATCGCCAAGATTGGGAGGAAGATCGATAAGTAGGTAATCGTATTCATGTTTCACTACATCAAGCGTATTTCTTAGCACTGTATTTAGCGCGTTTTTGTCTGCAGCCTTGAGTGATGGCTTATACTCATCAAAGAGATAACGGCTAAAACCAGACAAAAAATCTTCAGCAGGTAAAAGGTGAAGACAATCTGACAGCGAAGTAATATAGGGACGTGGATCTTGTTGTTTGCACGCTTCAAATGAGGTCTTGTGGACGAAATCGTAGGGACTGTGCCCGGAAAGAAATTGTGTTAGATTACCCTGACTATCAAAATCAACAGCAAGCACTCGATAACCTTGTGATGCCAGAAGCCAGCTTGTGATGGCGGTTACCGTTGTTTTTCCCACGCCACCTTTTTGAAGACCAAAACTAATCGATATCCCCACTGGTCCACCCCCGAAAAAGGTTAATAGTGACAGTGTACGAAGTGTTTAGGTTTTCGTCAAAAGGCACTATAATGTAAGTGATTAGAAGGTATTGAAATTTTCGACACAATTCTATACAAAATTCGAAAAAAAGAGACCATAGTGTCTCTTTTAGTGCTTTTTATACAGATATAAATAAACACAACAGTATACATATAAAAAGGTTATCGTTATACTTATCGATAGACAGGTATAATGGGTAACTCAAGAAAGGTGAGTTACCATGTCTGATGATAAAATTACAAAAAAAATATCATCAAATAATGATGATCCTCAGTGGATGTCCGTTCATGAAGTATCTGATTACCTGCACATCAAAGAAGCTAGTATATATCGTTGGCTTCGAGAAAAACACATTCCGGCTTATAAGATCGGCAGATATTGGAGATTTGATAAACGTGAGATTAACAAATGGATTAAATCAGGAAAGGCGGCAGGCATAGACAGTTTCGAGGATCCTGAAGATTGAAGATTAGCCTTGCATCCACTTCTTAAGAGGTTTATAATTCCAATTAGAACATACGTTCGATATAATTCCGCCACAATGCAAACTTACTTATAGTAATCAATTGCATGAAGTGCTAACTAAGTGGTAATATGCTAGTAACATCCAGATCGACAAAATTTTCTTTAGGACCGTGATGTGTTGTACGTTGTCGAAATAGTTTGTCGAACCTTGTCGAAAAGACAATTTTCAGAACTTAGACAACAAAAAACAATCACCATTCTCCTTTTCATCCTTTGGCGGGGACCAGAAAAGAGATGGTGATGTGGGTGATCGTTTAGTCGATCAATACAGCTGTTTTTAATTGAAAAATCTTTTCTTTCATCATTATAACGATGAAAAATCGATTTGGCAAGGAAAAACATCATCTAAACGATCGCGATATACAAAAAAATACTCCCGCCAAACCAGAACAACACCTTCAAGGGAGCGCGATTAAGTTATGGTAAATCTGAATTATTCTTCAACGTCCGATAATATACATTATGTAAACATAAAAACAAATTTCTTCTCGCGATTACGCACCTCGACAATTTGAGAGGAAAACCCACGTTTTCCGTCGTCGGTTTTTGCGTAAAAAAAGCAGGCACCGTAGTGCCTGCTTTGAAAACCGATCAACCTTCCTCAACAGCTAGGACCAATTGACCAGTTGCCCCAGTCTGAACATGAAACGGTACTTGCAAAGCTTTGACAAAACCGCCTAACTTCACATGCCCCTGCATCGTCGTGGGTGGTGTAATATCAATCATTATGCCTTGGTTATAGAGTTTTGTAGCCGTATGTCCAGCTACCGAATTACCAAACTCGCCAACGAATGATTCGAGCATGTCACCAGAGAGTTCCATGCCGTACATCGCTAAACCAGCTTGGGCGAACACATCCGTTTCACCCAGGATAAATAGCCTTCCTTTGACTGCGCCAACCATACCAACCAATACGCCAAAATCCGTTTGGACAACAGGGGCCCCTACTAATGTCGGCTTCCCTGCTTCGATCTGCGCTAACTCATGGATACTGCTTAATGCCGCATTGAGCAATGAGGCGATCGGGCTTGCTGGTATACTCATGTACGTACCCCCTGTTCGAGTTTTGCCACGGCTTCGCGTATACGAACGGCATCAAACGGTTTCACAATGAAATCGCGCGCGCCTGATTTGATGGCGTTAATCACCATTTCTTGTTGCCCCATCGCCGTGCACATAAGAATTTTGGCGGAGGGATGTTGTTCGTTAATGGCATGCAGTGCCTGTAGTCCATCCATGGTAGGCATAGTGATATCCATTGTGACTATGTCAGGTTGTAATATGTTGTACTGATCCACGGCATCGGCTCCATTGGCCGCTTCGCCAACCACTTCATGACCCGCTTCCGTAAGAATGTTTTTCAGCATCATGCGCATAAATGCTGCATCGTCAACAATAAGAATTCGTGCCAAAACAACTTCCTCCTATAGATCATCATCATCTTTTTCTTGATCACTTTTCTTTCGCTTACTTCCGGCTTCTTGATAATTTACCGATTTAATCACTTTGGCGTTAGGATAACGTTTTTTGATTTGTTCGTCCGAGACATCCGTTTCGACACCGAGAATCATGCCGTTTGGCAATTCAAGTGTTACCGATCTTGCTTTCGTGACCACGAGTGAAATCACTCCCCTCTTAGCTACCTTTTATGAGTTCTTCGCTATGCCGTTTTACCCAACCAAATACATCTGGATTGAACCACATCCCTTTTCATTGTGTGATTTCTTGCATCTCGCCGCATTTCCGGAATATCACGATCATGGAATTCGGCTGTGATCGCCATACTTTTAAACAAGTTATAGCCGTTATTGTCGCTTTATTCAAGTATAATTAAATGTCTTTATCCCTTGAAGAATTCTGATTTGCTCGATTGGTTTGTTAAATTTTTGAAAGTTGAATGGATGTTTGATGCACTTGATGAACACTCAAACTAAACTCCTCCAATTGGGATGATATCTCTTCGTTATTAGCAGCATTTGTCTGCATACGATCTTGTATCAAAGCAATATCCAAGAGAATGTCTTGAATTTTACTATTTATCTGTTTTGCAGAGTTTTTTACGGTTAGCGAAAGCCGCCGTATTTCATCCGCCACTACGCCAAACCCTCGTCCTTGTTCCCCAGCTCGTGCCGATTCAATGGCAGCATTTAAACCTAACAAATTTGTTTGAGATGCGACTTCTGCAATTAACGTATTAATATTGTCCAAAACATTGGCGTGTTTTTGTAAATCATAAATGTGATGTAGTATATCTTCCATGTTTTTTGATTGACCTTGAGCAGCTTCGGACATTTGATTACCCAATTCATTCAAAATTCCAACTTGTTCACGCAAATTATTGACACCATCTTCTAATAGTTTCGTATTGTCAGATGGATATACTACAGACAAAACACCTCGAAATGTGTCACCTAGATACAGCGGAATCGATTTTGAAGTATAATTAAAACCAAACGTTTCTGGATTTCCATTAGCTATAAAATATTTTTTTTCTTTATAGCATCGAGCTGTATTGGTATTGCGAATATGTTCTTGCTCTATCTTTTCTCCTATCTTAATGGTAAATGGAAATCGTTTTGATTCTTGAACTCTTCTAATTTCTCCATATTCATCCATAAAGATCAGATAACTATTATCAGGCGACATTTGAATGAGTAATTCAATTCTCTCTTGTATTTCATCAATAACACAATCCATACCGATATTGATATCTAGATTTTGCGATTGAATAGCCATATATACCTCCTGGTTACCATGGATGGTCCAATGATCCATAACAACTACTATAATCATTCTCTATAAAATGGATAAACCCTCCATGGATACCAATAAAAATTCAATTTCCAACGTAGTTGTGCTAGGAGTCCCCTACTTTTAAAGCTATGCTTGACCACAATATTTCCAATTAATAGATTTTAGACACGCGTCCCTTGGGGACGCGGCAAATGCACAGAGAAAGGAAAATGTATATGTATGCATTATCCGCCGTGTAGTTTTGTGTTAGCACTTATAATGCAAAATTCAGGCATACTGATATACTGTGCTCTTCATATTTATGCAAATCACATAAGTGTTTCTTGCATCATTAAAGACCCCGTTACCTGAAGAACAAAATTAGCGTTTTCGTCTAATTGAAAATGCCTTATCCAGCTTTTCAAATCCAATTCGAGGGTAATATTCAACGGCAGTTGGAGCGGCAATCAGTAATAATGTAACTTCGTCGCCAAGTTTTTCTTGAATAAGGCGAACAAGTTCTTTACCAATCCCACTTCGCTGATACTCGGTATCAACGGCAAGATCGGACAAGTAACAGCAGTAGGAGTAGTCGGTAATTGCTCTTGCTACGCCAACAAGTTGGCCGTTGCTTTTTGCGGTCACAATAATGTCAGCATTATCAACCATCCGTTGAATACGCTCCACATCATCTACTGGTCTTTTAATCCCCGACCTACGAAAAACATCGGCTACTTCAGCACCATCAATCTTCTCTACAAACCCATATATAATTTCCAAATTTATCAATCCTTATATAATTTCATACAATTATAAAAGCTAAAAATGGTAATAGCAACCAAAATCTAAGTATATACTCATGATCCGGGCAGCATATGTCTCTTCTCCCTTGCAGGTTTATCGTGACGGTGCTATGCTTACAATATAAGAAAGCGGAAGGGCGAGGCTGGAGAACCAGCCCTTCCGCCGGAGATTATCGGGAACGACCTTTACGGTGCCTGCCGTGGTCGTTCCTTCGTGTTTTCTCCCTTCGTTGAGTTTCTTTTCGTTGCTCTCTTGCGGTAGCTAACTGTGTGATAGCGACTGCAAACGAAGCCAACGATGTGCAAAACTCTAGAAGTAGTTCGATAACACGCAATCTCCTCACCTCCTTTCCGTAACCGGATTAGGAGGAAAGGCGGAAGTGAAACACCCTTCCTAGCTTGTATTCTAGCAAATCTACTTCTTTAATTCTGCGGGGCTTTCCACTTGTATTATCCATTTGCGTTTACATAGTAAACTGATAATTACTACAATTCAAGTGTCAAGTACACATTATCCAACTCTTCTTGCGTAATCCCAATGTACGCCAATGTAATTGACGGCGACGAGTGGTTCAATAGCTTCTGAATCCTTGTGATATCTGTTCCCATCGAATTGGCCCAATAGCCGAATGTCTTTCTCAAGGTATGCGTGCCGATGCGATCCTTAATGCCGACCGCCGATGCGGCGTAGTTAAGAATCTTCCACGCTTGGACACGCTGAAGGGAACCGCCCTTCTTGGATAAAAAGAGCGGTTGTTCCCTGTTCGCTAGGTTCAATTTACCAAAGCGATCCGTTAAATAGTCACGTATCGCCTTTTTGGATTGTTCGCCCAAAGGAAAGTCTTTCATCTTGCCTGTTTTTTGTTCTCGCAGTTCGATACGTTCTTTAAGCTTGCCGCGTTCCTCGATCACATCCCTTACGGATAGACTAAGTAAATCACTGATGCGAAGGCCGCTGTTAATACCGACGGTAAAGAGACAATAGTCGCGTTTGTTTGTGGCCAACAGAATTTTTTTCATGGCATCGATCTGTTTACGATCACGTATGGGTTGAACGTATTGCATACTATCTCACCGCCTGATTTTATGCCGTGGTATTTTCGCTTGATTGTGTATCCTCTTCTAAAATGATTTCCTCTTCATGACCCTCGAAATTTATCTGTTCATCCTCTCCTCTTGTTTGCGTTTTCCCTTCTATTGCATTTAATCCTGCTTCCAGAATTTCAATCACAGCAGTTTGCTTCTTATCAATTCGATTACCAAAACGATAATCATCAATACGGTTCATCATTTCATCGGATACGACGATACTGAGTTTAGCTGTCATAAAGTAACACCTCGTCAGGTTTATTCCTACAATACGAATATAATAACACACGATATAGCCATTATTTTTTCATGACATATTATTTTTAAGATAGTATGTCGTTATATCTTTATCATATAGTCTGCTGTATAGAGAATAAGTTTCAATATAATACATAAAATAGCAAAATAATACATAAAATAGCAAAGAAACATATCGAATAATTATATCATGTTATGTTTCGTATAACCAAAGGGGCTTTCGAGATTGCCCTGTAACGTTGTGTAAAAAGTGGCGTCAACCCTTTTACCATAAGGCTTCGCCCTATTTTAGCTAATGAAACACAATAGCATTGTGTTTCATTAGTATGGTGATATAACAGTAAGGGATATTGTATGATTTTCATGTGTACTTTGTATATTTTTATCATTAAAACATTTTATCTTGTGTACAGTGTGGTGGTTTACGTTTTTTCTTAATTTATCAATTTGCTTTTTATCATTTAAACAGTTTTTTCTCTTTGTAGAATATGCTTATTATATGTTTGAATTTATTTTATCTAACATTACTAAGAATTAAAGTTAAAAAAATATGAAATTATATGAATACCATCGACTCATCAAGAAAGATGATTTTACTCGATAACGACAGGCTCAATAGACATGGCTGCATAGCCATTAGGAACATAGGGTGCGTCAATGAGGATGTGTGTGATCCGTCGCCACAGTTTGCCTTCGCCTGTTTTCGTTAAACGATTGTAGTGTTCGAGCTGTAGATAATCCCCCACGCGATAGTCACGATCAAAGGCACGGATTTCCACTTTTTTCTCGTCGGCTTCGACAGCTTCCCAATACGGCGAGACGAGTTTGAGGCTGTGGTAGCGAATGTTGCCGTTTGATGTTTTTAGCGTGTTTGCTGGCATTGTATCTGGCAAGGTTGTACCTTCTTTACTTCTATTTGGACACACTTTGATTGTACCGCGTTTTTTATGTGCCGTGATACAAATAGATAGGTTGCTAAATATAATCGCTTTAAAACGAACGGTAGGATTGTAAAAATATCAAGTATATGTAAATTGAGGCGGGGAAATGAAAAAACATCCGGCATAGGGCAACCAGACGGTCTATTGTACTGACGAAAAAAAGCTACGTTTAGATTTCTTTTGCGATTTCTTGAATCACCTCAATAGGCAATCCGGTCAACTCCACAACGTCCTTTATGTCCATTCCCTTTTTCAGCATCTTGTATGCTACATCTTTATGGCCTTCTTGACGTCCTTCTTCTAAACCAGCCTCATGGCCTTCACGTTTCATCTGATTCATGTCGCTTATCGCCATGTCACGTTTCACATAAGCAGCCCAATTTTCAGGATCTTTACTCATCGCTTCCCATAGATTAAACGCTTTTTCCATTGTCGTATCCGACACGGTTATCGCCTCCAGTTCTTTACGAAAGACAGCATCACGCTGTGCCGAAAGAAAGAGCAACCATTTTTGTAAAGGGTCTTGAATGGCTTGCTGTATAGTATGCCCGTTTTTTATCCATTGCCGAAACTCGGGCATCTTGGATTGTCAACACTAAACTAGACAACTTTTTTAAGGTGTATTGATTTGTACTCAACCGGAGTCAAGTAGCCGAGCGTACCGTGAATCCTGATGTGATTGAACCAGTGCACATAGTCATCTAACTCAAGCTTAAGTTGTTCCAAGTTTTCAAAGTGACGATTCCGAATAAACTCCGTTTTGAAGATTTTAAATGTTGCTTCGGCTACGGCATTATCATAAGGACACCCCTTCAAACTCAGTGATCGCTTTATTTGGAACGCTGTCAGTGCCTCGTCAATGAGCTTATTTTTAAACTCTTTTCCACGGTCCGTATGAAACATCTGGATGTTGTTTAGATTCCCTTGAACCGATGCAATCGCCTGATGTACAAGCTGTGCATCTTTGTGTGTACCTGCACTATGACCTATGATTTCACGATGAAAGAGATCGACTAGTAAGCATACGTATTGCCACTTTCCCTCGACTCTGACGTATGTTAGGTCGCTAACAACGACGGCTAAATGCTCTTCTTGTTGAAATTGCCGATTGAGCTCATTGGCCACTTTTGACTCGTTACAGGAATCTACGTGAGGCTTGAACTGAGCCACTGTATATACCGAAACAAGTCCAAGTTCTTTCATGATTCTGCCGATTTTTCGCCTGGATACAATCAAGTCTCTTTTTTTCAGTTCAAACTTGATTTTTCGAGTACCGTAGGTGTTTCGGCTGTTGTAGAAAATCTCCTGAATTGCTTCGACAAGTTTGTCTTCAGAGCGCTTTTCCTGTGCTTCGTAGTACTACGTGCTTCTCGGGAGTTGTAGGACGCTGCACATTGCTGATATCGAGTATTTGTGCGCATTGTTGCGAATCATATTTACTTTCGTCCTAGTATCAGCGCAGCTTGCTTTAAAATATCGTTCTCCATGAGCAGTTGTTTATTTTCCTCGCATAAATGGATCAGTTCTCCCTGCTCAGGTGTGAGATAATCCTTCTCCTTAAAAGAACCTGAGGTTTGGCTTTGCTTAATCCATTTATCCAATGCAGATGGTGTTAATTCGTATTCACGGATGATGTCCTTCTTTCTTTAGTCATGGTAGACGCTCCTTTATTACGATAGCTCAAGTCTACTTGACCTTAATTTTTCTGTCTAATAAAGTGTAGCCGGTCCAAAAGAACTGGTCTACAGAACGATGTTCAAATCTTATGAAGACGCAAAACCGCAGTTATTTCAGTATATTGAAGGGCGATACAATCGTAATCGAATGCATTCAGCAATTGGGTATAAAACCCCGCAACAAATGGAGGATCTATTATCTAACTCAGTGGCTTAAAAAGTTCTTCTTTTTGTGTCCAGTAACTTGACAGAGGTCCAGTTCCAACCTTATTAGACATTGTAGACAACACGATTGGGCAAAGTCACGGTGACCAGTTTCCCTATTGCTAACTCCTCAAAAATTGACATGGTGACGCCGACTCGATCTCCGTTATCCAATGTGAGTTCAATGCGTTGTTGGCCTTCGCGCAACCGTTGTTGCGATACTCGTCCTGTTGTCACCAGACCGCGTTCAGGATATTTGCCAACCAACACTTGATCAGGATGAATAACCAAAAACGCCCCTTGGGGCAAACCAAAATAATCCCCTTGTAAGAAATGAGTATATCCTACCAATTGGGCGACTCGTAATGAAGCGGGCGCAAAGAGAACTTCTGACACCGTTCCTTCTTGTAATAATTTTCCTTGATCTATGATTCCGATGCGCTGTGCCAAACGTTGCGCTTCCGATATAGAATGCGTGACAAACAAAGTGGTTATCGGCCGTTTCTGGTACACACGCACAATCAACTCCTGAAGTTCCTCTCGCGCACGCCAATCAAGAGCAGAAAAAGGTTCATCAAGCAATAGGACACGCGGATTCATGGCTAGAGCACGCACTAATGCCACGCGCTGTTTGAAACCCCCAGATAATTGTCGCGGTTTTGCCGAAAGATACGTCTGCAACTGAAACGCTGTAATCAAATCATCGAGCTCAGACGACCATTTACCATCAAGGACACCATATAAGATATTTTCACGAATGGTCATATGAGGAAACAATCTCGGTGTTTGTTCGACATAGGCAAAACCCCGTTGCCAAACAGGCATGCGAACTTTTGGAACTGCTGAAGTATCTTCCACCACCTCATGGGACAGCACAATACGCGTCCGGGCCGCCTTTTCAAATCCCGCCAAAACGTTAAGTACACTTGACTTTCCCGCGCCGGAAGACCCATATAGACAAAATACGCTGCCTGAGGGAACCGCGCATTGGAAACTTAAATTCCAATTTTTTCTATGCATAAGGATGTCACATTCTAGCATCGCGTCTGTACCTCCAAAGCACGATCAACAAGGGAAATGGCAAGGCCATCAAAAGTAGAATCAGCGCCAATGGAAAAGCTGCCGGCAATCCCTGTTCCTGCAGGGCAACCCAGATCTGCACAGGCAATGTATGAGGATAATACGCGATGACTACCACAGCGCCAAACGCGCCAACTGCGCGTGCAAACGCCATAGCACAGCCCGCTGACAATCCCGGCAACGCCAACGGAATGGTGATCTTGCGCAGTGTATACCATGGTGTTCGACCAAGTGAAAAGGACGTTCTTTCGAAGCCGACATCGACTTGTGAAAATGCCGCCGCCGCCGAAAAAATGTAATAGGGTATAGCTTCATAGATTTGCGCCACGACAATCGCCGATGCGCTATTTGTCATCGTCCATTGCAAAGCAGAAAAAACACGACCAAACCAACCATACGGGCCCAGAAAATACATCAATAAAAGGCCTACAACAAGCGGCGGCATGAGCAGAGGAATGTACAGTAAAAATTCAATGACGCGCCAAAAATGGGATTTGCGTCGAGCAAGAAACCATCCGACCGGCGTTCCGAACACCACAATGGCAACAACGGCCACGGCTGTGCACGACATGGATACCATCACAGCATCCATACCACCGTTACTCCATGCAAGAGCCAATCCCGAAAAAGATATATTGTCTAAAAGTGCTCCCACTGGCAACAGTAGCAAAATGACTAAAGTGATCGCCAATACCAAGGCGATCACCGCACCCAATCGATGTTTCACTTTCACTCAGCCCCAGTAACTCGTGCAAGTCATTTTGAAAGTTCGGTGAGAATCGCCCTTGGCACACGGGCACGATCGCCTATTACTTCAGGTTTTATCAAAACATACCCTTCACGTTGATACAAGTCACGTCCCAATTTCGAGAGCAAAAAGTGTACAAAAGCAGTACCAGCCGCCGGATCGGGCATCCCTTGCAGAGTCGATACGATAATCTGCAACGGTGCTCCACGAACGATCTTACCGCTTGTCAAGCGCAAGCTCTGCTTGGCGTACAATGCCGCTTTCGACGCATCCCCCATATTGATGTTTGAAGGCAAGCGGATAAACGGCAAATGTCTTTGCACAGCTTGGGACTCAAACGCACTGGTGGCGTCCAATTGTCCTGCTTGTAACAACGACAAAATTCCCTCTTCCGAAAATATTTGATGAGGATTATTCACTCCACCAAGAATGCGATCGATCGTCCCTGGCGCAAGATGCAACTGTTGTTGTGCCAAGTGCATCATAAAGAGAAAAGCCTGTCCTTGAGGATCCGTTTGCGGATTGGTTCGCCCCAAATGAAACTGAGGTTCTTGCATAAGGTTAAACAAATCTTTTAATGGTTTTTGTCCTTTTGCGATAGCTTCCAATTGCCTCGCATATCGCCCTTTACTATTGAAAGCGATCACCAAGGGAGAGCTTGCAAATGCAATGCCCCATGTAGTAAACTTAGGTTCCAAAATTTTAAGCGGTTCAAGTCCCATGCTTTCAAACACATTGGGAGTAATTTCACGACCAGCGATAAGATGCGCAACGCCAAGCGCTCCACCTCCCCTGCCTTGATAGGAGTACCCAGTTTTTTTCTCAAAGGTAGGTCCAACGAACTGGTCATTGACCAATTGAAGCGATCCGGCATAAGCTACACTGGCTAAACTCGGCGACTTGCTCTGACTCCCCTGCGTGAAGTTTACAGCTGTGATTGCTAGCGAGACTGCGAGTCCCGTTCCCACTATGATTTTTCGTTTCCAGTACATTGTGTGTGCCCCTTTTGTGATGATTTCGGACAATCTCATCATAAGCTTCCTGAAGTTTATTTTGAAAGATGAGCCTTTGTTCTTCCCAAGGCATATCTGAACAAGATGCCGTACTTTGGCGCAACAACTGACCAAAACGCCTAAGCAATGCCACATGACAAGTATGAACAATCACTGAATCGAAGGGTAAAGAAAAAAAGTAAAATAGTCCTCAATAATGGATAACTTTTCAAAATCTTGCGCGGACTCAGTCATGCGTGATCTCCTCCATGCCCCTTGACATCACCACACACCGGACAGTGCGCTAAGCGCTGAATCTGAATCGTTCGCTGTTTCATAGTCAACAAATCAAACCAATATAGCGGTGTTGAAGTATCGGACACGAGCCCGGTTACATGTTTGATAACCTCATTGGCCGCAAGTGTGCCAGCTGTTGCGCAAACAGTTCCCAATACCGGAAACTCTCTGCCTTGCCAAGGCATGCCGTCTATAAATAAACAACGCAATCAAGGCCCAGCATGCGGGTTTATCGTCATCACATAGAGTTCCCATCCGTTCATAGCAGCTTCGATCATCGGTACATTATGCTCGACACATAGGCGATTGGGGGCATACCGTTCATCTAAATCATATCGAGCATCAAGTACCATGTCCACTTGATTTATCCACGCACTCATGGCGATGTCAGTAACTTTCCCATCAATGGTGTCCAATTGCACCGTCGGATATAGACGTTGCAGGGTAGTTTTTGCCTGTTGCACACGACTTCGACCTACTGCATCCCACCCCATCAACGTCTGTCGATTTAGATCAGGCCATTCAACCACACCGTCGTGTAACAGGATAAGGCGGCCTATCCCGGCAGCGGCCAAGTATGTGGCGGCCGCTCCGCCTAAAC
>JAKADA010000013.1 GCA_021820975.1 Bacillota bacterium
GGCCGGCAATTCGCCTGTGGGAAAGCGAACGTCGACGACCGGCCCCATAACCTGCATGACGTGTCCTTTGCTCAACGTATTCCCTCCTCGGGGTGTACACTCATTTCAATGCCTCCGCACCGCCAACCACTTCGGCGATCTGCGTTGTAATAGCTGCTTGACGAGCGCGATTCAATTGCAAGGTTAAACTATCGATCATTTCATGGGCACTATCGGTTGCATTGCCCATCGAAGCCATACGGGCTCCGTGTTCACTGGCTTTTGCATCAAGCACTGCTTGATACATTAACGTTTCTGCATAGCGAGGTAAAAGCTTGGCAAGTACAGTCTCGTCATCAGGTTCATAAAGGTACTCAATTTGTTCTTGCTGCTGCGAAGAGACAGCTGTTAGCGGCAACACTTGTTTCGCTACGGTTTTGTTCGTCACGGCATTGATGAACTCATTATAAACAATCACAAGTGCATCATAGTTTCCCGCACCATAACCTGACACGATCAATTGCGCGAGCTGTTTTACACTTTCATACGTAGGCGCATCAGGAAGACCGACGACTTCGCTTGTTATAGCAATGCCAGCGCGGCGAAAAAAATCTCGTCCGCGACGGCCTACGGCAAATATCGTGTAAGCATCTTTATCGAGCTTGCGAATCTCTTGTGTGGTTTTGCGAATCACGTTAGCGTTATAAGCACCAGCCAAGCCGCGATCTGCAGTGATCACAAGAAAAGCTGTCTTTTTTACAGGTCGTACAGCAAGAAGCGGATGTTTCACTTGTCTTGCGGAATACGAGATTGCCGCAAGCATTTCTTGCATACTTTGTAAAAAAGGCTTTGCCTGAAGAACGGCATCCTGAACTTTGCGCAATTTGGAGGCCGAAACCATCTCCATCGCTTTTGTAATCTGCGCTGTGTTTTGGACACTCTTAATGCGCCGCCGAATGTCTCGGGTATTTTGTGGCACGTTGATTCACCGCCTCCCGTTCATTTGACCTTTTTATCAGGAAGCAAAGGCGGCTTTGAACTTGCCGACGGCTTCTTTTAAAGCGTTCACCGTGTCATCTGCTAGCACCCGACTCGTACGGATAGCTTCAAGTACAGATACATATTGGCTTGACAAAAAGGCGAGCCATTCCGATTCAAAGCGCGTGATTGCTTCAAGCGGCACATCATCAAGATAACCGTTTACAGCTGTCCAGATGGATGCTACCTGCTTTTCGACAGACAATGGTTGATATTGCCCTTGTTTCAAAATCTCTACCGTGCGTTCACCACGATTGAGGCGAGCTTGCGTAGCCTTGTCAAGATCTGAACCGAATTGCGCAAATGCCTGCAATTCACGGTATTGCGCCAGATCAAGACGCAGGGTTCCTGCAACAGAGCGCATCGCTTTGATCTGCGCCGAACCACCCACACGTGAAACCGAAGCGCCGACGTTGACAGCCGGACGTACACCAGAATAGAAAAGATCAGATTCTAGAAAAATCTGTCCATCCGTAATCGAGATCACGTTTGTCGGAATATACGCAGAGATGTCCCCTGCTTGCGTTTCGATGATCGGAAGTGCCGTTAAGGAACCACCACCGAGTTCATCCGATAATTTTGCAGCACGTTCCAGAAGTCGCGAATGCAAGTAAAAAACATCGCCAGGGAAAGCTTCACGGCCTGGTGGACGACGGAGCAACAACGACATTTCGCGATAAGCTGCTGCTTGTTTGGTCAAGTCATCGTAGATCACTAACGCATGTTCGCCATTGTATAAGAAATATTCACCCATCGTGCATCCTGCATAGGCTGCAAGGTACAACAAGGGCGCTGGTTCTGATGCACTTGCGGATACGATGGTCGTGTATTCCATGGCTCCGTGTTTACGAAGTGTTTCAACAACTTGTGCAACCGTGGATTGTTTTTGTCCAATCGCGACGTAGACGCATTTAACGCCATTGCCTTTTTGATTGATGATAGCATCCACAGCGATAGCCGTTTTTCCTGTTTGACGGTCACCGATGATCAATTCCCGTTGACCACGGCCAATCGGAATCATCGCATCGATAGCTTTAAGACCGGTTTGCATCGGTTCAAACACGGATCGACGTGCAATAACGCCAGGTGCAGCTGATTCGATTGGGCGAAATAGGTCGGACTCGACAGGTCCTTGATTGTCAAGGGGCTGCCCTAATGGATTGACGACTCGTCCTAATAAGGCGGGTCCTACAGGGACTTGCGCAATGCGTCCTGTACGGCGTACTGAATCGCCCTCTTTAATGCCTGTTACGGAACCCAGTACGATAACACCGACGTTATCTTCTTCAAGGTTAAAAGCAAGGCCAAATACACCGTTTGAAAACTCGACCAATTCGCCTGCCATTACCTGATCAAGGCCATACAAACGCGCAATACCATCGCCAACTTGAAGCACAGTACCGGTCTCGTAGCTCTCTAGATTCCCCTCGAATTGTTCGATCTGTTTTTGAATCAGAGCGCTGATTTCATCAGGTCGGATACTCAACGATTTCCCTCCTTGACAACGCGAATATGAGACAGTCGATCTTTAAATTGATCGAGTGAATTACGCAAACTGGCGTCGAGAACTCGGTTGCCAATCACTAACCGATAACCCGCTAGCAGTTCATTTCGTTGTCTCACATCGACAGATACCTTTTTGAAAAGTACAGTTTCCAAGCTATGTTGTATCGCGTGAAGACTTTTATCTTGAAGCGGACGTGCCGTTTCGAGTTGAACAGTCACTTGACCTTGTGCCTCTTCAAACATGGCATGAAACGCATGATAGATGCTCCCGACATACTTCGAACGCTTGCGCGTGTAAAGCAAGGTAAGCAACTGTTTCAAGGCTTGTGGCATGCCATGATCAAACAGCTTATCAAGGACCGCAATTTTATCGTTAGCCGCAATGTAAGGGTGATTGAAAAATTGTGTCGCTTCTTTGCTCACATCGACTGCATCGGCAACAGCACGCAACGCTTCATCAAGAATGCCTGCTTTTCCTTGCTCCTTTGCCGCTAAAAAAGCAGCTTGCGCGTAGCGACGGATGATCGAGCCATTTAGCATACCAATTCACCTAGGCGTTTGTCAGCCTCTTGAATCAGTTCTTCATGCAATGTCTCGGATACGTGATCGCGCAGTAATTTTTCGCTAATTTGTACCGTCAAGGAAGATACTTGGGCTAACACAGCATTAACCGCTTCTTGTCGTTCGCGTTCCACAAGTTCGCGTCCTTGTTGCATGATGCGTTCGGCTTCCGCCTGCGCACTTTCAAGGATCTCCCGGGCTTGTTCTTCGGAGCGCAGACGCGCATGATCGATCATGTCTTTCGCTTGCTTGCGACTAGCTTCAAGCAATTCGCTTTGTTCAGAGGCTAATTTAACCGCTTGCTCACGTTGACCTTCGGCTTCTGAAAGTTGTTGTTCCACATACAGACGCCGTTTTTCCATCATGCGAGCAAGTGGTGCGAATGCCCAGTGGCGAATCAATAAAAAGACAATTAAAAAACTGATGATCGAGACGAGAAACGTACCAAACTCAAACAAGCACTTCACCCCGCTCTCGGTAATAGATGTGATGACTTAGGATTATAGTCCGCCGCCTTTTCCAAGGAGCAATACGAGACCCAAGGCAAGCGCGATAACAGGAATACCTTCAACGATACCTACACCGATAAATGCACTACCAAGGATCTGACCGCGAGCTTCAGGCTGACGCGATACACCTTCTACATACTTACTCAACACCATACCGTCACCGATAGCACCGCCTGCAGCCGATAAGCCGAGCATCAGGGCTGCGGCGATTGCGTATAAAGCTTGGATCATTGTCAGACTCCTCCTTGAATTGTGGACGGTCAGTGGCCGCCGCCCATATGATACGACTTCATGCCAATGTACAGTACCATCAGAACAGCAAAGACATACGCTTGTACCGAAGCGACAAAGCCGCTGTAGAGCAACCACACGATCAAGAGCGGCAACCCGGTTGGTACAAAATGAAACAGCACCGGCATCGTTAAAATGGCGCCAATCAAAACTTCACCGGCGAAAATGTTCCCATAAAGACGCATGCCGTGCGTCAATGGGTTGGTTATCTCTTCAAGGATATGAATTGGATTCAAATAAGCCTTGAAGTATTGTTTAGGACGATGCCATCCTTGATAATGACTGATCAACCACACCATCACCGATAAGCCAAGAGTCATACTCAGGTTTGCCGTAGGGGAGTCAAACAAGGCAACTTCACCATTTGACCCTTTAAGCGCACTTGACGTAATTCCTAGCCACGGAATCGGATGTGATAGATGGATACTAACTGTCGCGATCAAGCCAAGCCAGTTGGCGACAAAGATAAAGATCAATACCGTAAAAGACAAAGGCATGATCCATGAGATAAAACGCTCAGATGGGACAATATCGCCTACCATCGTGCGGGTAAACTCCATAGCCCATTCAACGACATTTTGCCAACCTTTCGGATGACGCATGTCAAGTCGACTTGTGGCTAGTCGCAAAAGAAACAAAGCGACAAGTCCTGCTACAAAAATCATGACGATCGTCACGATGTTAATCTTGAACAACGAGTTTGGAAACAAGTAAGGAAATGCGATCAAATTCTCACCTACTTTCCTCACGCATTTTCCCTGTTACAGTCTTCCTGGTGCGCTCGTGAATAGCCATCCCCACAACGAACACCACGAGTCCAAGCAAATACCCGATAAGTGTTGTATAAGGGCTGAAAGGCGGCGTCTTGATTGCGATCACCATCACCAAGATCAAGACAATATACCTCGAAAACATTCCGAGCATGCCCGATAGAAGTAAAGGTTTTCCAGACAATCCATCGCGTAAGTGACCTTGCCGTATCATGCTAAAAATGACGTAGGCGCCACCCACCTGGCCAAGTAACAACCCATCCACATAAGATCGTCCTTGTAACCATGCGAGCCACGCTATACAAGTCAGGAACACAAGCACCCCAAAAGTTACCCAAATGCGGCGAAATGAGCGAGTCAAACGCAACACAGCATCGTCCATCACATGCCTCCGTTCACCTTTTTAATGAGAGCGACTAGACCTGCCGCACCTGTCAAAAGGCCGACAAAGACGCCGACGATAAGCGCCCAATGAATATGAAATCGAGAGTCTGCAAACGCTCCGATTAGGCCAAAAGCAAGCATACTCATCGGAATCTGGACGATAAGGCCAGCTAGCATGAACAGCTGTTGCCACGCCGTTCTCCCGGGTTTTTCGTTATCTGGCATGTAACCGCCCCCTGAAGGATTCCCCTTCGGTGCTGCAGTTTCCTTTAAGCAATCAGGCCGAAATCACCCCCTCATAGTAACAAAGGCCTATTTTACGTGTCAACGGAGGCTTTAACTAACTATCTTGATCTTTCTTATCCAGACCAATCCAGGAAAAGAAAACGTTATCGCCAAATTGCACACCTAACCATTTTTAATTCAGAAAAATGGTCAACTAGGTAGAAAAGGTTGCGGCCTGTCGCCTCGTCCAAAATAATGCAATAAAGCATCTACGATACGTTCTGATGCATTGCCATCACCATAAGGACTCGCTGCAATCGACATCGCTTGGTGCTTGTCCTTTTCAGCCAAGAGTTCTGTCGCCATAGAAACAATCGTGTCATGATCCGTACCAGCCAGTTTCAATGTGCCTGCCTCAACACCCTCAGGTCGTTCCGTTGTATCACGAAGCACAAGGCAAGGAACGCCTAAAAACGGTGCTTCTTCTTGAACCCCACCGGAGTCCGTCAGGATAAGGTAAGAGCGCGCCATGAAATTATGGGCGTCAAGTACATCCAAAGGTTCTAATAATGAAATGCGTGGATGCTGCCCTAAGATGCGATTGGCAGGTTCTCTCACAGCAGGGTTAAGATGGACAGGGTAAACAACGTGAATATCAGGAAAACGTTCGACGATATCGTAAACAGCCTTAAAGATATCTTCGAACTTTTCAAGATTCTCACGTCGATGCGCCGTCATAAAGACCATCCTGTGCGCTGGATCTACCGCAGCAAGTGCTGGATGTGTATACTGTTTTGACACGGTTGTTTTCATCGCGTCAATAGCCGTATTGCCCGTAATATAGATCGACTTTTCACTTTTGTGTTCTTGAAGCAAATTGTCAGCAGCTTGCTTTGTCGGCGCAAAATGCAAATCTGCAAGAACACCCGTAAGTTGACGGTTCATCTCTTCCGGAAAAGGAGAATATTTGTCCCATGTGCGAAGCCCAGCCTCCACATGGCCGATCGGGATTTGCTGATAATAAGCGGCGAGACTTGCAACAAAGGTGGTTGATGTGTCACCATGAACCAAGATCATATCGGGGCGTGCTTCTTGAATAACACCCTCAAGCAACGTCAACGCCTTCGTGAAGATCAGCGTAAGTGTTTGCCTGCTTTCCATGATGTCGAGATCATACTGAGGCGTAATTGAAAACGTCTCAAGAACTTGATCCAACTGTTCACGATGTTGTGCTGTAACACAGACGATCGTTTCAAAGTCAGCGCTTTGTTGTAGTGCCTTAACCAAAGGGGCCATTTTTACCGCTTCAGGTCGAGTACCGAATACAGTCATCACGCGAATTCGCGGCATTAGTCTGATTCTCCTCACAGTATTACTAAGCATGCACTCATCATTATAGCAAAGCATGGCCCCTTCATGCCATAGCAAGTTGAGGTATAGTTTGCGTGCGAAATGTTAAAATTACTTAGTTATAATGCTTTCTAATCCCGTTCTAACTTTCACGTCCTACAATTAAAAAGGATGTCCCTGCACTTATTTGTTATTTCCTAAGGGAGGCTGTTTCCATGCCAAAGCTTGACCGAGTCCTGATCTTATCCGCTTCTTATGGCGAAGGACACCAACAAGCTGCCTTGGCTGTGCAAGATGCCTTGATCGAACAAAACCCGGGCATCGAGATCACCATTGTCGATTACATGCGGATGGTTCACCCCATTATGAATTCGGTGGCACGCTATTGTTACCTAAAAAGTGTTCGCTTTGCACCTAAACTTTATGGACTTTTTTATAAAGGTACAAGTCGAATCTCCCCCGAATCTATGCTGCAAAAGCGATTGAATCACCTTGGTTATGATGACCTTGCCGATTTCTTGAATTCCTATAAGCCCAGTATTGTTTTATCCACTTTTCCGACACCTGCAGGTGTTATGTCTATGCTCAAAAAGCGCGGACTCACCCATGTTCCTGATACCACCGTCATTACTGATCACGCGATTCACAGCCAATGGATCCACCCTTATACAGATCATTATTTTGTTGGATCTGATCATGTTCGTAAAGGTCTCATCGCCCGTGGTATTCCAGATGAAAGGATATCCGTGACAGGTATCCCGATTCGGCCAACTTTTCTTGCACCAAGCAACCGGGCCATACTGCGTAACAAATACGGACTAGATGAAGAATTACCAACAATTTTGATGATGGCAGGTTCTAGTGGCACGATGGGCGATGCCGGACAAATTTGCGAAGAGATGTTTCAATCCTCGACGCGCATGCAGATTATGGTGGTCTGCGGCCATAATGTGAAATTATTTAAAGAGATCCAAGAGCTTTCCAAAGAAGCGAGAAATTTAGTTTGGGTGTTTGGCTTTACACGCGATGTCCATGAACTGATGGCCGTATCGGATCTAATCATTACAAAGGCGGGTGGATTAACGGTTAGCGAAGCGCTTGCGATGGAATTGCCGATGCTTTTGTATCGCCCGATACCGGGACAAGAAACACAAAACACTGCATTTTTGGTGCGTTCACGGGTGGCTGTTTTTGCGCGCAATCGCAAGCAAGTTAACGGCTATGTCGAGCGGCTTTTAAGCGATGACGGAGCACGCTTAAAAAAAATGCGGATGAACACAAACTTGATACGAAAGGCAACAGCGGCTTCTGATATCGCTAAAGGTCTCGAACGCGTGACACTTCAACGCGAACCTGCGATGCAAGGATATACCACGGCGGATCGCCTAATCGCTAAACAATCATGAAGTTATTTTTCAAGCCAATAGCCAAACCATTTATTTTAGCTTCTCTGACTAGCCTCATGCTAGTCGAGTTCGTACGTAATGCGTTAATTATTTCTCTTTTGCCTAACCTCGGCGTGGATGTACCAGGATTAACGCCGGCGGTAGTCGGGCTTGCGATTAGCGTCCATTATTTTTTTGACAATATTTTGCGTACACCTATGGGTATGCTCGTGGATCGCTATGGACACCGACTAGCGCTTAGCATCGGGCTTGTCGTTGCTGCAGCTGGCCTTTTGCTTATCGCTAGTGCCGATACCCCACTGACGATAATTTTAGGTGGTGGGTTATTTGGCATTGGGGCATCCCCACTCTGGCCAACTGTCATCAGCGCGATCACATCAACTTGTAAAGAAGAAGAAAAGGCAAGTGCGATGGGCTATGTATACACAGCATGGCTTGTCGGTGGCGGTGCCGGACCTGTGCTGATCAATTTTATTTTTGTATGGTCATTACGCGCTACTTTTACTTTGATGGTTTCGTTGCTTCTCGTCGCTGGCCTACTTGCTCTCACGGTGCGCATTAAGCATCATGCACATGGCACGATCAAAGAAACTTTCTCACAAATCGACTTGCGTAGATATTTCCGAGAAATCATCGTACACTTAAAGGAGATACGTATCCTCTTTCCAGGCATGTTTGTTCAAACGTTTGCGATCGGCGTCTTGATTCCGATTCTCACGCCTTATGCGCGTATAGTCCTTGGAATCAGCCCGCAGTTGCAAAGTTTGGCGATCATCTTGGTCGGAGGCGCAACGGTCATTTTGTTGCCCGTCATGGGACGCTTGGTGGATCGCTTAGGTGCTCGGCCCTTTTTATCCGGGGGATTCTTACTATGCTCAGTGATGTTAATTGCGTTTTCACTACAGCGTTCGATTATTCCCGCGATATTTTTTATGATCATGCTCGGTGTCTCTTATTCCATGATCCTGCCATCGTGGAATTCTGTGCTTGATCGCTCGATTGCACATGATAAACGCGGCGCTATGTGGGGCGTGTTTATGACCATCGAGGGACTCGGCACAGCAACCGGCCCCCTTTTTGGCGGACGTTTATGGGACTCCTTTAGTCCACAGGCGCCATTTTGGTTAAGTGCAATCGTTGTTGGAACGATGGGTATCTTATATTTATTTTTACGATTACCTGGGCTGCAGCGTTACCTAAAGCCGACAACTAAAGCTTCGTGACTGGGTCTTAAAGGACTGATTTCCTATGGCCTTATTGTTTGTCGTTCTTGTGATCATCCTATTATGGGGCGTATATGCTCCACTGGCTGATCTCTTATTTCACGTAAGGCACATTGGTACAATCTATCGCGGCAACGAACTTAAAAGTGAAATAACACTCACTTTTGATGACGGCCCTGATCCTGTGTACACTCCTGCCTTACTCACCTTGCTTGACCAATACAAGGTTTCCGCCATGTTCTTTCTTGTGGGCAAAACCCTTGAGAAATATCCTGACCTTGTGCGACAGATCCATGAACGAGGCCACATCATCGGTGTACATACTGATCGCCACGTCAACGCTTGGTTTACATCGCCTTGGCGGATGCATCATGAGATACTGCGCACAAGGGACATGTTGCAGCGAATAACAGGTGAAGCACCGAAGTATTTTCGTCCACCATGGGGAAGATTTAACATCTTCTTACTGCAACAATTGCAATCACTTGACATGGTGCCCGTATTGTGGACTTATGCATGTCAGGATTGGGAGCCTGGCGATCGATCAAAATCGATCGCACAAAAAATCATGGCGCAAGCACAAAACGGAGCAATTGTATTGTTGCATGACTCAGGTGGTGCACCTGGATCACCAAAAAACACGCTGAACGCTTTGAAAGTGGCCATTCCAAGACTGCAACAGATCGGTTTTACACTGGGGGTTACCCCCGTATTAGAGGCACAGGCGGCTGCCGATAAGCGAAAAGTCAAAGTATCTCGCCTGTCGCAAAAGGTCCTTCGCCCCATTTGGAAGGTGTGGGATGACCTTTATAGTAAGATCGGACATGTTTTCCCCATGACCCGCATCTTTCGGTTGAATGTTGGCCATTGGCATTTTGGTGCACGTTACGCTAATGAGGTGCCAATCGAACAAAACAGCAAATCGATTAGCTGTGAAGAGGCTAACGCAACGCTTCGTAGACAAGTGGCAGCAACAGCAGAGCCTATTGTGCGTGATGGTGATCCTTTTGTCGAGATGCATATGCAACTCATCGCTTTGCAAGAGCTTATTGCTATCCCATCGCCCGAGAAAATGGCCGTGCGTGGTCTGCGTGAGGTTCGCGATAGTTTGCATGGCATTGCCCGGGCGCTCATCTACGATGATCGTTATCGCATGGCGCAAGGTATTTTTGGTTACACATTGATGCACCGCGGTATTGAACGCTTGGGATTTCATGTTGAAAAGATTCCACCGACGTTAAATAACCGATGGATTTCTTTTTTGACCAAATCCATTATGGTGTTACACCATCCCCTCGGTAGAAAACGCTTAAAATCTGGTCTTGAAAATATGGAATTGCGACTTGTGTGGATGACACGTAAAGAATTATTGGCCAAGTATTTCGATGGTGAAGTACCTAGTACAGTCCCTTCGATTAGCCAACTGCTTGACTTGTATCCGCTGGTAAAAGATACTGCCCAACGCATATGAACATGACAAAATCCCCGTTTGCTCGTATTGGCAAACGGGGATTTTATCTTATATGTTACGATAATAACAACTTACTTCGCGACGTTCCAAGTACCGCGCATCCAACCATTGGTCATCATAGCGCCCATCCAACCGCTTTTGCCTGAGCCACATGCAGCTTCGCATTGCCAATTATATTTGCCAGCTTTAGCAAACTTGAATTCTGCCGTGACGGTGACGAATTTTTCTTTGGCGGAACGTACAGGCACGACAACGTTAATTTGTTGGTTGCCTGCCATGATCGTCATCGTATGAGCAACATCAGCCGCTTTAAACGCGGTCATTTTCTTGCCATTTACGAATTCGGCATTACCGAAGGTACCTTTCACTTTTGTAAAGGAAGCAAGTACAGGTGCACTGCCATCATCGTAGCTATGAATAACGAGTTTAACGGTCTCGCCTGCTTTTGCATGGAACATAGCCGTCGTGAATTTTGGCCAGCCCTTTTTATGATCCATTTTACCAGTGACAACATTGGTCGTAATGACTTGAATCGCTGGCGCCCGGTGCGCCTTTACTTGTGCAAAGGCTGGTGCAGCAGCGCCGACAAAACCTGTGGCAAGCATGCCTGCACTCAGGGTAACTGCTAATGCGGACTTGAAGTTCATGAATAGTTCCTCCTCAGTAAGTGCGTTTACGAGATTGATTGTAACACGCATGTAATGTGGAAAAATCGAACAGCCCGTGACAGTCATTTGAAGTAATTATTACATCTCTTAATTATTAAGGATATATAGTAGAAAACTTAAAAACAACCCGGACCACAATGGTCCGGGTTAATTCGTTCGAAACAATAGATTGCTTTTCGTACCAAGTGAATTATACGTAGCTAAATTGATCGTATAACGGAAAACGTTTCACAAGTTCATGAACTTTATGCATCGCTTCATTTCGATGCGGTTGGTCATCATTGCGAAGGGTGATATTGATGATATCAGCGACCAAATCCATTTCATCTACACCAAAGCCACGCGTTGTAACGGCTGGTGTACCGATACGAACACCGCTTGTGATACCTGGTTTTTGAGGATCAAACGGAATGGCGTTCTTGTTTGTCGTCACGCCAATCTCATCAAGGCGATGCTCCGCTTCTTTTCCAGTTAAGGAGACTGAGCGTACGTCAAGTAACATCATGTGATTGTCTGTGCCACCGGAAACAAGGGTGAAACCACGCTTGACCAAAGCTTCAGCGAGTGCCTTAGCGTTTCTAACGATCTGCCGTGCATAATCCTGAAATTCCGGACGCAGCGCCTCGCCAAACGATACAGCTTTTGCCGCGATAACATGCATCAAGGGTCCTCCCTGGACACCCGGAAACACGGACTTATCAATCGCTTTGGCGAATTCTTCTTTACAAAGAATCATACCTCCGCGCGGTCCACGAAGCGTTTTATGCGTTGTCGTGGTGACGACATGAGCATACGGCACTGGACTTGAATGAACGCCTGCAGCTACCAATCCGGCAACATGAGCCATATCAACCATAAGGTAGGCACCAACAAGATCAGCGATAGCACGTAACCGAGGGAAGTCGAACTCACGCGGATAGGCACTTGCCCCTGCGACGATGAGACGCGGCATGTGCTCTTTGGCTAATCTTTCTACCTCATCATAGTCAATGCGATGCGTGGTTTCATCGACGCCATAGGCAACGAAATTATACAGTTTGCCCGAAAAGTTAACACCACTACCATGTGTTAAGTGCCCACCATGTGCCAAATTCATGCCAAGCACCGTATCTCCAGGTTGCAATAACGCAAAATACACAGCCATGTTGGCCTGCGCACCAGAATGAGGCTGTACATTGGCATGCTCAGCACCAAACAATTCTTTCGCACGGTCAATAGCAATCGTTTCAACGATGTCGACTTTTTCGCATCCGCCATAATAGCGTTTACCCGGATAACCTTCTGCGTACTTATTCGTTAATACGGTGCCAAGCGCTTCTAACACAGCACGACTCACGAAATTTTCTGACGCTATAAGTTCAATTTTACTATGCTGACGAATGCGTTCCTCCTCAATCGCTTGCGCAACCGTCCTGTCCATTATATGAAGATGACTCAACAGAAATCCCCCAGTTCATCAATAGTATATACGGCGCGTGCTCCGCCAATAAGTTTAGGACGGGTGCGTGCCGCTGTTACATGAGCTTTCCCAATCGAACGTATCGCCAAACGAACAGGTACAGCCACGTGTTTGATGTGCATGCCGATCAACGTATCACCGATATCCACACCCGCGTGCGCTACGATATGCTCCACAACTACTGGATGTGGCAGCGTGCGATAGGCACAAGAAGCCACTGCACCTCCTGCTTTAGGCACCGGGATGACAGATACTTCATCGAGGTTATACTGCACTAAAGTCTCTCGTGTCACAACAAGCGCTCGATTCAAATGTTCACAGCATTGAAAAGCAACTTGGCATGGTGCTACAGCTTGTGCGCGCAGGACACCTGTCACGATTGCTTTCGCAACATCCTGTGATCCTGACGTGCCAATGTGTTGCCCAATCACTTCGCTCGTACTTGCACCAATGACAAGAATCTGATCCTGTGTGAGTAAAGACACTTTGGCAAGTTCAACCACAGTTTCATAAACTGCATCTTCAATATCTGTCGAATGAATCGATGCTAACAAGATGGTTTCACATCCGTATCCAATTGATCGGCGAAATGATCTTCTAAGTCTTTCACCTTATCGAGTCGACGTTGGTGCCGACCCCCTTCAAATGGTGTCGAAAGGAAAATGCGAGCAATCGTGTCGGCTGCCCCAGGTCCAATCACGCGTCCTCCCATAGCAAGAATGTTGCTGTTATTGTGAGCGCGAGTTGCTTTGGCAGAAAAAGCATCGTGCACAGTGACAGCGCGAATACCAGGAACTTTATTCGCAGTAATCGCCATACCAAGGCCAGTTCCACAAAGCAAAATACCGGCATCAAACTCCCCTATGGCAACCTTTCGGGCTACGACGGAAGCATAATCGGGATAGTCTACCGCAACCTCACTATCACACCCAAAGTCAACAAACTCAACAACAAGGTCAGAGAGAGACGCCAAAAGTTCCTTCTTTAAGGCATAACCGCCATGATCTGAAGCCACAGCCACTCTCATGATTGTTCACTCCTTACTGTATGTTTATTGTAGATGAAGCTACATTACTTGCCAAGTTGTTCTTTCATCCGATGTGCAATCACCGTACAAGCCTCATCAATGGTAAACGCTATTTCTTCATAGACCTCATCTGGCGCACCAAAAGGATCAGCGATATCCCCCATACCTTCGAACGCATACTGAAGTAGCGTAAAAAGTTTATTTTTCGCGTTTGGATAACGTTTCAATACGGCTTCTTTATGCTGTGTAGTCATCGTTATAATAAGGTCAGCGTAATCAATCATCGTTTGATTGAGACTGCGCGCTTGATGCGTGTCTGCTTGCACTGAAAAATTACGCGCTAAAACATTTTTCGCCCCAGACGACAGTGCGCCTCCGTCAACCGCAAAAAGGCCCGCAGATTCTACGTGAATTTGTTCCTCAAGCTCTAACATGTGCAATTGCCGACGAAACAACCACTCAGCCATAGGCGAGCGACAGGTATTTCCCGTACAAATAAATAAGACGGTAAACATCTTTTGCCCCCTAAAAAAAGAATTTGAGCCCAAGGATCATCAGAACAAAACCACCAACCAATTGACCATATTGCCCAAGTACTTGACTAACTTTTTTCCCGAGAGCTAAGCCACTTAACGCAAAAAGTCCGCTTAATAAGCCAAACATTAAAGCTGCAAAAATGGGACGAATGGGCAAAGTTCCTAAGGAGAAACCGACGGAAAGTGCATCGATGCTGACAGTAAACCCCAAGCCAAGAATTTGTGCCCACTGCGGCTGTAAGGACGACGACCCGTCTCTCATTGAATTTTGGCGAATCGCAGTCACAGCCATCTTAGCACCTAAGAACATCATAACGAGTGCAGCAAGTCGTGAAAAGGTATCACCAAATACGGAGTATAAATAATCACCGATCATGATGCTGACAAGTGGCAACAAAATGTGAAAATAGCTGATCGTCATGGAAAGTCGTGCGATATCTCGCCATCGCATACCTTGTGAACCTAACGCGAGGCCCAAAGAAAATGCGTCCATACTCAAAGCTACGCCGATAAAAAGCACCGTGACAAACCCAGTATGAAACAGGGGTGGCAAAGGAACATCTCCTCTCGCACGTATCAGATGATATCTATGCGTGAGGAAGCTTGTTCATGAAACCGTGATGACATTACCACCAGCTGCCTTATATAAGCGATTCATAAAGGCCCGGTAACGTCCGACCTCTGGCGTACCTTGCGCCAATATTCGATCGATATGTCGATCGTCACACGAGCGCAGTGCCACGTATAGGTTTTTCTCAAGCTCGGTAAAGGATGCAAGCGATCCTAAATAAAATAACGCATCCACGTTTGGGGTAAAATCCGAATTCATCACTAAGGCACCTACTTTAAAGCCTTGCTGTGCTAAAGCCTGTGCCTCCTTGGCTATCCTCTCTTCAATCTTTTGCGAATCATCGCCAAGATAGATGGTCAGTTGCCCCTGTGGTGCATAATGCCGATATTTTTGGCCAGGTGCGCGAGGTTTGCTAGGAATTTCGTGATGTTCAAGAAAAGGGTCTAAAGAAACCTCAGCACCAAACTCGCGGAGATCTTCTGCACTTATACGACCTGGGCGCAAAATGATAATGTGATCTCCTTGCAATTCGATAACCGTGGACTCGATCCCCACATCACAAGCACCACCGTCGATAACCCCATCAATCTTGTCAGCCAAATCATCTAGCACATGATGTGCTAAGGTAGGGCTTGGCTTGCCACTTTGATTGGCAGAAGGTGCCGCGATCGGTGCACCAAGTGCATCAATAAGTGCTAGGGCTTGCGGGTGATTGGGCATACGAATAGCTACATGATCTAATCCAGCTGTCACGATGCGTGATACATCATCACGCACAGGAAATAGGATCGACAAAGGTCCTGGCCAAAAACGGTTCATCAACGCACGCGCCAGATCCGATACTTCTGATGCCAATTGGATAACTTGATCGATTTGACTTACATGCGTGATCAGCGGGTTGTCTTGAGGTCTTCCTTTTACAAGAAACACTTTTTTAAGTGCTTCTTCATGCAGCACGCTAGCCCCTAGGCCGTATACCGTTTCCGTAGCAAAAGCCACCAAACCGCCTGCCTGCATAATTTGTGCTGCCTCTTGGCATGTCGTCACTGTGTCCCTAATGCGTACATGAACTGACGTCTTTACTTCGTACATTGGCAGATCCGTTGTCCATAACACCGTCTGTTGCATGTTGACACTTCCTAACCTTACAAAGATAACGTGACTGATCGCCACACTTTACCCACAGTGGATGCTGCTTCTTTAAGGAATTGTTCGCCATAATCGACCACCGCTAAACGCAAAGCCACAGGTACACGTTTGTGGTTTGGTTCTTCAAGGGACGTCACTGCAAGTGGTGGATAATCAGGGAAAGCTTTTGTGGCGGCAACAGCATCGCCATCGGTAAGAGCCACAAAGCACAGTGGAGGGAACAACACACACCACCAATTTTGGCCAGCACCATTGCCTAGCACAACTCGAAGAGCTTCATAGGTGCCTGCAGGATAGACATGATCACCATATAACTTTGTAGGAAATTGCGTCTGTCCGAAATCTGTTTTTGCCCCATAGGTAAAACCATGCTGTCGTTCCATTTGCAGAGCTATCGCCTGCACCACAGGAACAAGGTTTTGCAGTACCTGCTTAGCCTCAATCAACGTTGTTACTTTTGCCATTCTTTCGCCAACCACGTTGATCACACGATCGCGAATTTCACGCTTGAGATTTTGATCAGCTGGACTGTTGCTGTTTGCTATGATGCGAAGACGCAAAGCATTTTTCGGAATGACACCCGAATTCGGCCCAATAAACGCATCACTAGATCCCGCACCTGTTAGATTCATACCCTGCGTAATGCCTAGTAAAGTCGCTAGTAAAATAATAAGTACGATCCATACTTTCATCGTTTTACGCCTCCATAAGAAGTCCTAGGAGGCAGTATGGACAATCTAGCAAACTTCTAAACACACTTTAACAACGCGATCGATGCCTTGGGTATCTTTAGTAAATTCAATGCGAGCCTGTGGAAAGCGTATCTTAGCCAGTTCTCCGACCAACTTTGCTTGATCAAATCCTGTTTCAAGAAGAATGTAGCCATGCTCCCCCATCCTCACAGACGCTTGGGTTACTAACTCACGATATGCTTCGAGCCCGTCTGAACCCGCAAACAGGGCACTTGCCGGTTCATAGTGTACAACCTCAGGTTGCATATGGAGTCGGTCGGATTCTGGGATATACGGAGGATTGGAAATTAGAAGATCAATCGAGATGGCTGTTTCAGGCAAGGGCATGAGAAAATTACCCTGAAAAAACCTAATCCAAGAAGCTACCCCATGCCGTATTGCATTTTGCTTTGCTACCAATAGAGCATCTTGTTCGATATCCGTTGCTACAAGATGAACCGCATCCTGTGGAATCTTTCTTTCTTGCAACGCACGAGCGAGAGATACAATAATCGCACCAGAACCTGTCCCCACATCAACTACCGTGGTAGGGCGTTGTTGACTTTTCATGATCCTTAGCACATGCGAAATCGCCTCATCGACGAGCACTTCCGTGTCAGGCCGAGGAATGAGTACTCTTTGATCGACATAGAAAGAAAGACCGTAAAATTCAGCCTCACCCACGATGTACTGCAACGGTTCTCGATGACTCCTGCGTTTAATGAAGCCAAAAAAATCATTCACTACCGTCTTTTGAGCCCTATCCTCATAATGCATGACCATATCATGCAAGGACATGCCTGACGCATGCTGCCACAGCCACTGCGCTGTGCGTTCCGGCAATTCGACATGATGTTCTTTAAGCTCTTCTTTGGCCTTAGCGATGCACTGACCAATCGTCATCTCGTCATGCATCGCCAGACGCCGCTTCAAGTTTGCTCGCTTGATCTGCCGTAACAAGTGCATGAATAATTTCTTCAAGATCTCCCGCAAGTACGCTATCCAAACGATGTAAGGTCAGCCCGATGCGATGATCTGTTACCCTACTTTGAGGAAAGTTGTACGTGCGTATACGCTCGCTGCGATCTCCTGTACCCACAGCTGATTTGCGTTGCTGTGCCACTTCTTGCTGTTGCTCTTGTTGGTATTTCTCGTACAGACGAGCACGCAAAACGCGCATCGCTTTATCACGGTTTTTCAACTGTGATTTTTCGTCCTGGCAAGACACCACAATCCCCGTTGGGAGGTGAGTAATGCGCACTGCCGATTGCGTCGTATTGACACTTTGCCCGCCAGGACCTGTCGAGCAAAACGTATCGATACGCAAATCTTTTTCGTGAACCTCAACTTCCACTTCTTCCACTTCCGGCAAGACAGCAACTGTTGCGGTTGACGTATGAATACGACCACCAGACTCTGTTGATGGAACACGTTGTACGCGATGAGCACCACTTTCATACTTCAATAAACTATAGGCGCCCTTTCCTTGAACGCTAAACACAACTTCTTTGACCCCGCCAATGTCGGTAATGTTGGCATCAATAACTTCAATCTTCCAACCCTTACGTTCAACGAAGCGGCCATACATCCGATATAGATCACTAGCAAACAAAGCAGCCTCATCGCCGCCTGCCGCACCGCGAATCTCAACGATGACGTTTTTATCGTCATTTTTATCTTTGGGTAAAAGCAAGATCATCAGTTGGTCTTCCAGACGTCTTTTTTGCTCTGCTAATTCCGTCATTTCCGCTTTGACCATATCACGCATGTCATCATCGAGTTTTTCGTTTAGCATGTCTTTTGCATCACGCAGTTGTTGCGTCACAGACTTATACTCGCGGTACGTTGCGACTGTTTCCGATAGATCTGCCTGTTCTTTAGCATACTGACGTAATCTGTCCATATCCTCTAACACAGCTGGATCAGTCAAGGATTGTTCGAGCTCTTCAAAACGTTTTAATACGGATTCCAATCGATCAAACATACTCATATCAACCCCTACTATCCGTGAAAAGCCTTATACTATAGTATAGCACACGATAAGGGCTGCCTGTAGAGCAGCCCTGTGATCGAAAACTTGTTCTTAGCCCAAAGGGCGATTTGGTGAAACGCGTGCAAACATACGATCGAGTGCTTGCGAAAATGAAGCGAATGGTTTACCATTCGCGATCTCGCGACTGATATGTTTTAGTTGTGCAATGACACCTAGGTCTGTCGTGATGCGCACCGTGCGAATCCCTGCCGTACTCGCGATGATACGTTGCCGAACACCTTGCTCCACAAGCATGCGTTGTGCAGGGGAGTATCCCTTGTTAATCTGTACCCCCACATATGCAGTTTGCCCTGCAATCATAACGACAGATGCATCCACGCCAGGAACGGTTCGTGCTAACTGTGCCACATAATTCGGATCATGGCTTTGCACCGGGTTATGCATACCAGGTGGTTTTGCCGGGACAACAGGTTGCATCGGCTTAGACATCGTGCCATTTAGTCTTTGTTGCGTCACATCTGCCCCTGTAGTATTGGTGCTGCACCCCGTCACGCCAAGCATCGGCGCTACAAGCAAGGACAACAGGCCAGATACGGCCAACGTTTTTGAAAGCATAACCATACCTCCTAGACCCACAAAGGTTGACTACCAACACCTTTAGTGTGCCCAGGAATAAAAAAGACACTGTAAAATTCCACAGTGTCTTTGGTGGCCAAGCTATTACATACCGTACTTTTTGCGGAACTTGTCCACGCGACCGCCTGCATCGATAAACTTCTGCTTACCCGTGAAAAAGGGATGGCATTTTGAGCACACTTCTACGTGCAGGTTTTGCTTAACGGAGCCTGTTTCAAACTGTTCACCGCAAGCGCATGTCACGACAGCTTTTTTATATTCCGGATGGATGCCTTGTTTCACTTTGGTTCACCTCCACATGTTCTTAGAACACGATAATTTATAACATACCACGACAACAACAATTCAGTCAATCAATGAGGAGCATGTGTATAACTGCCAAGGCGCACGCCTTTGCATTCACGTTGTAAAATATCCATCATCTCGAGCATCGAGTAACGCTCACCTTGTTGAACAGGTACGAGTTGAAGATAATAGTCAGGGTCAATATTTAAATTGCGCATCTGAATTAAGCTTACACCCGTTCGAGAGATAAACCCAATCATCGCTTCAATCTCTTCTTCACGGTCCGTCACACCAGGAAAAACGAGATAATTGATCGATACTAAAACGCCATGTTCGGATGCGTAACGCGCTGATGCTTCCACATCTTTTAACGTATATCCGCGTGGGCGATAGTACGCTTCATAGTGATCATCACGCGCACTAATGATCGATACGCGCATTAAATCAAGTCCCGCATCGACGACCGCTTGCACTTGCGATGTCAAACCAGCGTTTGTGTTCGCGTTAATGTACCCCGTCGTAATTCTTTCACGCGTAGAACGTATCGCTTGCGCAATTTCCCGCCCACGAAGCATCGGTTCGCCCTCACAGCCTTGTCCAAAAGAGATGATACCATGAGGACCTGCAGAAGTTAGATGCGTAACCATAACGTCAACCATTTCTTCGACGGTAGGCCTCAAGGTAAGACGTGTCTGCGCAGAAGGGAACAATGAGTCATCAGGTTGCTCACTAATGCACCCAATACACCCAGCATTGCATGTGCCGGACACAGGCAATGCACCTTCTTGCCTTCCATAAAACGTGTTGCGCGAGGTGACACACTCATATTCCAAGGCACAAGTTTGCAAATGATCATAGAGGCGGTTTTGTGGATGCATTTGCAAAAGTTGGGCTACTTTTGCCTGAACATCCTGTGCATCATCATATTGACTTGGATCCCATAAAGATGGTTCATCTGTTTTATGTGCTGCAACATAAAAAACGCCTCGATCAAAGCCAACGGCTGTGTAACCAAAAAGTGGGAATGTCGTTTCACCTGATTTTACGTAAGCCGGCAGATACAATCGGGTATATCCCTGAGGTAAAAGCGCCCCAACGGCATGAAATTCTATTGGCATAGCACGGACAGTACCATCATCATCAAACCCTAGCGCCCTCGTCTCAGGCAGCATCACCATAGAAGCTCCCTTTGGTAAAGGAATCCACTCAGTCATCTGCACATCCGTCATGTCTGCGCCTGATCGTCCTGCTGCCATTAATGTCGATGAGTCAAATACTTCCCCTTTTGAGTTGGCATAGACAATGTTCACGCAACGATCACCTGCTTATTTCGCATTAGCATGACGGCTTTCCCGTCCGCCTTCGCGTGAATCTCTTGAAGTACTTTCTAACGTGGCCAAGTAATCTTCATTGGTCTTCGTTTGCATAAAGCGGCGTAAAACCATCTCTGCATAATCGCTGTTTTCACCCATGCTACGACGCAACGCCCAAATTTTATCGAGTTCTTCACTTTTTAAGAGCATTTCTTCACGCCTCGTACCTGAACGGCGAATGTCAATCGCCGGAAAAATACGTTTTTCAGCTAAACGGCGGTCCAAATGCAATTCCAAATTGCCTGTACCCTTAAATTCTTCGTAAATCACATCATCCATCCGAGAACCGGTATCGATCAAAGCTGTAGCCAGGATCGTCAGACTCCCGCCCTCTTCAATATTGCGAGCAGCACCAAAAAATCGTTTTGGTCGATGAAATGCCGCCGGGTCAATACCGCCTGATAAAGTTCGTCCACTTGGTGGGATCACTAAGTTGTAAGCACGAGCAAGACGCGTAATACTATCCATCAAAATTACAACATCTCGTTTGTGTTCAACCAAACGCATAGCGCGTTCCAAAACCAACTCGGTGACTTTGATGTGATTTTCCGGCACTTCATCAAATGTGGAAGCAATGACTTCGCCATTGACAGAACGTTGCATGTCGGTCACTTCTTCAGGACGTTCATCGATCAGCAAGACAAAGAGATCAACGCTTGGATAATTCATAGAGATACTGTTGGCAATTTCTTTTAGTAAAAGCGTCTTACCAGCCTTTGGTGGAGCTACGATTAATCCGCGTTGCCCAAGTCCCACGGGACATAAAAGATCCATGATACGAGTGGCGAATCGATTCGGTGCTGTTTCTAAAACTAGCTTCGTTTGAGGAAACAACGGTGTAAGTGCGGGGAAATGCAATCTTTCTGATGCTGTTTCTGGATTTGTGCCATTTACTGCTTCAACTTGCAATAGCCCGAAATAACGTTCATTGTCTTTTGGGGGACGAACCTTACCGGAAACGAGATCACCTGGCCGTAAATCAAAACGGCGAATCTGTGAGGCTGCCACATAAATATCTTCAGCACTCGGAAGGTAACCGATCGGTCGTAAAAAACCATATCCCTCAGACATCACATCGAGCACGCCTTCTGCAAAAATCAGCCCATCTTTCTCAGCCTGAGCACGCAGAACGGCGAAGATAAGCTCCTTCTTCTTCATGCTAGCATAATACGGAATCTGAAATTCCTTAGCTAGCTTGTAAAGTTCAGTGAGCTTTTTCGTTTCCAGCTCCTTAATTTGCAATTGTACCTACCCTCGCCATATTAGATTATTACCATTCATTATAGCATGTTTGCCGCAGTCATGACACTTTATGCAAAACTGCGGCTACCTGTTCGATTAAACAGCAAAAATAAACTTTGTTCCAGACATTCGTCGTTTGATCTCTTCGATCACTGCAATCTCCGCTTCGATACCATCCGCTTCAAAAGTAACACTCCAGCGAACATAAGCTCCAGCATCATCCCAAGGTACGGTTGAAATTTGTTTTTCCGTAATAAGCCATTGCGAAAAATCCTCTGCACTTGAAAAAGACGGTCCACCTTCAATACCGATTGGTGCAGGAGAATAAAGATAAAATGATCCTTTCGGCTTTTGTACAGTAAAGCCAAGATCAAACAAGGTACGGACAAGCAAGTTATGGCGCCGCGAATACTTTTGTGCAATATCTTGTGTGATTTCCGGATGGTCTAACGCATATACGGCAGCCTTTTGAATGGCGATGAATTGTCCAGAATCGTTATTGTCTTTTACCGCAGCGAATCCTTTCACAGCAAGTGCGTTACCCGCCACAAACGCCATGCGCCACCCTGTCATATTGTACGCCTTTGACAAAGAAAACAGTTCGACACCCACTTCTTTGGCACCGGGCACAGAGAGAAAGGCGAGTGGTTTATGATCATCAAATGTAAGCGCAGAATACGCGGAATCATGGACAACGAGAATGTTGTGTTTTTTGGCAAATTCAATCACTTGTGAAAAAAACTCAACGGTCGCCGATGCACCAGTAGGGTTATTCGGGTAATTCAGATAAAGGAGCTTTGTTCTTTGTAAGATATCTTCAGGTACTGTTTCAAGCTGTGGTAAAAACCCATTTTCCTTGTTCAATGGAAGAGTATACACTTCGCCACCTAAAAATTTTGTGTGTGTACCGAGCACAGGGTAATTAGGCACTGGCATGATCGTCACATCACCAGGGTTGATAAAAACCGAAGGCAACATGGCCAAAGCAGGTTTTGATCCAATGGCATGATTGATTTCCGTATCTTTATCCACATCGTAGACGCCATACACTTCAGCTAGATAGCGCGCAGCAGCTGCTTTGAATTCCGGAATGCCATTATCCGCATAAAAACGGTTCTCTCTTTTACCAGCTTCCTTAGCCAGCGTTTCAACAATCCCATCTGCCGCCCGATCATCAGGTTCACCAACACCCATATCGATCATCGGGATATCGGGATGGGCGGCTTTCGCAGCAGCCTTTGCCCGCTTAATTTTCTCAAACTTATAGAGCACGGTGTCTTTGCCAAAGGCAAAACCGCCTATCCGCTCGGCAAAAAGATGTTGAATATAATGTTCTGTCACGGTTACCCTCTCCTTATGCCTAAGTATAACACGACCGATCCGATTGCTTGAAACACATAAAACAATTCATAGACATGCAACGAATCACCTAAGGACCCGCCAATTGAAAACAAAATTACGCCCAACGCAATCCACACAGAAGATAACTTGCGTGTCTTCACAAATGTGATCACGACACCAACGAACACAGCCGTGGCGCCAATGCCACTTAATAACGCAAAATAAATAGCGATCGCATTCGGGACGAACCCCGATGCCTTTTCGCCTGCCGGCATACTTTGCAACAAAGGCACCGGCGTTACCATAAGCGCGATCGCCATAAACAAGGCAATGATCGACATGACAATTACGTAGATGTGCCCGACTTTTCGAAACAACAGATAAATCGTACCGGCCCCCATGTAAGCTACAAGCGTTGCGGCACAAAATAGATACAATCGATATTGCCATAAAGACCAATCTTGCATCACGTAAGAGAAAAAATCCATGATACCCGCCACAGTAGCTAACCAAAAGGAAATTGACCACCACAAAGTGGATACGCGGTGTCCTCTAGCATAGTCACGTGATAACGATACAGCAAGCACAATCATAAAAATCACAACAATTGCAGAAGAGATTTCCCCGAACACCCTTCGCACCTTCTCTAATCAGTGTTGATCCTTTGCATCCATCAGCATCATTTCAAGGCTCAAGTCGGTAATCGGATGATAAACCAACTGAGTCAGTACATCAAAAACGGAGATAATGCCGTAAGCGCCCGACACAGCAAGCTTTCCTACACGATCCGCAGTCAACTCGCCTTCGATAAGGATTTTCGTTGCAAGTTGCCCCATAAAAAATGCATCAGACATCGCCTTGACGACAGAAATTACATCAATGCCATTCTCGCTAAGTCGTTTGTCATCAAGCAAAACATAGTGTGCTCCTGCCCTTGCTGCAGCTAAGCCCTGGGCAACGGTACACACATAAGATATACCTGGTATCACGCCAAGCGCAGTGACACTTCGCACGGCTTTCAAACTTTCTAGCGTCATGGGCATAAAAAGCACGAAAGACTGTTTTACTACGTGCAAAAGATTTTGCACGTAGTTGGTGATAGCGATTGCATCGATTGCATCTGCTTTAGCACCAACGAAAGTATATCCGAGTTCGTGCGCTTCTTGTAACATCAAGGAGGTATCCCGCCCAGAACGTTCTAAGGCATAGGCATCGAGCAACGTACCTTCAATAAACCCAGTTCTTAAAGCCTTCTTTAGCATCATGGGACCTTGTGCCAAGAGAAAAAAACGCACGTACCACACACTCCTTCATCGAAAAACGCGAACGCCCAAAAGCAGGTGTCCGCGTTGTCATCCTGTATCTACGTTTTACTTAGTAACGTCCCGCTGAACCAAACAAACGAATCTTAGCACGCACTGCTTCTTTAATCGCCTCGCGGCCTGGACCAAGATACTTTCTTGGGTCATATACTTCTTTATTTTTATCAAAAATAGCGCGAATCGTATCAGTGAATGCAGACTGATTTTCTGTATTCACATTGATCTTTGACACCCCAAGAGATATCGCCTTCGTGATATCCTCATCTGGAATGCCTGTCCCTCCGTGCAAAACCAACGGAACTTCAACCAAGCTGCGGACTTCTTTTAGACGATCAAAAGCAAGTTCTGGTTTACCAACATAGTGGCCATGTGCAGAACCAATCGCAGGTGCTAAAGCGTCAATGCCCGTCAATTGAACAAACTCAACTGCCTCTTCTGGTTTGACGAGTGCAGCTTCTCTCGCATCAACACTAAGGTCATCTTCAACACCGCCGATGCGGCCAAGTTCACCTTCAACATGTACACCAATAGCATGACAGGCTTCAACGACCTTTTTGGTCACAGCCACATTTTCCTCATAAGGATGATGAGAACCGTCAATCATGATGGATGTAAAGCCATTTCGCAGACATTTCATCACCATATCAAAACTACCGCCATGATCAAGGTGCAATAGCACTGGGACGCGCGACATACGTGCCGCTACCTGTGCGAGCGCCGCCGTATATTCCATGCCCATATACTTAATGGCACCTTCCGAAGCACCAAGAATTACAGGCGCTCCTTCTTCGTTAGCGACTTCCACAATCGCCTGTGTAAATTCTAGGTTGTTGATGTTAAATTGGCCGACTGCATAGCCTTTTTGCTGTGCGTCTTTAAGCACGTCTTTAAACGAACCAAAAGGCAAAATAATCCCTTCTCTCCAGATAGTATGTGAATATTGTATCACGAATGGATCCGTTATGCCGCACCGATCTCGCTGATTACGAACCGTTTAATCTCATCGATATCAAACGGTTTGGTAAAGTGACCGATAGCTTGCAGTGCAGCTGCTTCCTTGATCAAATCAAGTTCGCCATAAGCTGTCATCATAACTACTTTTAACTGCGTGTTCACTTTACGAATGTTCGTCAAAATTTCAATGCCATCCATACCGGGAATTTTCATATCAAGAAGAACTAGTTCAAATTCAGTATCGCGTATAGCACGTAAAGCTTCCTGCCCGTCTTGCGCTAACCGTACATGATACCCTTCACGTTCAAGGACTTCTTGCAATAAAATCCGTATACCAAACTGATCATCGACAACTAGGATGTTCTTTGCCAAGTATACGATACCCCCAGTATGGCGTATTTCTGCGCCTATTTCATTACTGCTTATGCGCTACAGCAGCCCCTATAAAATCGCGAAATAACGGTTGCGGACGATTGGGTCGCGACGTAAATTCCGGATGGAATTGCACACCGACAAACCAAGGATGGTCGCTAATTTCAATCATTTCGACAAGTCTTCCATCTGGTGATGTCCCACTCACGATAAGTCCTGCCGCTTCCATTGCTTCTCGATAGACATTGTTAAATTCATAGCGATGACGATGCCGTTCAGCAACTTCTCTTGTACCATACGCAGCAGATGCCTTCGTACCATCTTGAACCGCGCATAGATATTTTCCTAAACGCATCGTACCGCCTTTATGTTCGATTGACTTTTGTTCTGGTAATAAGTCAATCACAGGGTGGGATGTTAGTCCATTGATCTCCGAAGTATGTGCATCTTTCCAGCCTAATACGTGACGTGCATACTCTACAACAGCCATTTGCATACCAAGACATATGCCAAAAAACGGTATATTGTTTTCGCGAGCATATTGAATGGTGTAAATTTTCCCTTCGATTCCACGATCTCCAAATCCACCAGGCACTAAAATTCCATCCGCATCACCCAGTACTTCGGCGACGTTTTCTTTCGTCACGTCTTCAGAAGGAATCCACATAATATCCACTTTGACACTATTAAAGACTCCAGCATGAAATAAAGCTTCAGCCACGCTGAGATAAGCGTCATGCAATGCCACATATTTGCCGACTAAAGCAATTTTTATCGTATTTTTAAGGCCTTTGATGCGCGCGACCATAGTCGACCATTCGGCCATATCTGCCGCAGGACAAGTAAGACCGAGATAGCGCACAACATAATCATCAAGACCCTGCTCTTGTAACATGAGCGGAAGATCATAGAGCGTTTCTGCGTCGAGTGCTTCAATCACAGCATCTGTATCACAAAATAGGGCAATCTTCTTTTTTACATCATCCGTTAAGGGCACTTCGGTTCGACACACAACGACTTGCGGATTGATGCCAATGCTACGCAATTGGGCGACACTGTGTTGCGTAGGCTTTGTTTTGACTTCCCCACCGATGCGCATGAAAGGGATCAATGTCACATGAATATACATGACATTTTCGCGGCCCAAATCTCTGCGCATCTGCCGTATCGCTTCTAAAAATGGCAAACTCTCAATATCACCAACTGTGCCGCCAATTTCTGTGATAACCACATCGAAGTCAGCGTGTCCTGCACGCATCACACTTTCTTTAATCTCGTTGGTGATATGAGGAATGACCTGTACAGTTCCGCCCAAGTAGTCTCCACGGCGCTCTTTAGTTATCACCGAATCATATACTCTGCCTGATGTCACGTTATTGTCTTGCGTTAGATTTATGTCGATAAATCGCTCATAGTGACCAAGATCAAGGTCGGTTTCTGCACCGTCTTCTGTCACGTAAACCTCACCATGCTGGTATGGACTCATCGTTCCTGGATCCACATTGATGTAGGGATCGAACTTTTGAATCGTTACTGATAGTCCGCGATTTTTCAAAAGTCGCCCAAGCGATGCAGCTGTAATCCCTTTGCCAAGGCCGGAGACAACGCCGCCTGTCACAAAAATGTACTTAGTCATTACCTGTTACAACCCCCTAGCCTTCTTCACCACAAAATAAACGTCCTGGCCAACGCCAGAACGTGCATAGCTTTATCCGATATACTTTAACTTACTAATAGTACCGAGATAGCTTATCTATTGTCAAGGAAGAGGGGGCAGTTACCCCCTAAGATAGTCATTAAAAATCTTCTTCCTCTTCCTCATCATCTTCTGTGTCAAGATCCTCTTCCACAACATCAGCATCTTCTTCGGTAAAACCATTATCTTCTAAAACTTCTTCGTCCTCAACAAAAGTCGCCTCATCGTCTTCGCCAAAACCAAATGGTGGCTCTTCGATAAGATCCTCTTCTTCCAATTCAATAACATCTACATCATCATCGTCATCATCATAATCCAACTCTTTGCGCATGAACTTCTTACCAGCTCCGCGCTCTGTTGTCTTCTCCATCGGATACCAGCGTCGAAGACCCCAAACATTGTCCCCTATGCAAAGGAACCGCCCGTCGATATTCACATCCGTATAGAGTCGAGCGATCGCATCATCCGCTTCTTCTTGACTCATCTTGCGTAAACCTGCGATTCTTCCCATAAGATCTCGATAATAAATGGGTTCATTTGTCTCGCTAAGCAATTCATGCGCCAATTCTACCAAAGGCGTTTCTCGCAGCGTATCCAATGGGCGACTCTCTAGCTTATGCTCGCTAGCCATACACACACTCCCATAAACATATTGTCTGTTGGTATTAAAACACAACCAGCCTAGTTCGGCAAACATCAAATTGCCATGAGTAAGAGTTCTGCCACATCCAATGTCGCTACTTCTTCTTCGACGCCTTTTTGCTTCGTGCCATCGATAAACATCGTCATGCAATAGGGGCAAGCCGTGGCAATCACCGAAGCACCCGTTTCAAGCGCTTGTTCAGAACGCATGATATTAATGCGTTTTTTGCCGGTCTCTTCTTTGAACATCGACCCACCACCTGCACCACAGCATAAACTTTTTTCATGGTGTTGTTTCATCTCAACAAGCTCTATACCCGGAATACTTTCTAAGACACGCCTAGGTGCATCATAGATGCTATTGTAACGACCAAGATAGCAGGAATCGTGGTACGTAATTTTTTTCTCGATACGTTGTTGAGGCTTGATTTTGCCTTGTTCCAGTAACATAGCCAAAAACTCCGTATGATGAATCACTTCACAAGAAAATCCGAAATCACCATACTCCTTCTTAAACGCATTATAAGCATGAGGGTCTGTCGTAAGAATTTTTGTCACCCCATACGCCGTCATTAACTCAATATTACGCGCCACAAGCTCTTGGTATAAAAATTCATTGCCAAGACGTCGTGCCGAATCGCCGTCACTCTCTTCTTCTTCGCCAAAAATAGCAAAATTCACACCTGCGCGTTGTAAAAGTTGAACAAAGGAACGAGCAATTTTCTGATTTCTCGGGTCAAATGATACAGCTGATCCGACATAGTACAGATACTCCACTTCGCCCTTAGTTTCTTTCATCGTCTTCACGTCGAGATCCTTCGCCCAGTCACCACGCGACCTCTTGGGCCTGCCCCATTCGTTAGATTGGCGTTCTAGATTCGCAAAAGTGCGATTGACTTCTGCGGGCGCTTTTCCTTCGGTTAGCACAAGGTTTCTGCGCAAATCAACGATCAAACTCACATGTTCATTCGCCACCGGACAGGCTTCTTCACATGCACGGCAGGTTGTGCACGCCCAAATTTCATCCTCGCTATAGACAGATTCCATAAGACTCTCCGCTCTAAAGCCCTCAGCACCTGCCGCCATTTGTAGCAGACTCGGTCCAGCATCAACAAGATGCTCTTTCATTTTCAGGATCAGATACTTTGGCGACAATGCTTTTCCTGTCAGTTGTGCTGGGCAGCTGACGTGGCAACGCCCGCACTCCGTACAAGCATATCCATCAAGTAGTTGCTTCCACGTTAGGTCAGTAATATGACCAACACCAAATTGTTCGATCGTTTCATCGCTTAGATCGAGCTTTTTTAACTTACCAACAGGTTCTAAGGATTGAAAATACCAATTAAAAACAGCTGCGATCATATGCAAGTGTTTGGAACGTGGGATAAAGACAAGAAAACCTAAGATAGCTAGGGTATGCGCCCAAAACAGCACTTCGCCCAAGACGCCCGCGACAATTCCTTTTACAAGAATCGTCACCACAATAACCACGATTAACAATAAAATAAATCCAGCCTCTAACGTGGGTTCAAGGCGAGCCGGTCGTACGATATAGCGTCTGACCAAAGCAACGACGATAGCCACTAACACGAGAAAAGCAAACAGTTGCTGTACGAGAACAAACCAAGGCGCAGTAAATCCTGGTATGTGTACGCCAAAAATACCGAAAGAAAAGTAGTCTAATTCACCAAACCCTAATACTATAAAACCCCAAAAGATAAAAAAATGACCAATACCTGCAGGTTGTGCTATTACTTTGCGCTGACCAAACACATTTTTCAAGACACCGTAGAGGCGCTTGCCTGCTTGATCAAAACGGTTCTCCGCTTGGCCTAAACGGAGATACCGGTAACGCTCTATAACTCCTGTTGAAAACGCATACAAAGAAGCGATTACCAAAACCACAAATGCAATGACGCGCAACCAAAGCATAGCCATCACTCCTGACCATTTCTCCTAAATCCCTCCCTTAGTATAGCTAATAAATGAGTGAATGTACATTCATTTATTTATTGGCAAAATAAAAAGACTGCCGAGCAAAAACTCGACAGCCCTTTTGAACCCTAAGGTTCAAGACGATGGAATGTTTGACACTGCCAAGAAGTCACCTACTAGACGTGGTAAATAACCGAAGTGTTTTTAGCACATCCCTCCAGCTTCCTAAGAAGTGGATTGACTATCTTACGTTATCTTACTTTGGAGAGCTCCGTTCCGTTTTCCAACGCAACCACACCCTCTCTTCCACCGTCATCAATCAGTATGGCCAGAGTTTTGATCGTTATACATCGATATTCCATTCTGCTGGACACATCATTCTTTTTACAATTACATGGCGATTGCGCACGGCTTCTACGACAAAAGATTCTTTTGATAAGTCATGAGCCCTTCCTGCATCATCAAACAAAAATACGTTTTGCGATGGTGTAGGCAAAGTAAGGTTCCCAGACTTTTGTTTTGGCGCTGTAATATAGTCATCCTTATAGGCACTGCTATCGGCGCGATCATGAATAACATAATATTCTGGCTCGACACCTTTTTGCCTTGCGATAGACAATAACGCCGAGCGAACAGAAAGTGCATGGTCGTCGTCCGACAAATCGATCGCCTGAAACAAACGACGATGCAATAGCCGAGCTGACAGATCGCGTAACACAGGATCGGGATGATCCTCCCAGATATGCATCGCCGTCCACAAGATGCCATCGTCTAGCTTCAAATAATCTTTTATAGCCTGCGGATCACTTGTTCGTAGTGAACCCTCCAAAAGGTGTTTTACAGCTGGCAGCATTTGTTCGTAGGCGTGTACCTCTTTAGCGCGCGCCAAGAGCTTTTCGACAAGTACTTCAGCCGCGCGTGTCATGCGATGAAAATAAACATGAAGGTACATATAGTAACGGCTCATCACATAATCTTCAGCGATGCTTTTCCCTTTGACTAGATCAAGTCCGACCTCGGGTTCTCCATCTACTTCACCTAGGCGCATCACATGCAATAGCCACTCGACATCAAATGACCCATACCCAGCCCCTGTCATAAGCGCATCACGAAGCAAATAATCCGTTCGATCCATATCAAGTTGACTTGATAACAGTTTGACGATAGCTCGTGATGGCACAAACGTACGATCGATCACTTGGGCAACTTGTTCCGCGAAACCAGATTCGTGGCCTTCAAGAACTTGATGAATCTCCGTTTGCGGCGATCTGATTAAAGCTGTCGTCCATTTTTCATGCCGTTCATTCGTCACTGATTCAATAGCATGAGAAAATGGACCATGACCCACATCGTGCAACAAGGCTGAAGCAATCGCTAGCAATCGATACTCCTTTACCCCTGTTTGAAACATAGCGTCTACATCGCGCAAAGGGTCATCCAAAAATCGTTGCATCAAATGAGCTACACCTAGCGAATGGACAAAACGTGAATGCTCTGCCCCAGGATAAGCAATGTTGCTCAATCCCAGTTGACGAATACGGCGCAAACGCTGAACCTCTCTGGTATTGATCAGATCAAGGATCAGGTGATCTTGATCACGAAACGCGATAAGATTATGTACCGGATCACGAAAACTCTTCACGCGTCGTTCCCCGTCCTTTATGGTAGATTCTCTCACTCTACCAATATGCGTCAATAGGAGCAAGCAGGAACCGATGTAACCGACAACGAAACAGTATGTAGAATCCTGTGATAGGGAGGGAAATGTCCATGAATGCTTATGAACGCCAAGTTTTACGCGATTGGCTAAACGAAGATCAGCGCAAACAAAACCTAACGACGCGTCTTACAAAGCAACTAAGTGGTCGTCTTTCTAAGGTGGCCAAAATAGCAGCAGGACAAGAAACCCTCGCCAAAGGCATGGATAAGCTTCGCGATGTTACACGCCATGCGTTATTGCAGGTGTTGTCACAGGCAACAACAGCCAAACAAATGCAACAGGTGGAGCAAGTAGCCTATACGTTTGGCGGTCATGTCAACACGGCATCCGATCTTCGCATGTTACCACTTGAAGTAAAAGATCAAATTAGTCGTACCTTGACAAAAAAACACACAGCACGTTTAACCACGGAAGGCGCAGCAGCAGGTTTTGCAACGTCTTTATTTGAACTTGTACCCGGTCTACAAGCCTTGGTATTGCCAACGATCGTCGCTGATCTCACTGCTACGGTATTTTTTATGGCGCAAAGTGCGGTGCAAATCGGCTACAGTTACGGTTACAGCATGGAGATGGAAGAGGACATTACCCATTTTCTCTTTGCTCTTGCACCGTATGATCTTGATGAAAATATTTTAGAGGCGAAAGTAGCACTTCATATGTCGATAAAAAAAGGGACGATGCTTCCGATTGCCCAATTAGCCAATCACGAGGCATTGCGTCCACTTATCGATCGTATTGCAACGCGCATTGCGACAACATTTATGGAGCAACGAGTCAGCTTATTGATCCCCGTTGCCGGTGCCCTTTTGCAAGGGACACTAAACGCTACTTTTGCGAAATCATCGTATAAAAGTGCAAAACGATATTTTCAGCGACAACATTTTATGGAACGCTACGGCGAAGATTATCTCGAACAATGTCTTCAAGAGACCATGTCACCAACATATCAAACTTCGTAGGGGTTCCTTCAATGCGACTTACTACGATAACACGCACTGCATCATCACCTTGATGGATGACGATATTTTCTGTATCGATAGCAAACTGTAACTTACCTTCGGCAAGTTGGTAATGACCTATCGTACGCTTTTTTTGCGCAAAGACGAGCGATCCTGTGACTTGTCCTTTGCGCGTAATTTTAACAAAAGGCAATTTGTTTCCCTTAACGATACGCACCGTTGTGATCGTCTGCTCAAAACCTTGTGCTTGCTCTTCATACGTTATCGTGAACTCCCCTGCCTGTCGCGACACGACAGCAGGGGTTGTTGTTGTACCAGTATCTTGATAAAACGTTATAAAACCCTGTTGTGCCATCATTACCGCAAAAAGCTCAACAAAGCCTCACGTACAACTTTCGCTGCGACGATCGACGTTTGATCCGATCCATCCAAAACGGGAGATACCTCCACGAGGTCAAATCCGATAACATGAAGTTCTTTCATTGCATGAATGGCGTCTATAAGTTCCTTGGAGGAGATTCCACCTGCCTCTGCAGTCCCTGTACCTGGTGCAAAAGCAGGGTCTAACACATCAATATCAAGTGTCACATACACTGGGTACTGTTTTAAGTCCGGTATACACGCTATAAGTGGTTTTAGCACTTCAAAAGGATGAAAATGGGTATGCGAATTAGCATATTGAAACTCTTCTTTCATACCAGAACGAATACCAAATTGGTAAATCGAAGATGGGTCAATAAGCCCTGCCAATTTTTTAATCACCGCAGAATGCGACAACTCTTCGCCTTCATACTGATCACGCAAATCGGTATGAGCATCCAAATGAATCACACGTAAGTCAGGAAAACGCTTAGCAAGTGCACGAAAGACACCGAGTGATACAAGGTGTTCGCCACCCAAGCCAAGTAGAAATTTCCCGTCATCAAGCCAGTGTCCTGTGTATTCTTCAATCATCGTAAGACTTCTTGCCGCATTACCAAATGGTAAGGCAATATCGCCAATATCAAAAAAGGAAACCTCAGATAATTCGCGATCTAGGTAAGGGCTATATTCTTCAAGTCCAATAGAAACCTCCCTAATCCGTTGGGGGCCAAGCCTAGTACCTGGCCGAAAGGAAGTTGTCCAATCCATTGGCATGCCATAGATGATCGCTTGCGCTGCATCATAATGATCACCAGAGCCAATAAATGCATTGCCTGTATACGCTGGATCAAAACGCTTGTTGTACGTATCACTCATGACTTCACTAGCAACTCCTCAACAAACCGTGGCAAATGAAATACAGATGCTTGCAAGGCAGGTGTGTAATACTTAGTTTGCAAGGTATTGGCACGCTCTTGATCAGCAATGACAGACGGATCATACACTTTCGATCCAATCGTAAAACTCCACAAGCCGCTTGGGTACGTCGGAATAGCGGCAAGATACAATTTCGTGATCGGGAAAATCGAAGAAATATCACCATAGACACGTGAAATCAATGAACTGTTCAAAAAAGGCGATTCTGTTTGTGCCACAAAAATGCCGTCTTCTTTTAAAGCACGTGCAATGTTTTGATAAAAGTCTTTGGCAAATAACCCTACCGCAGGTCCAATCGGATCTGTCGAATCTACGATGATGACATCATACGTGTCAGGGTTCTCTTCAACATGTTTAATACCATCGATCACTTGAATATCCACACGAGCATCGGATAAGCCCTGTGCAATGGCTGGAAAATACGTTTTTGAAGCTTCGATCACTTTTCCATCGATTTCTGCCAAAACAGCTTTTTCCACCGTGTTGTGCTTCATAATTTCACGAATCACACCACCATCGCCACCGCCCACGACAAGTACACGCTTCGGATTTTTGTGTGCTGACAAAGCGATATGCGTAATCATCTCATGATACACAAATTCGTCTTTATCAGTCGTCATCACACAACCATCGAGCACAAGCATGCGACCCCATTGCATCGTATCGATCACAGCAAGATCTTGAAAGTCTGTTTTTTCGGTATGTAATGACTCTGTTATTTTTGCCGTTATCCCGTAATTTTCAGTCTGTTTTTCCGTATACCAAAGTTCCATATCGGCACCTCCTCATTTTTAACGATGGTTATTATACCATGCAAGATTGGGAAATAAACGTTTGAAGCCCCCCCTTCAAGGCGATAATGAATAGCCTACAGCAGGAAGGGGTATTCACCATGGCAGGAAAAGAGATAACACAAGTAGGAAATAAAGCCTTCCGTAGGTTCTCTTATGGCACACTACTTGTCATTGCAGCCGCTAGTACAGGTTGGCTGTATCTTTGTCTTGCTCCTTTACCAAAGAGCGCTGCGATTAATCCCTCACGAGTCGTGTCCAATTCAGGATCATGGATTAGCGATCTAGCAGGGGTTGGTGTTTTCCGTCAACAAGTCTCTCTTGAACAAGTACCAACGTTTTTGTTGGATGCTACCATCGCCGTGGAAGACACCTCCTTTTATTCACACAACGGGTTCAATCTCAAAGGTATTGCAAGAGCTTTGCTAGTCAATCTAGGTGCTGGGCGCGTTATTCAAGGTGGGTCCACCATTACGCAACAGCTCGCTAAAAACCTCTTTTTAAATGGTAATCGTACCTTATGGAGAAAGATTGAAGAAGCGTTTTACGCGTTGCAACTGGAAACTCATTTATCAAAAAAGCAAATTTTAACTGACTACCTCAATATCATTTATTACGGTAATGGTGCTACAGGTGTAGGGACAGCCGCACATTACTTTTTCGGCAAACCGGTACAAGTGCTAAACCTTGCCGAATCAGCTTTGCTAGCCGGTCTCCCAAAAGGGCCCACGCTTTACAGTCCATTTTCTCACTATTCATTAGCAAAGGAGCGCCAACGTACCGTGTTACAAGCCATGGTTCATGCTGGCTACATTACGCAGACACAAGCTCATCAAGCCTTCATCACGCCGCTTCATTTCGTTGTCCATAGAAAACCTGTCGAAACCTTTGCCCCCTATTTTACGGATGCCGTATCATCTGAGGCACAACAAAAATTGCATTTCTCACAAGATGCGCTCTATCGTGGCGGTTATACGATTAAGACGACACTTAACACTACCTTGCAAAAAACGATGGATCAAGCGATCGCAAAGTACATTACGCCACACCTTGGCCTTCAAGTCGCAGCAGTTGCTCTTGATACGCACACAGGCGGTGTGCTTGCTTATAGCGGGGGACGCAATTATCGAACAAGTCCTTATGATCGCGTCAACGCGATGCGTCAACCCGGCTCTACATTTAAACCTTTTGTCTATGCAACAGCACTTGATCAAGGTTATTCAGCCTCTATGCATATGGTAAGTGAACCGCGCACCTTCATTTATGGCACACGCAGTGTCTATCACGTACACAATTTTGCCGATGAATACTCCTATGGGCCAATCGATATGAAGCAAGCTATCGCACGCTCCGACAATGTGTTTGCTGTATCAGCCAATATGAAGACAGGTCCTCTTCTCGTTGAAGAAACCGCGCGCCGTTTTGGTTTGCCTGATGATATGCACCCTTATCCAGCTTTAGCGCTCGGTGTATTTCCCGTATCACCATTACAAATGGCGCGTGCCTATGCTGCATTAGATAACGGGGGGTATCTTATCCATCCGCATACAATTGCCTCTGTCACCGATGAACAAGGTCATGTCCTTTACGAAGCACAAACGAAGCGCCTACTTGTCGAAAATTCTTCAACATCCTATATCCTTACCGATATGTTACAAAGCGTCATGAAACCGGGCGGTACAGGCTATCGTGTAGCAAAATCTCTTCATGGGGATGTCGCTGCAAAAACAGGAACTACGGATACGGACGCCTGGATGGTCGGCTATACACCAGATATCGTTTGTGCTGTATGGGTGGGCTATGATCAAATGCATCCACTAAATAGCGTGCAATCGCACTTAGCAGCGCCTGTTTTTGCTCAAGTGATGCAAGAAGCGATACGAGAACATCCGCAAGCCACCTTTACCATGCCAAAAACCGTGACCAAAGTATGGATCGATCCGGAGACGGGACAAAAGGCTACCACAGCGTGCCCTATTCGCGAACTTGATGCATTTGCTGTGGGGACAGAGCCTACTGTGACGTGCATGGCACACCCCGAACCTGAAACATCTTTGACAGAACGAGCTATAAACACCATTCGTTCACTTTTTTCTTGGATGCATGGTCATTGACGCGCCCGTTTTGGTCTATGGTACAATACGCTCATAGAAAGATTGGAGGGGAGACCATGTCTCTGGAATTATCCGAACGTTTTCAAGCGATCGCTCCATCCCCCACGTTATCCATTGATGCAAAGACGAAAGCCCTTGCTGCAACAGGCGTGGAGATTGTCAACTTAAGTGTTGGCGAACCTGATTTTGCTACACCAGACCGTGCCTCATTAGCCGGAGTTGCAGCCATTGTCGGCAACTTTACGAAGTACACCCCAGTTCCCGGCATCATGGAACTGCGCACGAAAATAGCTGAAAAACTTGCGACGGAAAACCAGTTGCAATATAAACCCGAAGAGATCATCGTATCTTCAGGGGCAAAACAATCCCTTTATAATGTTTTTATGGCCATTTTAAATCCTGGTGATGAAGTATTGTTACCAGCCCCCTATTGGGTGAGTTATCCGGAGCAAATTCGCCTTTGCGGGGCCATCGCCGTACCGCTTGAAACCGACGAAAGTACAGGGTTTAAGGTTACTGCACAACAAATCGAACAAGCGATCACGCCAAAAACAAAAGCCATTTTAGTAAATAGTCCCAGCAATCCAACAGGCGCCGTATATACACCGAATGAAATAAAAGCGATCGCTGCTGTTCTGGAAAAACACGAACTTTTTATCGTGAGCGATGAAATTTACGAACAGTTGACCTATGGCACAGAACACTACAGTATTGCTCGTTATAGTGAAAATTTGCGCAACAGAACGTTTGTGGTCAATGGATTCTCCAAGACATTTGCGATGACTGGCTGGCGTGTCGGCTATGTCGCTGCACCGAAACATCTTGTTAATGCTATGTCAAGCTTTCAATCCCACACCACCTCCAATCCATCTTCAATCTCCCAAAAGGCGGCACTGGGTGCGCTAGGGACTTTTGATCAGGCGATCGTGCGTGAATTTCAATCGCGCCGTGATTATGTGCTTGGACAGCTACAAGAATTGCCTGGCATTACCGTGGCAAAACCAGAAGGAGCATTTTACATCTTCCCTAATGCAAAAAACTGGGTGGGTCTCACCTACACCATGCACGATGGTTCACGCATCAAAGTAGACTCCGTAGATGTCGCGTGTGAACTTTTATTAACCGATGCCTTTGTCTCTGTCGTTCCGGGAAGCGGCTTTGGTGCACCGAATAATTTCCGGATTTCTTATGCAACTTCCATGGCACAATTGCAAAAAGCGATGCAACGCTTCAAAGACTTTGCTGATCGCCTCAATTAAAACTGCATCATCCTTTGCCTGAGCTTTTAGCTTGGGCTTTTTTGTTGTTATCCCTCGGATGACATGCAACAGACTTGATGCATATCATGCGGTAGAAAGCTTCCTCATAGGAGGTGATTTTTCGCATGGACAATCAACCTGTAAAAAAAAGCGGAGAAAAAAAAGTTACAAAGTCAACGGCTGGCAAAGGTACAAAAAGAAAAGTGCTCGCCAAAAAAAACACCGTAAAAAAATCTGCACCGAAAAAGGCAGCCGTACCGAGCCCATCTTCGGACACCCCTTCGAATAAAGAGACGAGCAACAAGTTTAGTAAGTTACTCACTCCGAAAAACTTTGAAGAATCATTAGGCACCATCGTATCGCTACGCACCTTTTGTAAAAACTGCTTACGCTATGTTCAACAAGCAGACAACCTACTTGATACGTTATTTGTCATGGGTAACTCCTTGCAGGACTCTGGCGTCTTAAAGAAACTTTCGGAGTCCAAAGGTAAGAATTTGAATACAGGCGATTTCACCAATATCCTCATGGCTTTGATGAATACCCCTGTCGGTGCAGGATTGTTCAAACGCTTAAGCGGCGGTGACAGTACACCAGAAGCAGTACCTACACAACCGCCTGCGCAAAGCCCTGCACAAACGGTTTCTGCTGAACATCCTGTAGCCCAGATTGCGCAGCCTCCACGCTTGCCGCCTGGTCCCTATGCGATGTAATCGATTGGCCTGATAAGCTGACTTTAGGATCCATGCATCTCCTGAAGCCAGCTTTACTTTTCTTATAGGCATAAAAAAAACCCGTTATCCGGGTTTTACCTTACTTAACAAACTTCTTAATCTCTTTAATCGTCTTATCATCTACATTCGTTCCCGCATACTTTTTTGCGATTTCGTCGACAGAAACATTGGGCCCTTTGTCACCGGCATTTTTGGCAATGTCACTAAACGCGTTCATAAAAGCATCCATGCGGCGCGGATCAATCTTAATGCCAATATCTTGCGCGATATTTTCGGTCAGTTTACGCACTGTTCCTGGATCCTTCCAAGAATCGGACTTCATCTCTTTGACACGCTTTAGGGCATCAACCATTCTGCCTTTATCAATGCGTTTGAGATTGTCTTTTAAGGCGTCCACAGACCCTGAGTTCGCTGTTGCTTGACGAGTGTCTGGTTGTGTTTTTGAACTGACATCGGCTGCCGGCGCTATATCCGTTTTTTTTGCAATTTTTTTCCTCGTCTGTGCTCGCTTCATCGATGGTTTTACCACGGCTTTACCTCCTGCCATTTCGAATGTCATCGAGAACGCTATACTATATGGAACCTGCGTCTTTGTGGTGCGTTACAAATACCCATTCCCACACGTCTGTACGCTATCGTCCGTGACGGTGCACAATTTTGTGCATACAGTACCTAAAAAAGAGCATGAGGAGTCGTATACCATGCAGAGACATCTCAGTGTGTATGGTGATTCTATCGCATATGGCGTGGGTGCACCGCCAGGATATGGATTTGTACCTGTATTAGCAACGATACTTGCACAAAGAGAAAGACGCCGCCAACCCTATCGTAATTTTGGCGTTTCCGGTATGACTTCAATCCAGTTAGCTAGTGCCTTCTATGGCCTTGATGCATGGCTTGCTGGATTGCACCGTGCCACATCGATCTGCATTTACATTGGTGGTGACGATATTATCGCCGATGTTCCAGCTCTTTTAACACAAAGCCGTCAAGCGATTCAGACGGCACTTTTACAAAGTCAACGAGCTTATCAGTCCATCTTACAAACTGCGCTTCATATTGCGCATTGTCCGGTCGTTGTGGGCACAATTTATAATCCATTTCCCAATACAGAACTAGCCGAAGTTGTGATTAGTACATTTAATGATGTCGTTATTCACAACTCAGCTACACGTTTTCAGGTACCTGTCGCACCCATTCACGATGCATTTTCGGGAAATCAGGCACAACTGATCGCTAGCTACCAAGGCGGTGTTCTGCTTGGTAAGTCAACACAAGGGGGATCTGTGCCTGTGCATCCGAATGCACGCGGACATCGTGTGATTGCAGACGTCTTTGCGAAAAGTCTACAATGATAAGATCGTATGCATGATCAGCCATGCACTAAGTACGATAATCACGATCGTCACGGTCCACACGCGGATCGTGGCTAATTTGCCATTCACATACTCACGCATCAATTTTTTATCCTTCGTTAACTTCACCAGAAAAACGAGCAACGGTACAATCAAAATTCCTGCTAGAGCCTGTGCCGCAACCGCCAAGTTCGTCAGTGCAAGACCAGGAATCAATACGATAAGAGCCGATACGACTAGGCCACCGATATACATCGCATAAAACTTGGGTGCTTCTTTCACGGTGTCATTTAAACTTTTAGCCCAGGAAAAAACACCAGCAAACGTCCAAGAAGTAGAAAGCGAAATGGTCATCGCAGCGAGAAATCCTGCATTGACCAGTCCAAGTGCAAAAAGATCCCGAACAAAGACACCATTTTTGACAAGATAGGCTTGCAGCATCGCTGTAGGATTGGTCAAAACAGCCGGATGAATATGCGCATATTGGTACAAAGCTGCCCCCGCAACCACAATACCGATAGCAATGGCTGCTTGCACAAAACTTCCCAAAGCTGTGTCAAGTCGACCAAAGCGCAAATCGTGGTGTGTCATGCCTTTATCGATAACCGCACTTCCTTGAAAAAAGATCATCCAAGGTGCCACCGCATTGCCAATAGTTGCAATGAGAAAAAACAACCATTGATTCACAGGTCTATGTGCAAATGGCGAAGAAACAAGCGCATGCAAAAAGACAGACGGATCGGGTTTGGTTGTAAAAGCAATGACAATAAAAACGATATTAAGAAACCCCACCAAAAGTGCTAACCGTTCTTTGGTGAAATACCGCCCAAATAAGGCAAATGAGACAACACATACCAGGCTGAGGATTGTAGCTAGCGTAAATGGCACACCAAGCGTTGAAAGTCCAACACTCATCCCAATAAATTCGGTGACAAGGGTAAGAAGATTTTCTAATAATAAGGTAAATAAGGAAAAGTATCCCCAAAATCGACCGAAGCGTTCAAAAACAAGAAGAGGAAATGGTCGCTGGCTTACCATACCTAAACGCATCGTCATTTCCTGAATCGTGTAGGTCACAGGCATGAGCAGTAGGATAATGGGAATAAACCATCCCATACCAAACGTGGCACCAGTAACGGCATAACTGATCACGCCACCTGCGTCGTTATCGCCGATCATAGCTAGCAGACCCGGACCAATTAAGAGCCAAAAGCTAAGTAAAAATGTTCGTCTTGCAGGATAATGCTTAGTTTGTTCTGCTAACTTCTCAGGGGATGTTACTGAGGGATTGAGTGAAACCGCAGATGGGGTAACCGTCTTATCCCGTGGCGAAGGCACATCGACCCCCTCCCTTCACTACGATCAAAGGTACTCAAAGGGAGGGTAAAATGTGCTTATCCGGAAGGAAATTTGCCTAGAATTCGTAAAGCGAAGCGTATTTTTTTGTAAGATACGTAACAAGAAACTGCGCGTTGCTAGGCTCCCCTGTTGCTTTTAAGAGAATTTCGCCAGGCATGAGCAGTTTGCCATGTTGATGGATATTGTGATGCAACCACTTGCGAATCGGAGCGAAATCACCGTTTGCAATGAGCGCAGAAAAAGTAGGAATGTCTTTTTCTAAAGCATTAGCAAATTGTGCTGCATAGATATTGCCAAGCGAATAAGACGGGAAATAACCGAAGTCGCCACTCGACCAGTGGATATCTTGCAGTACCCCATCCGCGTCATTATCTGGTGCGATGCCAAGGTACTCCATCATTTTTTCACGCCAAATCTCTGGCAAATCTTTGACCTGAAGCGAACCATCGATCAATCCTTTTTCAATTTCATAGCGAATCATAATATGCAAATTGTACGTTAATTCATCTGCTTCAGTACGCACAAGAGACGGCTTTGCTACGTTGATAGCGCGATAAAACTGATCGAGTGATATATCGGCCAATTCATCTTTAAATACCGTTTTTAAGTCGCCATAAAAGTGATCCCAAAAGGCATAGCTACGACCGACGATGTTCTCAAAGAACCGCGACTGTGACTCATGGATGCCCATCGATGCGCCTTCATGAAGCGGTGTATCGATAAGATCTTTCGATAAGGCTTGTTCATACATAGCATGTCCCGATTCATGGATACAGCCAAAAAGCGAGGTTGATAAGAAATTAGTCAAAAATCGTGTGGTAATGCGTACATCACCGCGTGCAATACCCGTCGCAAAGGGATGCGCTGATTCATCGAGTCGCCCCGCATCAAAGTCATATCCAATTTGTTGAACGAGTCGTGTGCAAAATGCCCGTTGCTTTTCAGCATCAAAATGACGAAACAAAAAACTGTCATCAATCGGTTTTGCTTGCATCACTTTTTGTAACAAAGCTACGGTTTGCGCCCGAAGTGTAGAAAATAACGGGTCGAGTACTTGTACCGTCATACCAGGTTCAAATGCATCAAGCAACGTATTGTAAGGATGTCCTTCATAACCCCAACAATCGATAAATTCCTGTTGAAATTCAACAATTTGCGATAAATAGGGTGCAAACGATGCAAAATCATTATGTTCACGTGCTGTCTGCCACACGGATTGTGCTGTGTTAGTAAGTACCGTAAACGCTTCAAAACGATCTGCTTTTATCTTTTTGCTTTTATCAAAATCCTTTTGACACTCTTCATAGGTGCGCAAAACAACAGGAGTAAGTTGATCAACATGTGCTGAGAGTCGATCTAGATGCCGCTGCATGTCATCCGATGTACGCATCTTAAAATGTTCCGTGGAAAGGGTTCCGATCACTTGCGAGCGAGCATCAACACCCTTTTTAGGTAATTTAGTACGAGCATCCCAACCCAAGAGATTGATAGCACTCTTATAATCTGAAATCCGCTTGACATATTGACGAAAATCGGCAACTTGCGCTTCGAAGGATGATGATGTCATGGTTAGTCCGCTAAGCCTCCCCTTTAAATCAACATAGATCAACTAAGATCCATAGTAACACTATATTTTCTAAAACCTGAAGTCAACTTATCCACCTATAAACTTACTTGTGGTACGGCGCTCCTGTCTGAATGCGAAATGCGCGGTATATCTGTTCAAGCAAAATAACACGCATCAGTTGATGGGCAAACGTGAATTGCGAAAAACTTAGTCTCTGATGCGCCTTTTCAAGCACACGATCATGCAAACCAATAGAGCCTCCGATGATAAATACGATGCGCCCTGAATGAAACGATGATAACTCATCCAAGTGTTTTGCAAACCCTTCAGACGTCGTTTGTTTACCTATTCGATCAAGGACGATAATATAGTCACGTTCATGCAGCAATGCAAGCAGCCGTTCGCCTTCCTCCGCTTTAATCCGTTCATCACCTTTGCCCTCAGGAACATCAGCGACCTCATAAATCGTCAAGTTGGCATACGAAGAAAGGCGCTTGCTGTATTCTTGTACAGCATCGCGCCAATATTTTTCTTTTAATTTTCCTACCGCCAAGATTGCCATGGATATCATGGGAATGGTATGCCTCCAAACCCTGCAAATGGGTCAGTCGTACTGCCATTGTTATTGGCGTTTTGATTTTGCAAGGGTGGTAAATCACTTAATTGCACGCGTGAAGTCATCAATGTCTGTCCACGATAAAATGACACCGTCACCCATTGCCCAGGTACGGAATGCTGCCATAGCACGGTTCGCAGATCAGAAAACCCTGTAATCTTCACATTATTAATTGCCACGATTACGTCACCTCGGCGAATCCCCGAAGCTTTTGCCGAGGCACTCGTGACTTTATAAACCCATACGCCATTTTTCACGGGTACATCAGGTTGGTACTGTTGCGGAACAGCCGACAACGACTCCCCCTCGATACCTAAAGCTGGGTGTTGTGCGTGACCAGTCAACATGATTTGTCTTGTGATCGTACGTACCTCATTGATCGGTATCGCAAAACCCATCCCTTCAAACCCTTTAGCCACGATCTTTGAGCTATTGATGCCGATCACTTGCCCCTCGATATTAAGCAGAGGCCCCCCACTGTTACCTGGATTGATGGCAGCATCCGTTTGCACGACCGTTTCTTGCCCAATGACTTGTCCCGTTGCTTCATCTTGAACTGGCATCGTACGTTGGGTCGCACTAATGACACCGACCGTCACACTGTCTGTAAAATCTAAACCGGCAGGGTTGCCAATAGCAATAGCAGGTTCTCCAGCTTGTAGACTCGCTGAGTTACCAAATTGTGCTACATTGGCTGCCGTAACAAATAATGAAGGGATTTTAAGCACCGCTAGGTCGGTATAAGCATCTGCACCCACGACTGTCGCGTAGGCATGACGCTTATTGTCTAAAACCACTTCAACTTTTGCGGCGCCTTGAACCACATGATAGTTTGTCACAATAAAACCTCTTGCATCAAAGAGAACCCCCGATCCGACACCTGCCTCTTGCATGCCACTTGTCGTATCTTGGATATTTAGGATACCTACCACAGATGGCGTGGCTGTTTTGACAGCTTTGACAATCGCATCGTTTAACTGCACGCTGACAGGTTGGCGCGCACGTGCCGTGTACGAGACATTCGTCGTACTTTGAGCGGAGACAGGCAATGTAATAAGTCCTGACGCTACAAGAGGCGGAAGAAATAACCATGTCGCACCTGAGCCTACGATAGCTGAAAAAAAGGCAACCAAAATCCAAGAAAGCGAAGACTTAGGTGTACTTACAGGCTTTTTTGTACTGCGAAATCTCCCATCGTCGTAATACGTCAAAAAAATCCCTCCTGCATTCCATCCTATCCTTGCCTACTTACCTTCATACAGCCAAAAGTGGTGTTGCTGCCAACGGATTTGTCATGCGTAAAGTGATTTGTTCTGCAAGATCATGATCATAATCCTTCAAACGTAGTGACAACGCGTCGTGAGCAAGCGTCTCTCGATTGTTCTCCTTGCTGAGATGCGCCAAAAACACCGAATGCGTCTGCTCCGACAAACAATCCACCAAAAATTCCGCTGCCGTTTCATTACTTAAATGGCCTTTATCACCTAAAATACGTCGCTTCAAATGCCACGGATAAGGACCAGTACGCAACATATCCACATCGTGATTGGTTTCCAAGATAAAAGCATGAGCACCCTGTGCTACCTGTTTGATGCGATCACTAACATAACCAAGGTCAGTTGCTAGCACTAATTTTTTACCTTGAAAATGAAAACAAAATCCTAGTGGTTCAAGAGCATCGTGAGATAAAGCAAACGGTTCAATCGCGATTTGTCCTAATGTAAATACAGAGTTTGCGCGAATAATACGAGCTGTTACTGCATCTTCGTCTTTCCACATCGATGAGATAGAACTCCAGGTACCATCCGACGTGTAAACAGGGAGTTCCCATTTTCGAATCACTGCTTTCAACCCTTTAACATGATCCGAATGTTCATGTGTCACAAGAACCGCGTCAAGTCTATTACCATCTACTTTAATCTGATCAAGCGCCACTTGCAATTGCCGCAAAGACACGCCAGAATCAATTAACAGACGCGTCGTGCCTGCCTGTACATAAACGGCATTGCCTGTACTTCCGCTCGCAAGCACACTGCAGACGAGAGAATCTGTCATGATAATGCCACTTCCACTTCTCCTGTAAATGCGTTAATAAAAAAAACTCCACGTGAGGTGCCAATGCGCCAAACGGGTGCAAGGTAGAATCCAACGTCTGTCACTATAGCAGAATAGTAGCCAAGGCGCACGTCCTTTACTTGATTGGGTACGTTGATTTTAGCCCTTTGCAAGTATTGAGCAAGCGACAACAATGCACTGACCGGGCCTATGACTGGCCTAGCTGTTTTGATTGAACGAACATTAACTAGCGTCTGATCATAGCCTACTATGCGAGAACCTTTAAGATGGACGCGCAAAGGAGCGCTAAATACCGGATAACCATTCACCTCTTGTGTAAAAACGGCAATGTGTTCACCTTGCATAACAGTCCATCCTAAAAAGCCATAAGCATTTCCATTATACACATGCTTTGCGACCCAAGAACGCACTACAGAGATCCTATTTTTTCGATCATTTACTGTAGTTAGTACAGGTACGTTATCCCGAACAGAAAATGAAGGACGATCTAAGCGAACTTCAACCATCGATAAGGGTTGTACAATCGACGGAAGCACTGCTTGTACATGTACATCACTGTTTGCTAAAGCACTTTGCGCATTCGCAAATTGGTCAGATACGGGCTCCGCGTAGACTGCTACATTAGCCTGCAGCACGCGCCATTGCACAAATAAAAAAACATTGAGACACAGAAATACGGCGATTAATAACGTTTTTACTTTAGTAAAGTCCACAGCACTCTAGCTCCCCTAGTATCCTCACCAGTTTACTCCATACCGATCCCGACAAATGGCAATCCGGTCTGTGCATCAAGATAAGAAACACGCTGATTGCTGTACGTGACACGATAGACAGGCAGTAATTCAATGACATCCGTTCCAAGCCAATGTGTGCCATAGCCTAAGGAAACTGCTAAGATTGCTTTTTGGGAAGATGGAGACAACTTTTGCAGTAGCTCCGATCCAGACAAGATTCGTGTTGGCGTAGTATCAAGCAACTCATTCAAATACGCTAATGGCCGCGACATGTGTACAACAGTATTCCCAACGATTCCAACATGCAAAGTACCTAATTGTCCATAGATCGGCCAACCGTCGACGATCTGATGGAATGAAACAGCTAATCCTGTAACGTTATCGATAGAAGATGGTGCGATTTGCAAAGAAACATCACCAGTAAAACCGCCATGTTCATTTATAAATGCCACCGACGTGGCAATCGCATCGGCACTGTGTTGCTTTACTCCTGACAAAAGCCCTCCTGGTTGCACATAGGTAATGGCGTCCCCATAAGTCTCTTTGATCACATGAACGCCGCGCGTACCATCGGTGTATAGCATATGATGCGCTGTTACGGAAATGGCCTGCATAATAGTGGGGTCCGTAAAAAAAGAATCAATAATTCGTGAGGATACTGGGCGATCGATGATCCAATCTTCGATAGGAACCGTAATCTCACTATACGGTAGATAGACGAGTGCTTTGTTTAGCGGGAACTGTGCGTACGGCACGGCTTGAGTAGGTTTTTCCATCCACTGTGCTAGAGTCTTATCCGCTGCTATAGTAGCTACGTATACCTGATTTTTCGTGGTTCTGTATTCCAAACGATAGGATGTGCCATGGGCACGCGATGTGAGATAAAGGGAACCATCTATTGCCGCCTTCATCGTGGACGGAGAATTCATAAATAATAGTGCAAGTGCAGATGGCGATAAGACAGATGAGCCAAAATCTAACTTTACGTAAGCTCCTTGTGGGGGGAATGTATAAGGAGATTTTACTAGATCATAGCTATGACCTTCTAAAACTGTTGCATTCGACAAAGCACGCATGATTTGATGGGCCCAGACTGTATTGTTGTTCACACGAAATAATTGATTCTCTTTTGTCCAGTAGTAGATGGCTTGTGGTTGCAAAACACCGTTTGTTGATCTTGTACTTCCATAACTCGGGCTAGAAAAAAAGCCTGGTCGATCGATCGTCAAGCGCACCGGCGTACCCGTCCAAATCATTGCAGACAAACCTAAACTCACGCCAACAAGCACAACAAGCCCAAACGTCAACATATGATCTAGCCGTGGTTTAAACGGTACGATACGCATCATATAAAATCACCACCTGCATCTGTAGGTAAGACAATCGTAATCGTCGTCCCCTTACCTACCTCACTATCCGCAGTAACATCCCCACCATGTGCCCTGATGATTTCCCTAGCGATAGCAAGACCTAAGCCTGTACCACCAAATTGTCGGGAGCGAGCCTTATCTACCCGATAGAATCGATCAAAAATGTACGGCAGATCCTGCTTAGGAATTCCCGCTCCTGAATCTTTGATCGTAATCACGGAGTGCATCGTGGAACGATCCACCTCCGCCGTAGCCGCAATCATCCCCCGTTGCGACGTGTACTTTAAAGCGTTCGAAACGATATTATCAAGCACTTGATCGATACGGTCATGATCTACCATAAGGGTAGAGTTTTCTTTAACATCGACGACAAATTGCACACCTGCGCGAAACGCAACCAAGGCGTAACGCTCCGCAAGCTGATTGAGGAGTTGTTTTGTCGTGACACGTTCCTGTGTAAACACCTCATGATGATCATCAAATCGTGTAAGTTGCAGTAGATTCGTAATGAGCCGAGCCATTCGGTCAGCCTCTTTATCCATAACCTGCAGAAAATGATCAGCAATCTTAGGATTTTCAAGTGCACCTTCCATGAGCGCCTCAATGTATCCCTTGATGATCGTGATCGGCGTTCGCAATTCATGCGATACATCGGCCACAAAACGACGTCGCGCCTCTTCAAGTCGTGTTTCCTCCGTTACGTCGCGCATCACGTACACAAAGCCGCCATGTACACCATAGGATCGTTCTCCGCCAAGTGCAGTGACCGATAAGGCAATCACCCGATCGTGAAGTTCCATAACATGTGCAGAACCCGGCTCGAACGAGCCGTTCAACACATTGGATAACAGCGCGCCTTGAAGCGAATGTTTCGCATGGAGAAGATCGATGGCCGCCGGATTGATCAAGAGGATTTCATCATGTGTATTGGTTGCAATAACGCCATCGCTCATACGTGCCATCACGGCTTGCAAACGATCTTTCTCTCTCTCTGTATTGGCCGTGGCATTGCGCAGACGTCCCGTTAACATATTGAATGTGGAAGCTAATTCGCCAATCTCATCATTGCTATGAATGGTCACCGTCTGATCAAAATCACCGCTGGCAAGCGCCCTTGCTGTGCGTGTGACAGCAGTAATAGGGCCTGTAATCGTACGCGCAATGATGCCCGCTAGAAGTGCTGACAACGCTAAAGCGAGCAAAGAGGCAGTCGCAAATATGATAATAATTCTGGAAATGGAGCGATAGATACTACTCATAGGAGAGACAAATTCAATAGCACCCACGATTTGCGATTTTACGCGGACGGGTACAGCGAGGTATAAGTAGCGATTGCCTGTTTGTGGATCACGAGCGATTTGTTCAGTTTGTAAACCCACTAGCGCACCGTTAACTTCCGGATCGACGCGCTTTTGACCAACCAAAAATGGATTTGCCGACGTAGCGACCACGTTTCCATCCTTGTCTAAAATGTACACGCTCGAATTAGCCAACTCAGAAAACGGTTGAATGACTTGTCGAATCTGCCCTTGTTGCAGTGATTGTCGACTTAATGGTGTCGAAACGACACTCGCTAGAACTTGCGCTTCCCGGGAAATGCTTTTTGAATAATTGTCTACGAAATAGCGATTTAGCGATTGGATAAAGTACCCGCCGATCAATTGCATAGCAAATAAAATCAAAAGCAGATAAACAACCATAAGCTTGAAACGCACGCTTTGAAAGCGCCTTGTCAAGCGCATTTTAGGAAGCGACCAGTTGGCAAAAGCATTTTGCTGCATTCGCAATTCCTTCATCCCCGGCGAAAGAAATAGCCTGCACCGCGTCGCGTGAGTATATAAATCGGATTACTCGGATCTTGTTCTAATTTTTCACGTAGGCGGCGAATGGTGACATCAACGGTACGTTCATCGCCAAAGTAATCATAACCCCAAACATCTTGCAAAAGTTGTTCACGCGAGTAGACAACGCCCGGATGTTTAGCCATGTAATGGAGCAATTCAAATTCCCGATGTGTCAACGGAATTTCTACGCCCGAACGCAAGACTTGCACCATCTGCAAATCAATCACGAGATCGCCCGATAGAATTTGTTCGCTTTGCACCGAATCCGAGACGTCACTTGGTGCAATAGCTTGCCGCCTTAAGTTCGCTTTGACACGTGCAAGCAACTCACGAGAACTAAATGGTTTTGTGACATAATCATCTGCGCCAAGCTCAAGGCCCAGTACTTTATCAAGCTCTGCATCGCGAGCTGTTAACATAATAATCGGAATCGTAGAAAACTGTCTGATCTCTTTACACACTTCAAAACCATCTTTTTTTGGCAACATCAAATCAAGCAGGATCAAATCAACGGGTGTGTGTTCCACAAAATGCACAGCTTGGTCACCATCTTCGGCAACGCTAACTTGATACCCTGCCTTCTCGAGTTGGAAGCGCAATATTTCTGCAATCGGTTCTTCATCATCAACCACAAGAATATGTTGCAAAAGGCATACTCCTTTAGTATGCAGAATAAAAAACAATGCGGCAATTACGTCGTAAGACGCAACCACCGCATTCTGGCGGAGCTGACGGGATTCGAACCCGCGGTCTCCTGCGTGACAGGCAGGCATGTTAGGCCACTACACCACAGCTCCAGGCTCGAATCGTGTCGATCACTTTGTTATTATAACGATCGATGCCGTTGATTTCAAGTCTAGAACTGGATTTTGTGAATTTGCCCTCACTGCGCTAGTTGTTTAAGCTCCTTCATCACCTGATAGACCGTTGCGATAGACGCAGATAACTCCTGTAATTGTGCCGCTTGTTCCTCACTTGCAGCCATACCGCCTTGCGTCAAATCAGAAATCTCTCGTACTTGCTGTTGTGTGGATTCGATACGAGATGCAATCTCTTGTGCTGATGACTTTACCGTATCCGCTAAGCGGCGAATTTCGCTAGCCACCACACCAAATCCACGACCGAGATCACCAGCTCGAGCCGCTTCAATCGCTGCATTTAATCCGAGCAGATTCGTCTGTGAAGCTACCTCGCGGATGAGATCATTGATGCTTTTCATCGCTTCCGATTCAGCACGTAATTGCTGCGTGCGTTGAGCGATACGATCGGTCACTTCCGCCGACTCCGTGCCTGCTTGTGCCAAGTCATGAGCAAGTACATCGAGTGTCGAAAACTGTGTGTCTAATTCGATGATTCCTTGGCGCAATTCCTTTTGATGACTGGCCGCGGTAACAATGGTAAATATCCCTGCAAAAGCACCTGTAAAGTCAGTAATAGGGGTAGCTATGGCCGTATACTCAAAGCCAAATAGGTTCGCATCACCAGCTTCAACAAAACGCTTTCTTTGCAAAAAAGCTTTGGCAGTGACCGTAGCATTCAAGCTTTTATCTTGAATGGTTGCACCGACCTCAACCGATATGGGAAATTTACTGGAAGGGTGAACGTGTCGCAACACCCCTTGATCATCTACAAACACCATCCAGCTATCGGCTGACACCGAACCCTCCATTTGCGAAAAAAACCAAGCGGCGATCTCGGAAAAATCCAGACTCGATGCCTTTGCAACATACGTTGGTGCCATGACACTATTCATTGTATCGGCTACCGCCGTGGCTGCCACTTGCGCCACGCCATTAGATTCGTTATGTAACCGAATAAATTCTCCATAGGCTACATCGTGGTCTGCAATATGTGTCATAAGCCATTTCTTCAAAAAATTCAATAAAGAAAAAGCGTTGATTTTTCCATTTTGATATTGCTTCTGATAATCTGCCGCTTCTTGCAATAACTTCACATGCACTTCTTTATGATCAGCTAAGTTAGGATATCCCATCTCCTCAAGCAGAACTTCTTCGGATGAAAAATGCGTATGCGCATAGTCCATGAGTTCGGTAAGGATATGTCCTGATGCGTCAGAGGCTCGTCCAGAGCGCATAGCTTCGTACAATCGATTAATCAGATCGATCAGTCGAGCATGCTGTGAATCCATCGAGCTGATACCCGTGTGGTATTGTGGTTCAAAATTTACAAAAGCCATAATCTATACACCCTCCACGCACAATAGCGTCTGTTATCCCCCTCCTTTCTTTTCCACGTGTTCCATGCAAACTCCTGTCTTGTAACTTCGCAAAAACAAAACTTTAAGAAAAAGCATGCAGACTACGTTCGATAGGTGTGCCCACAATCTGATCGATGTATTTGAGTCCTGATCCGGTATTCATAGCGAGCACCGTCTCGTGCGGCTTAATCCAACCAAGTTCCGTTAATTTTTTCACACCAGCCAACCCTGCCGCCCCTTCAGGGCAAACGTGAAATCCTTCTTTTTGAGCCACTTCGATACGACGTTGTTGAATCTGTTCATCCGAAACAGTGATCGCGATGCCGTTTGTTTTTTGTAAAACATCAAGAATCATGAAATCCCCCAATGCCTTAGGAACACGCATACCAAATGCGATCGTATGGGGATTCTCCCATAGATAAGATTCGGGTTGCGCCGAATCGAAAGCACGTACTAAGGGCGCACATCCTTCGGCCTGCACAATGGCCATCCGGGGCAATTTATCGCCGATAAATCCAAGTTCCTGCAACTCACGTATTGCCTTATAAATCCCAATGACACCTGCTCCGCCACCGGTTGGATACACGATTACGTCAGGTACAGACCAACCAAATTGCTGGGCAATCTCAAATCCCATCGTTTTTTTACCTTCTAGGCGATAGGGTTCTTTGAGCGTCGACACATCATAGACACCACGCTCTTGCACTTCTTGTTGCACAACTTTTCCCGCATCAGCAATCGTACCATCAATAACAAACACCTTGGCACCTGCGATTAGGCATTCCTTTTGTGGTGTCTTTGGAGCATCGTTTGGCATAACAACAGTGGCTTCAATACCTGCACGCGCAGAATAAAGCGCCCATGCGCTTCCAGCATTACCGTTTGTAGGAATAGCAAGTGCTGTCACACCTAGTTCTTTGGCGCGGGATATCCCCACGGATGCTCCCCGTGCTTTAAAAGATCCTGATGGTAGCACGCCCTCATCCTTAGCATATAGCGTAGAAAGTCCCATCGATTTGGCTGTCGCATCCAGTGAAATGATCGGTGTCATTGGCTCATTCATCGACACGATATAGGCAGGATCCTGTACGGGAAGTAGTTCATGATAGCGCCAAAACCCTTCCTTCCTGTTATCCCACTCATCCCGAGACAATACTTGCTTTAATCCCTCAAGGTCATAGCGAGCTAGTAACGGAGCTTGGCAATGTTCACAAACTTGTCTGCGTTTACTCGCTTCATACGTGTGCCCACAGCGGGAACACTCTAAATGTGATAAATAGCTAAATTCATGCA
>JAKADA010000046.1 GCA_021820975.1 Bacillota bacterium
AACTTGGTCTGCGGAGTCTACAGGAGAAGTACTTGCAACTTCGTAGTGCTTCATGAACCGCCGTATGCGGACCCGCATGTACGGTGGTGTGAGAGGACGGGGGCTAGGCGCCCCCTCCTACTCGATAGGGGTGCATAGTTGCGCACCTCCCCTTTTAACACGGCGGATGATAAACATGCCGCTAGTCTGTGTCTTTGGATAGTACTACCTGCGTTCTCGCTGTGCCAAGGAATTTTCCGCAAGTTCAATGGCTCGTTTGACCATGTTACCTGCATCCCTTGTTGTAATTCCACCCCATCCATCGCGTTCTAGTGTGGAATAAAACCCGAGGTCTTTCGCGATCTCAACTTTGAGTGCATCAGACATCATGCCACGGCGTCGCGCCATGTAGACACCCCCTTCAAGACTCAGCCTTTTTGTATTGTGCCCTGTTATCCCTTTGTATACTGCTGTTTAATTCGGAAAGTCTATGAGGGTAACTTGTTTATTCTTGCGTGTTATCTTGGGGAAGGTGAGTGGAAGGCCTAGCATGAGCGACAAGGCAAGAGGGGCACTCGTAATTATTGGAGGAGCAGAGGACAAACGCGGACATATGCAAATTTTACGCGAGTTCGTGGCAAAAGCAGGGGGTTCGCATGCTCGTATTGTTGTAATGACTGTAGCAACAGAGTTGCCTATCGAAGTTGGAGCTGAGTACGTTGAAGTGTTTGAGTCTATTGGTGTAGCTGATGTACGCACGTTTGATGTGTCATCGCGTGAGGCGGCAGATCGGCCAAGCGCATGCAAAGCGATCGAACAGGCAACAGGTGTTTTTTTTACTGGCGGCGAGCAACTGCGCATCACCACGTTATTGGGTGGTACGCGCATTGATGCCGCGCTTCACTCGGGGCATGAACAAGGGCTGGTTTTGGCGGGGACGAGTGCAGGTGCTTCGATGATGAGTAGCACGATGATCGTCGATGGTAGAGCCGAAACGAATCCGCGCATCGGTATTGTGCAGATGGCGCCAGGCATGGAGTTTATTGATGGTGTGGTGATCGATCAACATTTTGCCCAGCGTGGCAGATTGGGAAGACTACTATCTGCTGTGGCGCAATACCCCCATCATCTCGGCCTCGGTATCGATGAAGACACGGCCATTGTAGTGACGGGTTCAACATTGGAAGTGATGGGAAAAGGTGCAGTTTCTGTTGTCGATGCTGGAGCACTATGGTACTCCAATCTTGGTCATCTCAGAGAGGGAGATCCTTTGGCGTTACATGGTGTAAAATTACACATTTTGCCTGCTGGATATCGATTCGATTTGCGGGAACGCCAGCCGTTAAAAGAGCGTTCCGCGGGGAGTGGACAAGAGTGAGAGTAGTGCATATTCGGGCACTGGAAGGTCCGAATGTTTACATTCATAAGCCGGTGCTCGTGATGCGTATCGACCTTGAGGAGTACACTGATCGTGACAGTTACGAATTTCCTGGATTTGTACAGCGATTGCTAATGATTTGTCCCGAATTGTATGACCACCATTGCGCAATAGGCCGCCCTGGTGGCTTTGTAGAACGGCTTTATGGCGGCACCTACATGGGACATATCATTGAACACGTGACTCTTGAATTACAAACGCAGATTGGCTGTACGACGAACTTCGGAAAAACGAGAAACGCCGGACCGCCAAATTTGTATGACGTGATTATTGAATACGAATCCCAAGCTGCTGCACGGTTTTTGCTGATTGTAGCGATGGAATTGGTCCAAGCTTGTGTTCATGGTATGCAGTATCCTTTAGCACAAAAGTTACAAGAAGCTAGGGCGATAAAATCCAAAAATGATTTAGGGCCAAGTACTGCAGCGATTGTTCAGGCTGCCCTTGCACGTGATATCCCCGTGCGGCGCATTGGTAATCGCAGCTTGGTGCAGTTAGGAACTGGGCGCTATCGAAAATTGATAGAGGCCACGATTAGCCATCATACATCGGCCGTTGCTGTCGATATAGCAGGGGATAAAGAACTTGCTAAAGAAGTGTTACAAGAAGCAGGCATTCGCATCCCTGATGGCGGTGTTGCGCATACGTGGGAGCAAGCCTATGGCCTGTTTGCTTCCCTTGGCGTACCTGCGGTGGTCAAACCCCTTGACGGTTGTCAGGGAAAAGGGGTTACAACAGCGATACGGGACGCAGAGACTTTACGTCAGGCATATTATGTGGCTCGCGAGTATTCTGATGTGGTTTTGGTTGAGGAATGTATCGTGGGTAGACAATATCGATTGCTTGTGATCAATGATCAATTGATCGCTGCAGCGGAAAGACTGCCAGCTCACGTTGTAGGCGATTCTATGCATACGATTCTTGAATTAGTGGATTTGGTCAATCGCCAACCTGACCGTGGTGATGATCATGAAAAACCGTTGACACGCATCATGATTGATGAGACGGCTTCGCGATTTATAACGGAAAAGGGTTGGCACTTGCAAGATGTGCCGCGTTATGGCGAGACGGTTTTTTTACGTGACAGCGCAAATCTCAGTACTGGTGGAATCGCGAAAGATGTCACTGATGAGGTACATCCAACCTTTAAAGAGATGGCATTGCGTGCAGCTAAAGCGATAGGATTGGACGTGTGCGGTGTTGACATTATGGCCAAAGATATCTCGCAGCCAGTAGATACAACCTGCGCGGTTATTGAGGTCAATGCGGCTCCGGGCATACGCATGCATCATTATCCAAGTCGTGGACAAGCACGTGATGTGGCAGCAGCGATTGTCGAGATGTTGTATCCTAAGGGATCTAAATCACGCATTCCTGTCGTTGCTATCACAGGTACAAATGGTAAAACAACGACCGCACGCATGATTGGTCATATGTTGCAAGAAAGTGGCATGACAGTGGGTATGACAACAACGGATGGGATTTATATTGACGGTAAGGAAGTGCTTCACGGAGATACGACAGGACCACAGAGTGCCAAATTGGTTTTGGCTGATCCTCACGTGGATATTGCTGTCCTTGAGACAGCACGTGGCGGTATCATACGCAGTGGCATTGCCTACGAAATGGCTGATGTAGGGATTATCACCAATATTACGCGAGATCACATAGGACAAGATGGTCTTCACGAAATTAAGGATATTGTGAAGGTCAAATCGCTCATTGCAGAATGTGTTGTAAAAGGTGGTTCGGTGGTTCTTAACGCCGATGATTCGGAGCTTGTCCTTTTGTCAAGTCGCTTGAAACACAAGGTGATTTTCACGAGTACAAAGGAAAAGAATCCTGTATTGACAAGACATTTAGGTCGAGGTGGGACGGGTTATTTTGTACGCGACGGGTGGATCATCGAGGCAGCTGGTGCGCTAGAATGGAAGATCATTCGGATCGATGAACTGCCTATTACATTACATGGTGCCGCATGGTTTCACGTGGCCAATAGTCTAGCGGCAATTGCAGGTGTGCGTTCTTTAGGCATATCAAGGCAACAATGCGCTGAGTCATTAAGTAAGTTTCGCTCGGACACGCACAATCGTGGACGGGTGAATATCTTTAAAATGCCTGGTGGTCTACAAGTTATCGCAGACTATGGGCACAATCCTGATGGCATTCGGGCTGTTGGTGAAATGATTCGTGGTTTAACTGGGTACAAAGTACCTGCCGTTATTGGTTTTCCAGGTGATCGTGCTGATGATGTCGTTCGAGAGGCAACGCGTGTTGCTTGCACGTATTTTGACCCCCTGTTCATCAAGGAAGATGAGGATAAGCGAGGCCGTCAAACCGGTGAAATGGCGGCACTCATTGCGGATGAGGTGGTCCGCTTTAGTCCAGGCACACGCACCATAACGGAAATTGATGAATGCACAGCACTAAATAAGGCTGTAGATATTCATCAGCAAGATTCTTTGCTCTTGATGTTTTATGAAAAATTGGAACCTGTACAACAGCTTTTAAAGGATAAAGGCGGTATGCAAATCGCTGATGTATCGGTTCATAAAAAAAGGCAAGTCATCTCAGCGATCTGATGAGTGACACGCAGGCGTTAGGTCTAAAGTGGCCTAACGCCTATTTCATGGTATAGTGGTTGCGTGGGCGGTGGTTGGATGGTATTTGAAAAAGCACGGGCAAAAATTAACCTAACGCTCGATGTTTTGGGTAAACGACCTGATGGCTATCATGAAGTGGAAATGGTTATGCAGACGGTAGATTTTTGTGATTACCTTTCTATCGGGTCACGCATGGATGGACGCATCGAAGTGCGTTCTAATGCCCCTTTTATTCCGCTTGATGAACGAAACTTAGCCTTTCAGGCAGCAGATCATTTGCGGCGGGCTTGTGGAATCTCTTATGGTGTAAGTCTTGATATCGATAAACGTATACCTGTTGCGGCGGGTCTCGCTGGTGGTTCTACCGATGCTGCAGCGGTCTTACGCGGGCTAAATAAACTATGGAATTTGGGACTTTCCATTCCCGAACTTGCGCAGATAGGTGCGCAAATTGGTTCTGATGTACCATTTTGCGTGTATGGCGGCACGGCCATTGCAAGAGGTCGAGGTGAAAGGATTGAACCCCTTTCTATAGCGCCTTGCTTTTGGGTTATCCTTGTGAAACTTCCCATTGCTGTATCAACAGCTGACGTCTATGGAGCTTTTCAGCTGAATGATGTACACCGTCATCCGGATACTCATGCGATGATACAAGCACTAAAATGTGGAGACATCACGCAGGTGAGTGATCAAGCGGTCAACGTTCTAGAAAACGTGACACTATCGATGTACCCAGAGGTTTTGCGAATTAAAAATCAGCTAGAAAAATTAGGATCACAAGTTGTGCTGATGTCAGGCAGTGGACCAACGGTGTTTGCTCTTGTCGAACGGGAGCGAAGGGCCAAACGAATCTACAATGAGATGCGTTCATTGGTTAAAGAAACCTTCTTGTGTCGTACCTACTGATGATTTGTTGCGAAAGCTTATTTTGTAGTGCTATAGTCGCAATAGTGATCATGGTCAAGGGAGAGAAGGTAGGATGCGCAGAAGTGAACGGATCGTGCGGTTAACCCAGCAGCTGCTGGATCATCCTTTAACTCCACTTTCCTTGACGGATATGGCAGAACAGTTTTCGGTGGCAAAGTCGTCGCTTAGTGAAGACCTCGCGATCATTCGTAAAGTTTTCGAAGAAGATGGTGAAGGCTTTTTACGCACTCATCTTGGCGCTAGTGGCGGTATTGTGTTTGAAGTCGATGTTTCGCCTGCTCGAGAACGAGCTTTTTTGACAGACATGATACAACATCTTACACATGCTGATCGTATTTTACCTGGTGGCTACTTTTATATGACCGATGTTCTAGCAAAACCAGAGGTTTTGCGTATGGTAGGTAAGATGTTTGCCAAACTTTTTGCCCCATTATCCCCTGATGTCGTACTTACTGTGGAGACTAAAGGTATTGCACTTGCTGTGGCAACAGCCGAGTACCTTAATTGCCCTTTTGTCGTAGCTAGACGGGATCACAAATGGAGTGAAGGGCCATCAGTGAGTACCAATTATGTTTCTGGTTCTGATCGAAGAATACAAACGATGTCTTTGTCGCGGAGATCGATTCCTGTCGGATCGCGGGTTCTGATTATCGACGATTTTATGAAAGCGGGGGGGACAGTCAAAGGGATGACCGCTTTGATTGAAGAGTTCTCCGCACAAGTCGTTGGGACAGGTGTCTTTATGGCCACGACAGAGCCTTGTGAAAAATTAGTGAGTTCATATCGTTCGTTGTTTTCGTTAGCTCAGATGGATGAAGCCGGCGCAACGGTTGTTATTCAGTCGGGAAATTATTATACCAGTCTATAAAATAGGGAGTATTGGAGGTTTGTTATGAAAGAGTTGGAGATTGTTCACACATTGCTGGCACCTGAAGCGATTGGTCCTTATTCACAAGCGATTGCCGTGGGTGACTTTGTGTTTACTTCTGGGCAAATCCCTTTGACTGCTTCAGGCGAATTGATCCAAGGTGATGCCGCAACACAAGCAAGACAAGTGTTTGACAATCTTAATGCCGTGTTGAAAGAAGCGGGCAGTACGTTGCAAAAAGTCGTGAAAGCAACCGTATTTCTTTCGGATATGAATGATTTTTCGCTGGTGAATAGTGTGTATGAAGAAGCGTTTGAGGGACATAAGCCTGCCCGCTCTGCGGTTCAAGTTGCGCGGTTGCCACGCGACGTCAAAGTAGAGATTGAAGTCGTTGCCCTTCGATAATCCTTGATGACTTTACCCACTCCTGCAGGATAATGGATTTTTTTGTGGAATATCAAGGCGATATTTAAAAAGCCTGCACAGTGGGATGGTGGTTGGGGTGCAAATCACGGATGTGCGTTTGCGCAGAGTAACGACGGAGGGCCGGATGAAAGCGATCGCATCGATCACGATCGATCACGAATTTGTCGTGCATGATATTCGAGTCATTGACGGCAATGCCGGAATGTTTGTTGCTATGCCGAGCAAAAGGACACCAGACGGGGAATTTCGGGACATTGCCCATCCGATCACTTCTGGCACAAGGCAAAAGATTCAGGAGGCTGTGTTAGAAGAGTATATGAGGGTTGATACCGTTGAGACAGCCGTCGGTACGGAGTGAACTGCAAGCCGTTCGTCCATGTAACATGTAAGCCGTCGTTATGCATTACGATAACGATGGCTTAGTGGTTTGTGTCCAAAACCCGTCGTCAGGATTCCACCAAGGATTGAAACCCGTGGGTGCGTTCGTTATAGTTAAAACGCTATCTTGATTTCGGGAGTGTGACTACGTGTGTTAGTTGGAATTGTATTAGCTGCTGGTCTTGGAAAACGCATGAATTCAAAACGCCATAAAGTGGTTCATGAAGTATGCGGAAAGCCGATGATAGAACATATAGTTGACGAAATGTTGGCGGTCGGATTCGATCGCCTCTTTGTTGTGGTCGGCAAACTTGAAGAGCAGGTGCGCGCTGTTTTGGGTGACCGAGTGGAGTATATCCGGCAAACGGAGCAACTGGGGACAGGCCATGCTGTGATGACGGCTGCACCTTACTTGCCAGAACAAGGAACGGTGGTCGTTTTGTATGGTGATTGCCCCCTTGTGCGGCGTGAGGAGATCGCACGTTTACTGGAAGCTGTGAAAGACGATGCAGGTACCGCTGTGCAAACGGCAGTGGTAGATAATCCTTATGCTTATGGCCGGATTTTACGTGATGCGCGTGGCGATGTGAGCCGGATCGTCGAAGAAAAGGATGCTTCCTCAGAGCAGCGTCAGATTCATGAGGTCAACAGTGGTATCTATGCATTTTCGATCCCTTCCTTACGGGCCTCGCTCGAAAAATTGAGTCGTGATAATGCACAAGGGGAATACTTACTAACAGATTGTATTGAACATATTCGTCGTACGGGAGAACGCATTTTTCCGGTTGTCGTGGCCGATCCTGATGATATTGCTAACGTTAATGATCGTATTCAGTTATCCTATGTCGAAGAAAAGTTGCGTAAAAGAATTTTACTAAGACATATGCAAAATGGGGTCACCATCTTAGATCCCGCAGCAACGTATATACAAGCCGATGTTGTCATAGGGCGTGATACGGTACTTATGCCTGGTTCTTTCCTAGAAGGAAACACAATCCTTGGCGAAGATTGCGTGATTGGACCCAATACTCGCATCAAGGATGCGGTGATCGGTGATGGCGTTACTATTGAATCCTCTGTGATCCTGACAAGTTCCATTGCCGATCGTGCCGCAATTGGCCCCTTTGCCTATGTCAGGCCTGGAAGTGTAATTGGTTCAAATACAAAAATCGGTGATTTTGTGGAAATCAAAAATGCGGTCATTGGGGAAGGTACAAAGGTCAGCCATTTGGCTTATGTTGGCGACAGCGATGTAGGTAAGGGAGTCAACATGGGATGCGGTGTGGTCACAGTAAATTATGATGGTTTTCGTAAACATCGAACGATCATCGGAGACAACAGTTTTGTGGGATCCAACGTCAATCTTATCGCTCCGGTGACAGTTGGGGCAGGTGGTTATATCGCCACGGGATCGACGATTACAGACGATGTTCCTGAACAGGCATTTGCGATTGCACGTGAGCGTCAGACTACAAAACCAGATTATGCTAATCATCTGCGACTGAGATTAAAGAATTTACACGAAAGTAGCACGGGCCGATCGTCCGGCAAGGAGTGAGTTGGCTTGAGTTATCAGGATGCGAAACTAAAGATATTTACCGGGAACGCTAACCCTGTTTTAGCCTCAGAAATTGCTCAAGCAGTAGGTGTTGATTTGGGACGTTGCCAAGTGACACATTTTCGCGATGGTGAAGTTCGCGTTATGCTTGGCGAAAGTGTTCGTGGCTGCAATGTCTTTATGATTCAACCGACATCGGCGCCCGTGAATGAACACTTGATGGAACTGCTCATCACAGTGGATGCCTTGAAGCGGGCCTCAGCAAAAAGTATCAATGTGGTTATTCCTTACTATGGTTATGCAAGACAGGATCGTAAAGCACGCGCGAGGGATCCCATTACAGCGAAACTTGTTGCCGATTTGTTGCAGACAGCTGGTGCCTCGCGTGTGATTTGCATGGATTTACATGCCGGTCAGATTCAAGGATTTTTTAATATTCCTCTTGATCACTTGGTAGCAATGCCTATATTGTCAGATTATTTCCTGGGCAAAGGGCTACAGGATATTGTTGTTGTATCCCCTGACTTAGGTGGCGTAACAAGGGCTAGAAAGTTATCGGAAAGGCTTGGTGCGCCGATCGCAATTATCGATAAGCGGCGCCCAGCGCCCAATGTTGCGCAAGTGATGAACATTATTGGCGATATCGCGGGAAAAACTGCGATCTTAATTGATGACATGATCGATACTGCAGGAACGATCGCCCTCGCCGCTGAAGCACTTATCGAAAAAGGCGCGCGTGAGGTGTATGCCAGTTGCACGCATGCTGTACTGTCTGAACCAGCTATGGCGCGATTGGAGGAAGCACCGATTCGTGAGGTTGTTGTTACAAACACCATTATGATTCCAAAAGAGATGCATTGCGAAAAACTTGTGGTCTTGTCTGTAGCCGAAATTATTGCTGAATCGATCCTACGTGTACATGAGATGAGATCGATTAGTGAATTGTTTGATGACTGAAGCACATGCAGATTATGATGGGGGGGCACACTAGTGGCTTCCAAACTGATTGTTGGACTTGGTAATCCTGGTGCAAAGTACGCAAAAACCCGACACAATGTTGGATTTATGTGTATGGATCAAGTATTGCTAGCACTAGGTCTTGACAAGGAAAAGCCTAAAGAAAAATGGCAATCATCTGTCGTAGAGATAACTTTATACGGTCAAAAGATCTTTTTTATTCGCCCGTTAACGTTTATGAATAACAGTGGTGAAGCTGTTCTCGCCGCGCTCTCTTTTACCAAAGGTAGTGCCACGGATGATTTGCTTGTGATCTATGACGACATGGACTTAAAAGCGGGACAAATTCGTTTGCGTATGCGTGGTGGCTCTGGTGGACATAACGGTGTAAAGTCCATTATTCAGCATACGCATACTGAGAACTTTAAGCGCATACGACTAGGCATTGGAAGGCCACCAAACGATATTACGGTCATTGATTATGTGTTATCTGCTTTTGCTAAAAGTGAAGCACCGATTGTTCACGAAGCGATCTTACGAGGCGCGCAGGCAGCGATAGCTACCTGTAAGGAGCCTTTTGAATCGGTGATGAATACGTTTAATTTAAGAGCCTAATCCCCATACTACAAGAAATAGAAAATTTGGGGTGTATGGTGTTTGGATATCGTATACTACTGTAGGCATTGCAAGTCCTATCTGGGTCGCATTGATTCAACAAAAGCCTCAGATACTGAACTTGGGTTTACGGATTTGACGTTAGAAGAGCGTCAGGATTTATTGCAATACGATGGTGTAGACCATACCCTATATGTTAAAACGGTGTGTGAGAACTGCGAGACAGCATTTCGTTATCATCCTGAACTGCTGTTATCTGACACACCGCTGCAGTAACGAATAGGATACGGTATGACGTTGTTATCAAGGGGCCTTCGCGTGATGCTAAGGCTTGTTTTGTAGTTTGGGTCGGGGGGATATCGGTGCGGGATTTGGTTCACTATTTCGCGAGCACGGGGGAAATCTCCCAGGTGATTCAAGGGTTTCACTCTGGTGTTTCCCAACAATCTATCTCAGGTTTATCCGGCTCTGCACGGGATATGTTGTATGCTGCGTTGTTGGAACAAGGAAATGGGCTGGTGATCGCAGCACATTCTATGCAGGCCGCGCAAAGTATTGCGTCTGATCTTTCTGAATTGCTTGATGAAACGGAAGTTTTTATCTTTCCTGAGCGAGAGGCAACGCATAGTGATTTACTTGCGTTTAGCCCTGAACTTTCGGCTTTGCGGATGAAGTCTTTACGAGCCTTGTATGAAAAAAAGGCTCGTGTTGTCGTGACGACAATTAGCGGTATGCGCCAAAAAGTGGTTGCAAAGGATCGGTTACGAGAAGCGTTGGTTTCAATTGAGCTTGGACAAACCATTGATCTGCGGGAATTGTCGGAACAACTCGTAACGATGGGGTATGAGCGCGTTGAGCGAGTAGAGACGACAGGGCAATTTTCTTTGCGTGGTGGGCTCATCGATATCTATCCGCTTTCAGGCTCACCTTTGCGTATCGAATTGTTTGATGTTGAAGTTGATTCGATACGACATTTTGATACGGAATCGCAACGTTCCCTTGATAAGGTAAAGCAAACCGTGATTTGGCCGGCTCGTGAGATTGTTGCTTCCCATACGCAATTGATGGCTGCAGCAGATCGCTTACAGGATCGACTTGATGCTTACATAAAAAAAGTTAAATCCCATGAAATTGCACAAAAGGTAACACAAAATTTCTCGCGAGATATCGATCGTATGCGTGAGGGAATGCATTTTCCGGGTTTACTCAAGTACGAAAACTTTATCGATTCAAGGCAAGCAACATTACTTGATCATGTATCGCATGAGTTTATTCTCGTCTATGATGAGCCAAGTCGCCTACGAGAAACGATGGAACGAGTTAGCAGGGAAGACGTTGAGTGGATAACGGCCGCACTTGAGCAAGGTGAATGGATTCCGGACTTGACTGAGTCAATTGACGTGGAGCGAAGTTTTCATCGTCCGGGGGCACGCCAATTATTTGTCAGTCTTTTTGCACGTCACGTTACAGGCACGCCTGCAGCGGCGCGTACGATCACCATTACTATGCATACGATGCAACAATTTCATGGTCAGTTACCACTCCTGAAAACAGAAATTTCGCGTTATAAAAAGGCGCAAAACCATATTGTGTTTCTTGCTGGTTCTGAAGATCGAGCCGTGCGATTGGAAAGAGTTTTGGAGGATTTTTCAATTGAAACAGAACGAAGAGCGGGTTTTGATCCTCTCGTTTCGGTGCCCCAGATCATCACAGGTAACTTGGCAAATGGATTTGAACTTCCATCCGGTAAATTAGTCGTTATCACGGAAAATGAAGTTTTTGTCAATAAACGACGGGCACGACGTATGCGTGCTGATGTGTCAGAAGCAACGCGAATTAAAAGTTATCAAGATTTGCATGAGGGCGATTATGTCGTTCATGTAAGCCACGGTATCGGCCGTTACATGGGCATTGAAACTTTGGTCGTAGATGGCACCCATCGCGATTATTTGCATCTTCGTTATGCGGGTAATGATAAGTTGTATGTGCCTGTTGAACAAATCAATCAAGTCCAAAAATACCTTGGTAGTGAGGAACGTGAGCCGCGTGTCACACACCTAGGCGGCACTGATTGGGCAAGGACTAAGAGTAAAGTACAAAAATCTGTCCGTGATATCGCCCAAGATTTAATCAAATTATATGCACAACGTGAAGCAACGGCTGGTCATGCTTTTCGGGCTGATACAGAGTGGCAACATGATTTCGAGGCGATGTTCGCCTATGAAGAGACACCCGATCAGTTGCGTGCTATTGCCGATATCAAAAAAGATATGGAACGTGCTCGGCCGATGGATCGACTCTTATGCGGTGATGTCGGCTATGGGAAAACAGAAGTTGCATTGCGCGCTGCATCGAAGGCTGTATTTGATGGCAAACAAGTGGCTGTCTTAGTACCAACGACCATTCTTGCGCAACAGCATTATGAAACGTTTAAAGATCGCTTTGCCGGATTCCCTGTCACCGTCGAAGTGCTCAGCCGGTTTCGTACAAAAAAGGAAGCTAATCAGGTTATGGAAGGTGTAAAGACAGGCAATGTCGATATCGTAATTGGTACCCATCGACTTTTGCAAAAGGGCTTGCAATTTAAAGACTTGGGACTTTTAGTGGTCGATGAAGAACAGCGTTTTGGCGTGACGCATAAGGAACGTTTAAAACAAATGCGCAATAATGTAGATTGTCTCACCTTGACGGCAACGCCGATACCAAGGACCTTGCACATGTCGATGGTAGGTGTTAGGGATTTGTCCATTATCGAGACGCCACCTGAGAATCGTTTTCCTGTACAGACGTATGTGGTAGAATATAGTGACGTTCTGCTGAAAGAAGCGATTGAACGAGAGATCGGCCGAGGTGGACAAGTGTATGTCTTGTACAATCAGGTCAATGGGA
>JAKADA010000047.1 GCA_021820975.1 Bacillota bacterium
TTCTATTGAACTCTGATTCTACAAGTGGGAAGGGGGTCCCCTTCCTTTTTTTGTTTGGACAACAACCTCGTCAATTTTAGGACAATTTACGTCGTCAACTTTTGGACATTATTCATTAGCTGTAACAATATAGAATTTTCTCGATCATGCATTAACAAAGTTTCTGTGACCTCTAATGTTACAGATGTAGGATCTACATACCATCGTGCAAGTGTCTTTATTACCATATCAACAAAATCAACTTCATAAAACTGTTTCGGACTAACATTAACCGATATTCTCATCAAAGGGTGGGTCCTTTGCATAATTCTGAGTAAACGGCAAGATTGTTCCAACACCCAAGCACCCATAGAAACGATGATCCCCGTCGATTCGGCGATAGGAATGAAACGGTCAGGCCCCAATACTTTACCTTGATACTTCCAACGCAGTAATACTTCAACCCCAAAAGGTTGCCCTGAAGCATATACTTGCGACTGTACATATAATTCCAACTGTTCGAGTTCCAAGGCATGTCGTAATCCTTCCGTTACCTGAAATGCTTCTTCTCTTTCTATTGCCATCCTTTCTTTAAACCAAACTATGGAACTTTTACCTTGTTGCTTGGCTGCATGAAGAGCGATATCGGCTTCTTGTTCAATCACAAGTGCGGATTTCGACGATGATGAGAAAACTGTACCGCCTATAGTCACCGCAATAAAATATAGTTTGTCTCCTAACATATACTCTTGCGTCAAATTTCGCTCCATCATCTTTGAAAGAAATTCTTGTATGTCGTCCATATCAGATTCTATTTTTGGCAATAAGATGGCAAATTCATCTGCTGCAAAACGGGCAAGATAAGCAATCAAAGGCACTTCTTGCTTCAATCTTTCAGCTAATAACAAAAGTAATTGGTCGCCTGATGCTTGTCCTAACGTATCATTGATATCCTTGAAATTATCAATATCCAAAAGAAGCAAAGCGCCTTTTGCGCCTGAGAGGCCAACATTTAAAACTGCAACTTCTAATTCTTTAAGTAATGAGGAACGGTTTAACAAACCAGTTAAAGCATCGATCCGCGATAATCGCTGCACGGTAAGTTCCATTTCTCTTTGAATGGACAAATCGACAAATGCTTCCACATAGGTGACGATTTGATTTTTCTGATCATAGACAGCACGAATAGTCACCCATTCAGGGAAAACTTCTCCTGATTTTCGTTTGCTAAGGATCTCGCCTTGCCACCAACCATATTCTGCGATAGTACTCCATATATGTTCAAAAAACTCCGTATCATATAATTGCGATCGCATTATTGGCGGTATTTGTCCTAGAAGTTCATCCGTGCTATACCCTGTAACCTGACAAAAGGTTTCATTTACTCGTATCACGATATGATGCTCATCCATAATAAGCATCGGGTCACCCGTCTCAAAGACGGCATCCGTTATTTTTAGAGCATGCTCTAGTTCACTACGAGCCGTAACATCGTGCATCACAGAATACAAAAAGACATGACCCGCCTCTTTCAGTGGCGCTGTATATACCTCTACTTCTCGCATTTTTCCTGATGCAAGCAGATGGCAAGAACGAAAATACGGTTGCTCACCTGTTAGTGCATAATCGATATTAGCCTGAACTTCATCTCGAGTTACAGTTCGCAAATCAAAAATTGTCTTTTTTAATAAAATTTCACTAGACCATCCGTAAAATTCGATAGCCGCCTGATTTACATTACATATTCGTCCATTTTCGGGGTCAATAACCAAAGTAGGTGCTGTACGATTGGTCTCGAATAAAAGTTGAAAATGTTCCTTGGCCTCTTCTAACGCCTTTTGCGTCATACGCTCTGACGTCACATCCAGAGCAACTCCGAGCAGGTATTCTTCTTTAGTTATGACGATTTCGTATTTCGAATAGGTGATGAAATATAGAGAATTTCCAATTTGAATATCTTCAGAAAAAGATAAATTCTGTGTTGTGTTATGAATAGCCCGCTTGATCTGATCAAGAACTTCAGGGTGATCTTCGTATACATCAAAAACTGAACGGCCAAGTACATCGCTTTGCGTCAAATACAATGCCTCAAGGTTACGACCTTTTGACAACTTAAAAATGCCATGAGTGTCTATAACAAAAAGAATGACTGGTAAATTCTTCATAATCATATATAATTGGGATTCTTCGCTAAGAATTTCGTGTATATACTGGGTTCCTCTTTGTCGCCATGGAAACCAAGTCATAGGATACTCCACCCCTATCCTAATAATATTAGAACAATTCGGAAAATAGTAACGGTAAGAAGTTGGTATGAAAATTCTATGATCTATTATATAACATCAATAAAAAATAGTGGTGTTTGCATACTTTTTAAAATAACAACAACCTAGTGTCATTTACCAAGTTCTCTACGTAAATCAAGGGCAGCGGTTAGCCCTGCATGTGAAACAATAATTTATGTAATCGTTTTTAATATAACCAATTCATATAGTTATATTGAGCTATAATTCATACTTTTGCCATATATTTTTAATTAAAATGGAGGAATAAACAATTAAAACAAGAAATTAAACTGGGTAAGTATGTCATACGCGCAAAGGAATTTAGATGAAAAAATTGAAAACCGACATGAACAGAATCAGATATCGATGGATTTTCTATGGTTTTGTCTTGGGATGTCTTCTCACCGTATTTGATCGGTGGCTGGATACTCATCATCATTCCTTCATTTTCTCATGGTCTCTTGTAGTTATTGCCTTTATGGGGTTTGGTGGACTTATCGGAAGGTTTTTGTATAAGGAAATAGCAGTTGTAAGAATACGAGAACAAACGATTCAAGAAACACATAACAGCTTATATGAAGTATTAAATAGTTTCCCAGGTATTGTAATTGTTGTAGAACAAAATCTTAAACTACGATTCGCCAATCGCAACTATAGCAATGAGTTCGGCAATAGCAGTATTATCTTGTTGGAGAATACCATCAATAAGCAAAGTCCACTCTATACGTTAACGATAAATTCCCTTAAAAACAACAAACAGATAACAAACGAAACAATCATGTTACATAACCGTACATATGAAGTTATACTTCAACCTTTTCAGGATATTGATGGATCTATGCTTATTATCGAAATTTTGAAAGACATTACGCTACAAAAGAAAGAAGAAGCAGAAATTCTAAGATTGCGAGAGGAAATTGGTCACCTAGAAAGACTACATCTGTTAGGTCAATTAGCGGCTGGATTAGCACACGAAATTCGTAACCCCATGACTACTGTGCGAGGATACCTACAACTTTTAGGCTCCAATCGAGATTTTCAAACGCATAGCTTCAAATTTAAACTCATGATCGATGAGCTTGATCGTGCTAACTTAATCATATCGGAATTTTTATCCTTCGTAAGAAATCGGCAATCAGAAATGAAACTTTTGAACATTAATAATCTGCTACACCATCTTCATCCCTTGTTACAGGCGGATGCTTTCACTTTAAATAAACAACTGGTCTTTGACGTAAAAGATACACCAAAGATTCTATTTAACGAAAAAGAGATCTCTCAACTCATATTCAATCTCTGTCGAAATGGATTGGAAGCAATGAAAGAACAAGGTGTATTGACAATTCGAACCTATTTTGAAAATGAAAAGGTAGCCCTAGCTGTGCAGGATGAAGGATCTGGCATCTCTTCAGATGACCTAGAAAAATTAGGAACTCCATTTTTTACAACCAAAGAAAACGGTACTGGACTAGGTCTTTCGACATGTTTTGCGATTGTTGACAGACACAACGCTCATATCGATGTTGACAGCAGTGTCCGTGGAACCTCATTTTATATACGTTTTCCAATTCCATCCATTTAAAAATAACTGAAATTACAATAAGCATAGCCCTTCATTTACTGTAGCCTCGGAATTACTGGTAATATTATGTGTGATGGATGCACCACATCATGCAGTATAGTTTGTGTGGCTATAGCACTATCCTCTGTGGATTCATTCGAAGCACCGGTATTTAAATTACGGTTCCAACGCGGAAAATTACTACTAGTTATTTGGACACGAATTCGATGACCAACTAGAAATACATTACCCGTTGCCCATAAATCTACTTCAATTGCATATACTTCTCCAGGTTCGATCAGTTCCGGATGTTCTATACTATCTCTATAGCGCATACGAACAATACCATCCGCAAGATTGATTGATTTACCATTTTGATCAACATCAGTTAATCGAACAACAAAATCAGTATCTTTAGCCGTTGTTGAAACCCACAGTTGTGCGCGAATAGGTCCTATAACTTCAAGCGGCGCTGTTAAAACGTCCGAAGTAAATACCAGTACATCAGATCGACTTTCGATATCTGTCTGTTCGATTGGACCAGGGCGAAATTTTGGCGTCATCAATAAATTACCGCCCGTCGTTAAAACAGGATTGGCTGGATCATAGATATACTGCGATACCTGTTCTCCGCCAGGCAAAACGGTGGACAAATAGTCGGAATAATGTAAATAATATTTGGTAAACACGGTCTCGGGCAATGGCCATTCGCTTGCATAACGCCACGTGTTTTCACCCATCACAAACAATTTAATTGGAGGTTCATGCACTAGAACGTTATCCTGACCCTTAAGTTTGTAATCAAACCACAATTGATGCAGAGTCGTTCTATCATATTGAAAGTTAAGAAACGAGCTGTCTGCTGCCATACCGAATTCACGATCGCCCACAGCATTTGAATAGTTAACATGTGTCCAAGGCCCAATCAATAAGCGCACATCTTGACCAAAGCTTTGCAGTTGTTGAAAAGCATCTATCGTGCTTTTTTGAAAAACATCATACCAACCACCTATTAGCAGGGCTGATACGTCCATATTTTTATAATGCGGCTTAATTGAAATAGCACGCCATGTTTCATCATAGGTTGTTCGCGTTATTTGATCAAAAAATTCCGGTAAAATATCCGCATGTTTTAACGCACCAAATTGATCTAATGGCAATTCAAAGTAACCTAATTCCGATAAATGATCGCTATCATAGATCAAACGAGCAAATAGTTGTTTAAAGTTCGAATCATCTTTTTTCGTTCGTAACAAGTAAGCAGGTGCCAAACTCGAATACCATGATGCCGCCATCCCCCACTCAAGTGCCCCATTTCGAAAGGTGACACCCTCCCATCCATCATCCAAAGCTACCGTTGGCACAAGAACTTTAAGTGCAGGATGTGCTGAAGCTGCCGCTGCCCATTCTGTGTAGGCATAGTACGAAGCTCCAAACATACCCACTTGTCCATCTGACCCAGGAAGTTTTGACGCCCATTCTACCGTATCATAACCGTCCTCAAACTCTTGCAAAAATCCATCAAATGTACCTTCCGATGCAAAACAACCACGTACATCTTGGATAACAATGATATAGCCTGTTTCAGCTAAGCGAACTGGATCAAGCAACCCATAGGCAAAACCCGTGTCTTTACCATAAGGCAAACGAGTGAGCAGTACTGGATAGGGGCCGCCCATTTCAGGCCGAAAAATATTAGCCATTAGGTTCACATGATCACGCATGGGACAAACGACATTTCGTTCAAATAGAACTCGCATACGACGTTACTCCCTTCCCCTCGCACATGACTACAAAAGCGACCTCACTGTTTCTCTTTCGATTAATTCCGAATGCAAAATAACCGATTTTGTAGCACGAGATCCATCAATTTCTTGTAATAGCAAACGACCTAGTTCTTCACCAATCTGTCTTTTTGGCATGCGTATCGTTGTTAAGGATGGCGTCACAAATCGCGCTATGTCCAAATCATCAAATCCAATTACGGAAACATCATCAGGTACACGTAACCCACTTTCGTAAAGGGCTCGCATAGCACCGATGGCAAGTAAGTCATTCGATGCAACCAATGCGGTAAATGATACGTTATCTTTCAATACAGAGGTTATTTTCTCATAACCAAATTGCGGCGAATCGGCCCAGGATGCAGTAGTCAAGATGAGATCGTCTTGCATAGGTAAGTTATATTCTCGATATGCCTCAAGATACCCTAAAAACCGCGGATTTTCTTCTTTTCGACGTGTCTCATGACCTAAAAAAGCAATTTTATGGTGACCACGTTTCAGTAAAAATTGTGTAGCTTGTTTCATGGCCAAGCGCAAATCTAAAGTTACGCCTGGCACGGTTGAAGCATTCATAAAATCCCAGTAAACAGCAAAAGGAATAGTGCCTTGCAATTTATTAATTTCGGTAATTCGACTGAGTTCAACGGGTGACAAAACAATCAGACCATCAAACATGCTTTCTCCAACCGTTCGAAGATAATCTTTTTCCGTAAAATTCGAAGTGTACAATGATAAGGTATAGCCGCGTTTGAAAAGTACATTTTCAAGTCCAACGATAATTTCGCTATAAAACGGATTCGTAATATTGTGCGTAATACACGCAATTTGCATAGATTCGTTCAAGCGCAACGAACGAGCAATGCGATTAGGTACGTAGGACAATTCCTCAATGGCCTTTTCTACTTTAAGACGAACATCTTGTGCAACATACCCATTGCGATTAACCACTCGCGAAACTGTCGAGGGCGAAACACCTGCCTTTTTAGCTACATCGTGTCGAGTTGGCAAACAAACACCTTCTTATCCAATTACCTATTATATCCACCCATGATACCAGAAATGAAATTCCTTCGTAAGAGTAAAAACAAGATGAGCATTGGAATGGTGCCTATCGACGCCGCCAACATCATCATTCCATAATTCGGCTGAGTTACCGTATTGGTCAAAGTAGATAGTGCAACAGGGATCGTGTAGCTGCTTGAATCATTAAGAACAACCAGCGGCCACAGTAAGTTAGTCCAACTGCCAAGGAATGTAAGAATGGCTAAAGACGATAATGCTGGTTTAGAAAGCGGCAAAACAATACGCAAAAACAAACCGAAATCCGTTAATCCATCGATGCGACCGGCATCGAGCAATTCATCAGGAAAAGACAAAAAGGATTGTCGCATTAAAAAAACACCAAAAATGCTCACCGTTGCAGGCAAAATAATAGCCCAATAGGAATTAGCCAAGCCAATTTTGCTAATCATAACGAAAAGTGGTATCAACGTAACTTGAGGTGGAATCATGATAGCCACCAAGATGACTTGGAAAAGTCCCTTTGATACGGCAAATCGATATTTAGCAAAAGCGAATCCAGCCAAAGTCGCTAAAAAAACAGCTAAGATGGTAGAGACAGCAGAGATGATAACACTATTGCCTACCGATTGATAAATATTAAAGCCCGCATTTGACATCAAATCTTTATAATTGACTAAAAAAGAATGCCCAGGTAGGAGGTCAGGCGTCATTCCGAAAATTTGTTGATTATTTTGCGTCCCTGACACAAACATCAAATAAACAGGATAGATGGAAGCGACAAATCCAATAAAAACAATAGCATGCAGCCACACATCACTTAGATGAAACCGCGAACTTTTCATAAGATTGAGCCCTCCCTCGTGAAACGCAATTGAAAGAACGATAGGATGGCGATTATGATCGCTAAAAGATAAGCAAGTGCGGAAGCATAACCAAAATGAAATTGTTGAAAACCGACCTGATACAAGTATAAGACAGGTGTTAAGCTGGAATTATCCGGTCCACCAGCCGTTAAAATATACGGTTCTGTAAATAATTGCAATGTGCCAATAGTAGAAAGAATAAACTCTAAAACCAGCAGCGGACGCAACATCGGAATAGTCATAGAAAACCATTGTCGAATGGGACCTGCCCCATCTACCTTGGCAGCTTCATATAACTCAGGTGGAATGGATTGCAAACCACCAAGCAAGATAACTACGTTATACCCCGTCCAATGCCATGTCATTGCAATCATAACGGCCACTTTTGACCAAAACATCGATGTTAACCATGGAATTGGGGAGATTCCAACTAAGCCCAATAATTGATTGACAAGCCCATGTTGAGCCAAAATGAATGAAAACGTCAAAGAATAGGCTGTCGTATCAATTAAAATCGGTAAGAAGAAACCTAACTGAAATAAGGATTTAAATTTAAGACGTGATGAATTTAGCATTGCGGCAAACATCACAGCAAGGATCAGCATCACCGGTACTTGAATCACAAGAATAATAAGGCTATTGACTAATCCCTGCCAAAATAGACTATCGGAAAAAATTGTGGAGTATTGAAATAAACCTGCCCATCGAAGATTTCCACCCTGCCATCTGGAAAAACTGATAATCAGAGCATACAAAATCGGGAAAACCATGAAGATTCCGAAAGCCAGAACAAAGGGAGCCACGAATAAATAAGGAACACTGTGGCGACGAAAATTTCGCCTTCTTTTGTGCATGCGTAAATCTTCCAACATGGCCATAGGTAGTCCCTCTTCCTACATTTTTTGCTCCTTGACAACAGGTAATAGTGCCTGTTGTCAAGGGGCATTCTGCAAAATCCGCAAGTGTTACTTAGTTCACGATCTTACGACCTGATTCATGAGCAATTTGTGATGCTGCTTGATTCATAGCAGCTTTGACTGTCATTTGGTTATTCAAAACAGCCTGAATTGCATTATCCACATAGGTGGTACTTGCTGCAAAATCACTCGTGTGATTTTCGGATTTAATTTGATTGGCGATACTTGCCGCGTAGCCAAATACATTTTGACCACCAAAGAAAGGCAGTCCTTTCTTAAAGGCTGGGCTCTTAAAGTACGGGATGTAAGATGGGAAAATCCCATAGTTCATCGATACATTTAAGGCCGCCTGATTCGTCATCGCGTACTTAGCAAACTCAAAAGCAGTTCTTGGATGTGCCGTGTTTGCCGAAATCATAACATTTGATCCACCAAGATTAGCTGCATGAGATCCTTTTGGCGTGAATGCTGGCAGAGGAAACACGCCCCATTTGCCTTTTTGATTAGGCGCAGATGTTTCAATCGTACCCACATACCAAACTCCCATGGCAACCGATGCGATCTGGTTATTCGTAAATGCCGAAATGGTGGCATTCCATCCGTTAGCTGATGGGACCTGCATAGCAATTCCAGCTTTTACTAATTGTTGCTCCGTAGTTACAGCCTTTATTCCCGCAGGATTGCTAACTGCAATCTGACCTTTGGGATTGAAATAAAATGACCCTTGCTCGTTTGTCATCATCTTAAAGATCCCGTCGTCATCATAGTTGACGGCAGTCATCTTTACTTTGCCATGAAAATGCTTGACGAGTTTTTTACCCGCTGCAATGTATTGAGACCATGTTTTAATGCTATTCGGGTTAATCCCAGCCTCTTTAAACATATCGCGGCGGTAGAACATCATGGTCGGACCAATATCCCAAGGGATACCATATACTTGACCGTTTGACTCTGTCAGGGCTGACCATTTTGACTGTGCGAATAGCGGCTTTAACGATTTCACTTGATTAGTAACATTTAAAAATGAATTTGGAAATTTACTAAGAAATGATTGTGCATGAGATGTTTCTATAGAAACAATATCAGGCAAGCCAGATCCTGCAGCTAATTCAGCGTTCAACTTTGTATAAGCAAATGTAGGAGAGGCTTCTGTTACATACTTAAACGTCACATTAGGATGCAACTTATGGAACATTTCTGCGTCTTTTTGCAGTGTGGCTTCTGCAATATTCCAAGACATAATGGTTAACGTCACAGGTCCTTTAGTTGGTGTACCTGCTGCAGAAGCAGCAAAAGCGCTAGTACCACCAGCCACCACACCGGAAAAACTTAAAGCTGCAGCAGCAAGCACGGACAATGTTTTATTTATTTGTTTCATGCCCAATCTTCCTCCCTTTTTATCGTTAGGTTGCCAGGCTTTTACCACTATACATGGGACAGAACCACATCTGTAAGCGTATACAACATTAGTAAAAAAAAGAGTTGTACTTACAGTCCCCCATAGCAACTAGTGGTATTTTTCAATGTGGTCACGTAACCACAAGGCCGATAAAAAAAGCAACCAACAAGTTACATTTAGATTACTTGATGAGGGACGATACTGTCAAGTAGCTACCTACGAATATTTTTTGGTAGCATACCGTACAGTGAATCTATGTAACGTTCACTGTACGGTTCCATCTTGTCACCTCAGAAATTCGCTGAATTTCTGCATAACAGTATCTAAAAAGTTCAATGCTGACTCATCAACAAGTCTACGTGATGTACTGTCAAACTTGTCTTTATATATCATTAGATAAATAAATTGATGTTAGCATCCTCTGCCTTACCAAGATAATAACCTACTCCTCCAATCGTAATACCGTCGATAAGTTCCTCTTGTTTTAACCCCATGACATCCATCGACATTTGACAGGCGATAATCTCAACGCCATTTTCCATAGCTGCTTTAATCAGATCTTCAAGTGAAGATATATTTTTGTTTTTCATCACTGTTCTAATCATTTTCGCGCCGATACCCATCATATTCATCTTGGAAAGATTCAGTCGCTTACTGCCACGTGGCATCATAGCGCTGAACATTCTGTCCATAAAACTTTTTTTAACAGCCAATTTCTCTTCTTTACGAAGAATATTTAGACCCCAAAAAGTGAAAAACATCGTAACTTTTTTCCCCATGGCAAGTGCACCATTGGCGATAATGAAAGACGCTATAGCCTTATCGAGATCGCTGCTAAAAACAACAATTGTCTTATTTTCGTTGTCTGGTAACGTGTTACTGTTACTTTGCATAAGTTTTTTCTTTTCAGTGCTGTTTTTGCGAACAAGAGCGATAATGGTACCCTTATCTTTCTTTATATCCACAAGTTCATTATGCGTTTTCGCGCACCAAGCCTTAATATCTTCAAAGAAACCAGGATCTGAAGCCGTCACCTTCAAAACCTGCCCATCCACCATATCGCCAATGAACGCTCTTACTTGCATCAATGGCCCAGGGCAACAAAGTCCACAAGCATCCAATAATTTATCATAGTTATCAAAATTCGCGCCCTTTATTGTCTCTTCTTTCACTTGTTGCGAATCATTATCGATAATCTGCCTCTTCGATGAATTAGTATCTCTGTCTTGTGGCTTAAAATCATGCATAAGTGCTGATTTATAGCCGCCTGACATGTTTTTTACGAGAAATCCATGTTGCGATAAAATTCTCGCTGCCACATAACCCCTAAGACCGACTTGACAATACACTAAAATAAGCTTATTTTTATCAACTTCATTCATTCTTTGCCTAATTTCGTCAACGGGAATATTCAACGCCCCATCAAGATGACCATTTGAATACTCGAGATCCGTACGCACATCGACTAAAACGGTTGTATCCCTATCAAAAGTAGCCAATTCTTCATACGTGAATTGATTCACTTTCTCAGTCAACACATTTTCAGCCACATAGCCGATCATATTCACCGGATCTTTGGCAGAGCTAAATGGCGGTGCATAACTCAGCTCAAGTTCAGTAAGATCAGCAACTGTACCTCCAAATCGAATGACGGTAGCAATAATATCAATTCTCTTGTCAACCCCATCAAACCCAATGCCTTGAGCTCCTAATATGGTACCTTCCTGATTGAAGATTAATTTCAACGTTAAGGGTAGTGCGCCTGGATAATAAGAAGCATGCGACACTGGATGGGCATAAACCACTTCATAAGGAATGTTTAATGAACGAAGATTCCGTTCGTTATTACCCGTCCCAGCCGCCGTTAAGCCAAATACTTTAATGATCGATGTACCTTGGGTACCGTGATACAATGAATCAATTCCAGCGATATTGTCAGCAGCTATTCTCCCTTGCTTATTAGCGGGTCCTGCCAGAGGAATTGCCGTAGCATGCTTGGTAATAAAATCAACCACTTCAATAGCATCACCCACAGCATATACCCCATCAAGATTCGTTTTCATCCGATCATCAACGAGAATATGCCCTTTAGCACCTAGCTGAATCCCCGTGCCTTTCAAAAAACCTGTATCAGGTGCTACGCCTATAGCTAAAATTACAAGATCTGTCTCAAGAGTTTTTCCACTGGTTAATTCTACTTGTACAGAAGCACCTGCTTCATTGAATTTTTTAACGCCATCGTTAAGAATAATTTTAACACCGTTATCCTCAAGTTCTTTTTCCACGATAACAGCCATATCGGAATCAAACGGCGCAAGAATATGAGGTGCCGCTTCCACGAGGGTCACATCAAGTCCTCTATCCTTTAAATTCTCGACCATTTCAATCCCTACGTATCCACCGCCTATCACGACAGCATGATGACAATTTTTCTTATCGACATAATTTTTAATCCGATCTGTATCCGGTATATTTCTTAGGGTAAATATATGATCGTGAGAAATTCCCTCAATAGCTGGCCTAATGGCTCTTGCTCCAGGTGAGAGTACTAGAAAATCATAACTTTCTTCATACATACCTTTACCTGAAATATTCATGGCGGGGTGAATTAGGGTCAGAAGTGGGTAAAGCAGGATAATGCCGAACCGAAAGCCTCTGAATTCGAGACTATGTAGTGGCTGAATTACGGATGTCCACGACCACCAGCGGG
>JAKADA010000014.1 GCA_021820975.1 Bacillota bacterium
GAAAATTCCCTACGACGGTTGGGTCTCGATTATCTGGATTTGTATCTCATTCATCAGCCGTATGGAGACATTTATGGTTCTTGGCGTGCCATGGAGGAGCTGTATCACGAAGGCCAGATCAAAGCCATTGGCGTGAGCAATTTTGGGATGGATCGCTTGATTGATGTGATCATCCACAATGAAGTTGTTCCTGCCGTTAATCAGGTTGAAACGCACCCATTCTGTCAGCAAATTGAAAGTGCCAAATTCATGAAAGAAAACAACGTCCAGATCGAGTCCTGGGGACCATTCGCCGAAGGTCGAAACGACATGTTTCAAAACGAAGTTTTGGCATCCATCGCTGCGAAGCATAACAAGTCTGTTGCTCAGGTAATTTTACGCTGGATGACGCAAAGAGAAGTCGTTGTGATCCCCAAGTCCGTTCGTAAAGAAAGAATCGTTGAGAATTTCAACATTTTCGACTTTGAACTAGGTCAAGACGACATGGAGAAAATCGTCCTTTTGGACACGAAGCAGAGTCTGTTCTTTTCACACCGCGATCCCGAAATGGTCAAATGGATCGGTACACGCAAATTGGATATTTAAATTGGGATGGCAGTCTTTTGGTGCAAACCAAATTAGCTGAAAGAAGGGATACGAAAATGGAATACGTGAAACTTGGGAACACCGGCTTGGATGTATCTCGAATCTGCCTTGGTTGCATGGGCTTTGGTGTTAGGGGAGAAGGAATTGGCATGATTCCTTACAGTCCACTTGCATCGGGAAGATTGACGCGTGAACGAGGGGAAACAACACATCGTTCTGAAACCGATCTAGTTCAAAAGAGGAAATACGATGCGATGGCAGACGCTGATCAAGTGATTGTGGATCGCGTTGCGGAACTGGCAACCAAGCAGGGGGTTCCACGGTCTCACATCGCACTTGCTTGGCTGTTGCAAAAACAGCCGGTAACAGCTCCAATTATCGGTGCAACCAAAACCTCTCATCTTGAAGATGCAGTTGCTGCACTTTTACTTCAGTTAACCTCTGAAGAAATTACTTACCTAGAAGAGCCATATGTGCCGCACCCAGTGGTTGGTGCTCTGTGAGGAAGTGAAAGTAAGAGGGACCGTCCCGCAGTAGAAAATCCACTTTTGGGACAGCCCCTTTGAAATGTCAGTCACTCGTTAAAATTATTCGTTTTGTTACTTTTTCAGATGATTAAAAAATGGCTAGCGTTTGTTAGAAAAATTCACCCCGATAATACCCCCGAATGCACCGATTAGACCAAGTAGAGCGATTCGAACAACTGTTTCGAGTTGAAAGGCAGCGCTAAAATCTACTAAACTTCCGATAATAGCAAGTAGCACGCTAAATAGTAAGGCGGTCATACAACCGTAATACCACCCACGAGCACCTGCGCTTTTCGCTGCAAGTACAGCTCCAATCAAAGCAGATATAGCATTGATCGTGTAGGCAGTAAAGGGAAGTGTGGATTCAGATAAATTGCTCCAAGTGTATACGCCAGCGAGGATCAAAGTACATAGCAACGAAGCAATGAAAGCTGTAACGACACCGTACACTAGAGGTGATCCATGTACATCGCTTTTTAAGTCTGACCACATTTTGTACTTCAAGTTGTTGCCGCCTCCTCGGGTTTGTCTCTCGACTTGCCCTATATATATGAGGAGCACGTCCAACCTATGACTTCGAGGGTGGAGTGGCACGCAAAAAACAGATAGGAACGCCAAGTCCGCGAAAACGTGTCTCATATTCTGTTTTTATGTAGCGTGCTTCATCTTCTAATCCTTCTGGCGCACTCTGTGATAGCGCACGTTCTGATTCGGCGACAGTCCAACCAGCCTTTGTGAAGGCTTGTAAACTCCAAATAAAAAGATCCGCATTATCCGTTTTCATCTCTATCCAGCCACCGGGCGCTAACAATTTGGAATAAATATCTAAAAACCGTGGATACGTAAGTCGACGTTTCTCATTTTTGCGCCGTGGCCATGGATCTGAAAAATTTAAGTAAATTGTTTGGATCGATGATGGAGCAATGAGCGATTCGATGCGCTCGACATCAATCATGGAAAACAGGACGTTTTTAACTTCTTTCTTCGCACTTAATGTCGCTGCTCGAGCAATAATTTCCACGAACTTATCAATGCCTACATAAAATACGTCCCTATGCCTTAATGCAAGTTCGCTTAAAAATACGCCTTTACCGCACCCTACTTCAAGGCAAACTGTGGGATATAAATTTTTGTCTATGGCGATCAAACCGTTGTTTTCTTGATGAATCCACGCATCGGCCTGTTGCAAAAGCGCAGGCACTTTTTCTTTCCCACGAATTCGCACAGGAATTCCTCCTCATACTACGGTTAATGAAAGTGTGTTTTTAAATATGACAACGGGATGTGTTGTTATTGATCTGGACATTAGTCATACGCACGATCTTTACGTATTTATTTGTTCTCCTGTCTTTGCGTATTATGGGCAAGCGGGAAATCGGTAAATTGTCGATCTTCGATCTTGTGGTATCGATTATGATCGCAGAAATTTCTGCTGTGGCTTTGCAGGACTTACGGTTACCGGTATGGCATGGTGCTGTGGTGATCGCCTTGTTAGTTCTTTTGCAAATCGGCGTATCGTACCTGTCTTTACACAGTAAAAAAATCCATGACATTATGGAGGGTAAACCAGCTGTGTTGATTGAAAATGGGCAGATCAATGACAGTGAAATGAAACGCACCCGTTACGCTGTGGCCGATCTTTTGTTGCAGTTGCGGGAAAAAGACATATCTGCCGTAGCTGATGTCGAATTTGCCGTACTTGAAACATCAGGTAAGCTATCCGTCTTTGCCAAGGCGAATAAACGGCCTGTAACACCTGATGATCTAGGCATCACTGTGATGCCAGCTACCATGACCACTTCTGTCATTGTAGATGGGCAAATCGATGATGACAAGCTATCTGCGATAGGTAAGTCTAGGCATTGGCTAAGAGAGCAGTTAGTAGCGCAAGGTTATGAATCTGAAAAAGATGTATTTTATGCTGGATGGAATGGACAAACTTTGCATATTGATCGTGTGGACAAGGATAGTCAAATCAAAAAGGACAGCCCGCTGCTTTAGGTAATCAACGGGCAAAAGGAATTTTGCGAATGATGCGTGCTAACGGTTTTCCCACACCAGGTATACGGGTAAAGGAGTATGACGTAATAGTTTTCGTCACAAAAAGTACAATGATGTAAAAAAGGAGTGCAAGAAAGATTGTCGTCGTAAGTGACAGCCACATGGGGGAGACATATTGCAGTACACTCCAGAGTTGTCTTGATACGATAGCCATCAGGACCGTTGCCAAGAGAATTTTTGCCGTATCGAGGGTGTCTACCGAAAAGCCTATGCGGCGACGTACAGATGCGATATGAAGCAGGGTAGTTAGAGTCACGCTAATCGTAACCGACCAGGCAATACCGGTGACACCAATGGATTTATTGGATGCAAGCAGATAAATGATGATCAATTTGACAAAAGATCCGATTAAGGAATTGCGCATGGCGATACCGGCTTTATTGATACCTTGCAAAATGCCTGATAAGGGTCCTTGCAGATACAGTAAGAAACCGGCTGGAGCCATGATGGATAAGAGAGCCCCCACGCCAGCGTGGTGAAAAATAGTTACACAAAGAGGTACTGAGAATTGTAGCAAGATGAGTGATGTAGGAAGCCCTACAAGAGCTGTTACGCGAAAAGATTGTTGCAAACGCCTTGATACAGTAGCTTTATTTCCTGATGCAACGGCTTCCGAGATGGAAGGTACAAGTTGAATGGCTAAGGAATAAGTAAAAACGGTAGGGAAAACGAGCAAAGGTATAGCCATGCCACCGTATTCTCCATAAGCGCGTGTGGCGGCTACTGTGGAAAGCCCTGCCGTCAAAAGAGATCTCGTGACAAGAATAGGCTCAATAGCATAAGCTAGTGATCCAATTAAGCGGCTAAATGTGACTGGAATGGCAATGCTCATAATTGCACGGACGGTTTTTAACCCCGGCTCTGTCTTGACAGGTCGCTTTGGCAATGGGATTTGTGTTACTTTGACACGCAAGCGGTACATAAGGTACATATAAAGACAACCGCCAAGTTCACCTAGAATCATACCACCGGATACACCAGCTGCCGCAAATTCCAGTCCTTTAGCAAGAGACAAGGTGGCTAAAATCCATACGGCAACGATCCGAAGTAACGTTTCAATGATCGAAGCAATTGATGGTGTAGACATGATCTGTAGGCCCTGAAAATAGCCGCGAAACACAGAAGAAATGGCAATGATTGCAATGACTGGGGTTAATGTGATAAATGGATAGATAGCACGTGGATCGGTAAATATTTTTCGGGAAATAACAGGGCCTAATGTGACCATAAGAATAGAAAACACGACAGACAGTGAAATCGTGGTAATTAAAGAAATGGATAAAATGCGAGAAATTCGTTTGCGATCACCTGTGACAACAGATTCAGCGACAAGTTTTGAGACCGCGACACCCATGCCAAGCGTAACAAAGGTAAGAATTAACGACAAAAAAGGAAATACCATTTGAAATAAGCCAATTCCCTCAGCACCAATTAACCGTGTCAGAGCTACTCGGTAGATGAACCCAAGAATTCGCGTAACAAGGCTTGCACCGATTAAAATAGAAGTTCCGGCGATAAAAGATTGACGGTGCATCGCTAAGCCTCCTTGCCTGTCCTTCAACTATCTTTTCTGAACCTATGCAAAAAAACGCGAGGTTAGTCCTAAGCACTTGCATGCAAAGGATAAGGATGAGACAATATCTAATGAACTTTAAGGGGGCTAACTCTTGGCAGACCGAATCAAACGCATCTTTGGCGTGAAAGAGCGCCATCTTGCCGATGATAGTTTCATGGAGGATTTGCATGAAATCGTTATACAGGTTGCAGACAGTGTGCATCCTAGTGTGGAAAGTTTGCCAGAAGAAGAACAGCCACTTCCAAAAGAGGAATTAGGTGAGCAAGAACCCCTTTTAAAAGAGCCAATTGATGTGTTAGAATTTCCTGTTAAAAAAGTTGCAAAAGAATATCAGGAACCGGAAGAACCACCTTTGCCTAACCCATTAGACTCAGCACCGACTGAGGATATTCTTCATTTACTGCGGGATAAGGTCGATGAATTTCGACTTCTTGGCTACGGTGCGGTATCAATTGATGATTTGTGGGGCTATTTCTGTGGTCAAAAAAAGCGCAGGCCCGTGAACCTGCATGAATTGGTCAATGCCGTATTGTGTTTACAACCACAGCAATTTATGAACTATACCATGCAAGAGATCTATCGTAAGCCATTTGTTCTTGATGATCCGACCCATTTAGACAGCGTTTGACGGGTTTGTTGCTCTAATCGTATACTAAGCACATTGAATTTTTTAGGAGGGGACTCATGGTTAAGTGGGGACGCCTCACGACGTTTCTTATTATTGTCGTGATTATACTTGGATTGGTACTATCCACTTCGCAAATGTTGTATAAAAAAATTCCGTTAGGACTTGATTTGCAGGGTGGCTTTGATGTTTTATATCAAGTTGGCAAGCCTGGTCAAGTAGTGACGGCGAACGACATGACAGCTACTGTGGCAGCGCTTAACAATCGTGTAAATAGTCTAGGTGTTTCGGAACCTTTGATTGAAGTCGAAAACGGCAATCGCGTGCGTGTGGAACTTGCTGGACAGTTCAATCAAGAGAAGGCACGCCAGTTTCTTGATGAGCAGGCTGTATTACAATTCAAATCACCATCCGGACAAGTCTTACTTACCGGTAAGGATTTGATGAGCAATGCATCGTATCAGCCTGATCCGCAAACGCAAGCGGCTGATGTTGCAGTACAGTTTAAAGATCCTAGCCAATTTGCAGCTGTCACACAAAAGTATTTGGGACAGCGAGTTTCCATTTGGCTAAATGGGAAAATGATTCAAGATCCTACGATCAATAGCGTTATTACAGGTGGACAAGCTGTTATTACCGGTTTTCCAACGGTACAATCCGCCATTAATATGGCTAAGTTATTAAATGCAGGTGCTTTTCCGCTTGAGTTGCATGAAGTGTCATCGACGAGTGTTGGTCCTACGCTTGGTCAGTCAGCATTGCATGCCACTTTGTTTGCTGCAGGACTAGCTATTGTTCTTATTTTCTTATTTATGATATTTATGTATCGCTTGCCGGGCTTAATCGCAGTCGTGGCACTAATCGCTTATAGTTATGTTCTGATTGCCGTTTTTGCAGGTTTGCCAGTAGTGCTTACCTTGACTGGTCTTGCTGCACTTGTTTTAGGTATCGGTATGGCTGTAGATGCGAACATCATCACGTATGAGCGTATTAAAGATGAATTGCGAAATGGTAAGTCGTTACAGTCAGCGGTAATTGCAGGTCAGCGAAAAGCAATTCGCACCATCCTAGACTCTAACGTGACCACGTTTATTGCCGCTTGTGTTATGTATGCTTATGGGACAGGCGATGTGCGCGGTTTTGCCGTCGCTTTGATCGCGAGTATTATTGTCTCACTACTTACGGCAGTTTTGCTAAGCCGAAGCATGCTGTTTTTATTCGCACGGTCAAACCTCGTGAAAAACCCTTGGTGGTTTGGTTTTAACGGAAAGGTGGCGACCAACCGATGAGATTTGATATCGTCCGTAGGCGTAAGTGGTTTTTCTTGCTTTCCGGAACTATTACTGTAGCTGGCTTAATCGTGGTTCTGCTATTTGGTTTGAATTTAGGCCCTGACTTTAAGTCGGGATCACGTATACAAATCGAGTTAAATCAGCCATTTCATGCAAGTCAAGTAGAAAAGGCTTTTACTAAAGCGGGATTAGCAACGGGTCAAGGTGCCATTACAGCTGCTGGTACCAAGAATCAAATGGCTGTTGTGCGCTTGTCGTATACACTCACAAATGTTCAAGAAGCAAAGCTTAACCAAATGATTAAAACTGTATTTCCAAAGTCGCTAGGAACTGAAGTCAATACGGTAGACCCTGTGATAGCACAGCAACAGTCACAGACTGCTATATGGGCTGTTTTGATCGCTTCTTTAGGAATTGTCATCTACGTCACAATTCGTTTTGAATACCGCTTTGCTGTATCGGGTATCATCGCCTTGTTGCATGATGCTTTTATCGTCATTTCGGTGTTTGCCTTATTGCGTATCACTGTCGATTTACCTTTCATTGCCGCCGTGTTAACAATCGTCGGGTACTCGATCAATGACACGATCGTTATTTTTGATCGAATCCGCGAAAACTTTAAAGGTTCTAAAGTGAAAACACTACATGAACTTGAAGCGCTCGTTGATGGGTCTTTATGGCAGACTATGACGCGCTCAATCAATACGGTGTTGACCGTTTTGTTTGCGGCTATTTGTCTGTATTTCTTTGGTGGCGACCCTATTCACAACTTTACGTTTGCGCTTCTTGTTGGGCTAATTAGCGGAGCGTATTCTTCTATTTTTATCGCAAGCCCCATTTGGGTGGTATGGAGATCGCGAAGTCTTTCTAAGTCTCGGCGTAAAAAGGCCTCCGTGGCCTAACTTGGCGTATGTATTCCCCCCGCTTGGTCAAGCCTGTAGTAGCAAGGCTGCCGATCAAGTCGTGGGGGCTTTTTCATTCCCTATCATGGAGTAGGAGGAATCCACCTGTCGAAGAGAACGGGAGACACCGCTTCACAGTTGGCTGTGTGGAGCCTTGTTATCAATGTTATTTTGACACTAGGCAAGGGCATTATCGGATTTGTTGCGCGAAGTGACGCGCTCGTCGCTGATGCCGCGCATAGTGCAACAGACGTTGCTGGTTCAATTGCAGTTCTTGTCGGTATTCATTTTGCCCGCCGTCCAGCCGATGAAGTACACCCGTATGGTCATGGTAAAGCTGAGTTTATCGCTGCGAGTCTCGTTGCGATCTTGCTTGTGTTAGCAGGTATCGATGTGATGTACAAATCCATCATGGAGATGTTTACTAAGCTGGTAGCTCCAGCATCCATTGCCCTTTACGCAGCACTGGTTGCTGTTGTAATCAAAGAAGTGCTTTACCAGTATCAAGTGCAGGCCGGCAAAAAGAATCATTCGCCAGCGCTTATTGCAGGCGCCGCTGACCATCGATCTGACGTTTATTCTTCGTTGGCGGCAGCCGTCGGGATTGTAATTGCTCTGATTGGTGTGAGATTGAACCAACCATGGCTGTATGTTGCTGATCCGATAGCAGGTTTTATCGTTGCAATCCTTGTGGTTTTTGTTGGCTATCGTTTACTTCGTGATTCTTTTACTTCGCTTATGGATGAAGTACTCGATAACGAAACAACACAACTTATTGCTGATACGGTATCCTGTGTGCCTGGGGTTCAGCGTATTGATGATTTGCGTGTGCGCATTAATGGTTCGTACTGGATTGTTGACGTTAAGATCAGTGTAAATCCAGAAATCACTGTCTTACAAGGTCATCAGATTACGAAAAATGTAAAGGCGGCAATAATGGAGAAACATCACGAGGTTTATGATATTTTAATCCACGTTAACCCGTTTTTTGCAGACTGATCGACATACCTTGTATAATGGTTACTATAAAGGAGACTACACTTATGAATCTTATCGATAAAATTCGCGTTATTGAAGATTTTCCAGAACCAGGTATAAGTTTTAAGGATATTACGACATTGTTACGTGATCCACTTGCATTTCACTATGCGATCGATCGTTTTGTCGATTACGCACGATTAAAACAAATCGACGTGGTTGTGGGGCCAGAAGCACGTGGCTTTGTTGTTGGCGCACCGCTTGCTTATGCGTTAGGCGTCGGTTTTGTTCCACTAAGAAAACCAGGCAAACTACCCGGACAAACTGTTCGTCAACAGTATGAACTAGAGTATGGTAAAGACGGTCTAGAGCTACACGCGGATAGTTTGCGTCCTGGTGATCGGGTTTTAATTGTGGACGACTTATTAGCTACCGGTGGAACGATTAATTCATCAGTTCATTTGGTAGAAAGTTTAGGGGCTACCATAGCGGGTTTGTGTTTTTTAATTGAGTTAACACCGCTTGACGGACGTGATCGTCTTCAGGCTTATGATATTTACTCTCTCGTACAATATGACTGATTCGATAGGTGACAGTATGAATATCGATGAAGCTTTTGCAGGTGATGCCAAGTTACCTGAACAAGATGGTCGTGTGGCTCTGATGTCGTTGTTTACCAAGGCTGATTATTTGACTGAGGAAGATCGTGATCTACTCCAAGCAGCCTATGAGTATGCTGAATTACACCATCGTGGTCAAAAACGCAGTTCTGGACATGAGTATATTACGCACCCGTTGGCTGTAGCAGTGATTTTGGCTGAACTCAAACTCGATGCTGGCACGTTAGCGGCAGCACTTCTTCATGATGTCGTAGAAGATACGAAAGTCACCGATGAAGAGTTAGCACGGCAGTTTGGGGCGGAAATCGCTAGCTTAGTGGATGGCGTCACCAAGTTAAAACGACTTAAATTTGAGTCTCGTGAACAGCAGCAAGCGGAAAACCTACGTAAGATGTTCTTGGCGATGGCCAAGGATGTGCGTGTAGCGCTTATTCGGCTTGCTGATCGTTTGCATAACATGCGTACATTGAAGTATCGACCGATGGAAAAGCAACAAAAAACGGCGGAAGAGACACTTCAGATCTTTGCGCCGTTAGCACATCGGTTAGGCATGTCGCAAATCAAATGGGAGCTCGAAGATATCGCTTTACGTTATCTCGATCCGCAACAATATTACCGTATCGTCAACATTATGGCGAAAAAACGCGGCGAGCGTGAAAAATATGTGCAAAAGGTCATTGATGATCTTCATGGTAAATTATCCGAGCTAAATGTGCACGCGGATCTTGCCGGTCGAGCTAAACACATTTATAGCATTTATCGAAAAATGACAGAACTGCATAAAGAGTTTAGCGAAATTTATGACTTATTTGCCGTTAGGGTTATTGTTGATTCAATTAAGGATTGCTATGCTGTGTTAGGTATCGTTCACACTATGTGGAAACCTGTGCCTGGACGATTTAAGGATTATGTAGCGATGCCAAAGGCCAATATGTATCAAAGTCTGCACACGACAGTGATTGGCCCTAATGGTGAACCATTAGAAATTCAAATTCGCACATGGGAAATGCATCGCACAGCTGAATACGGAATCGCTGCACATTGGATCTACAAAGAACAAGCTTATGGCAATAAAGAAACCGCTGTGGATAAACGAGAAGGTCAATTGCCTTCGCAGACAAAACAGGTTCAAAACACAGCTGCAGTATCAACATCGCAAAGTCCGTTTGTAAAAAAGCTAGCCTGGTTTCGTGAAGTTCTTGAATGGCAACAAGATTTTCGTGATGCGCAAGAGTTTATGGAAACCTTAAAAATCGATTTGTTTGCCGATCAAGTCTTCGTTTTTACACCCAAAGGCCAAGTTATTGAATTGCCCGCAGGATCTTGCCCGATTGATTTTGCTTATCGTATCCACACGGATATTGGAAACCGCTGTGTAGGAGCGAAAGTGAATGGTCGTATCGTTCCACTTGACACGAGACTGCGAACAGGTGACATTATCGAGATTTTGACTTCAAAGTTATCGTATGGTCCTAGCCAAGATTGGCTGAAAATTGCGCAAACATCACAGGCTCGCGCTAAAATTCGTATGTGGTTTAAGCGTGAGAAACGAGATGAAAATGTCGAAAAGGGCCGCGATCTCCTTGAAAAAGAAATTACAAAACATCGGTTAGACTCCCATGCAGTAATCGCAGCACATTTGCATGAAGTATTGACCAAATTCAATTTTCAAAAGCCTGAGGATCTGTATGCAGCGGTGGGATATGGTGGGTTATCACCTGCTCAAGTTGTCACTAGGCTTCTTGAACGGATGAAAAAAGAAGAGCCGATTATCGATTCGATTGCTCAAGTGCCCGACCGAGAAATGAAACGTAGTGTAGTTTCTGCCAAAAACAATCTCGGTGTTCACGTGGTTGGGGTAGATAACCTGCTCATCCGCTTCTCTCGTTGTTGTAACCCGGTTCCGGGGGACGATATTATTGGTTTTGTGACACGGGGTCGTGGGGTATCGGTCCATCGAAAAGATTGCCCTAATGTCTTGTCTATGGTGGATGAAGGAAACCGTATGCTTGAAGTCGAATGGGAAGATACGGATAATGTCTCGTATCAGGTAGACATTGAAGTGACTGGCCTTGACCGCAGAGGTCTGATCAATGAAGTGATGAATGCCGTTGTAGAAACGAAAACAGATATCACGGCAGTCAGTGGACGTGCTGACCGTCGGCGCATTGCGACGATGAATTTGACGATTGCTATTCGCAATGTGGATCACTTGCGATCCGTGGTGGAGCGAATTAAACGGGTAAAAGATATTTACGCCGTACGCCGCGTGATCCAATAGAAAAGGGTGTAACCATTTTATGAGAGCGGTAGTGCAGCGCGTTCGTTATGCGCGTGTGCGCGTTCACGAACAAATGGTCGGAGAAATCGGAAAAGGGTTGCTTATTTTAGTTGGATTTACACACACCGATGCTGAACCTGACTTAACCTACATGGCAGATAAGATTTTGCATTTGCGCGTGTTTGAAGATCAGGATGGAAAGATGAATGATTCCATTTTAGATGCTGGCGGGGAAATTTTGAGCGTATCCCAGTTTACCTTATACGGTGATGCAAGAAAGGGACGACGGCCGAATTTTATGGAGGCGGCACGTCCTGCTGTGGCCCTTCCGTTGTATGATTACTTTAATGATTTGCTTGCAAAAACAGGCATGCGTGTGCAAACGGGCGTTTTTGGGGCGATGATGCAAGTAGAATCAAGTAATGATGGACCGGTAACGATCTTGCTTGATTCGGATCATTTGTAAGGGATGGGGATGTTCAATTGCCTATTTCGCGTTTTACGTTAAACCCTATGGGCACAAATACGTATGTTGTAGGCGAACCTAACGGCGACGTGTTGATCGTAGATCCGTCGCATCCGCACATTGATCCATTGATTGATTATATTGAACAACATAAGATGCGCGTGCGACTTATCATCGATACGCATGGCCACTTTGACCATGTCGCTGGAAATGACGCAGCAAAAACGTTCTTCAAAGTACCTGTGTGGTGTTCTTTTCGTGACTTGCCTTTACTAAAAGACGCAAAAGATCAGATTAAAGAATACTTCGGTGTCACGTGCGTTATTTCACCACCTGATGCAGATTTACAAGATGGAATGTCCATCGTTGTTGGCGATCGCTGTTTTCATGTGCTAGAAACGCCAGGACATAGTGCAGGAAGTGTATGTCTATACGAACGAACGGCTAAAGAGTTGCTGACAGGTGATACGCTTTTTGCCGGCACCATTGGGCGTACTGATTTTCCCTATTCGGATCATGCAGCGATGATGAACTCGCTTAGAACAAAGCTTTATCCTTTGCCTGACGATGTTCGCATCTTTCCGGGACACGAAGAAGACTCAACCCTCGGTGAAGAACGCATGATGAATCCTTTTTTTCACTTTTAGGCAAATCCAATGAAAAGTTGGGCCTGTCTGCGGGCACATGACACATTGCTTTTGCGTACGGTACTCCTGAGAAGATTTTTTTGAAGGAGAGATTAGTGTGCATAAGAGTAAAATCGAGCATTTGCGTGTGGAACTCGTCATGACAGAAGAGATGCGCCACAAATTGCAAGAACTGGCGACAGGACAGGCGACGAGTGTTGTTATTCCAAACGCTATGGTGCGTCATGTGATGGTGCACCATTTAGAGTCCGGTGCCTCTCGCTTACGTGAAGTTCATTTTCGTCACGTTCATGTCGATCGATTGGAATTTATTTCAACAACGCATAACGCACCATTGCTTTGATCGATGAATGGGACCCGCGTCTATCATTTGACGATGGGTCCCCAAACACAATGAGGCGGCGACTAGATATGGGCTTTTTTCATACGTTAGCAGTAATTCTTGTTCGCCACCTACCTGCGTGGGTTGTCTCTCTTGCTATCTATATTTTAAAGCCTAAAGTTGTCGTGGGTGTCGTATCCGTAGTACCCAAAGGGGATGGTACCTACCTATTTTTGCATCATACCTATCGCAAACAATACGCTTGGCGATTGCCAGGGGGTCTTGCTGAGCGGCACGAAGAACCTTTTCAAACAGCTGTGCGGGAATTATATGAAGAAGCAAATATCATTGCGAAAGCGGTTTGTGTACTAGATGTGCGGCGTTCCACCTATAGCACGCTCGATGTCGCTGTACTATGTACTGTGGAGTCTTCACTACCGTTTACAAAAAATATCGAAGTGGATGATTTACTATGGGTAGATCCTCATCAAGCACCTTTTGCCATAACTAAGGATCAAATGGCCTTCTTACATGCAGCTACTTTATGGTTGTCTCGTGACAAATAGCTAATGCCTGTACAAGGGAAAACAGATCAAAATCCGCCGGCGCAGTTACTTCTAATGTATAGGTATCTGTTTGAAAACTGGTAACACGTAAGGTGACTTTTGTATCATGTCCTTCATTGAGCAATGATGCGATCGTTGCAGGAGATAGAGTATAAGAGACGGGAATCTCTTGAACAACCGATTCTTGCTCGGGGTGAATTGTAATAATCGCCGCAATGACAGAGGCGTTAGGTAAGATACGTCGTCGATCGCCATCGAGTACGACCGTGTAATACCAATTCACATCGACAACTTTGCCAGTAACGTCAAAAGATGATGTGCGAAAGGTGACATTTTGTCCGATTGAAAAAGGTCGTAAAGTTAATAGTAAGAATCCGGCAAATAAGTTATTTAACGTGGATTGGGCTGCAATACCCACGATGACACCGGTGACAGCGCCCCCTAAGAGAATGCTGCTGATCTGAATATGCAAGAGATGCAAGGCCACTAAGAGCACGAAGGCATAGCCTATGGTGCTGATGATGCGTGAGATGACAAACCATGCTCGTACATCAGTACCTTGATTTGCAGACGTATGTTTAAAAGCTTTATGTCCGTAATGGACAAGCCATATGCCGAGTAAAAACCATAAAATAGCAATGGCCCAGTTAAAACTTAAGGTGTAATGATGAAGCAAGGGGATTTTTGTCTCGAGCGTTTCGGCAAAGTTAAAAACGACGGACAAAATGATCAATGCGATCGTGACGATCAATAATCGATGACCCATTTTTGTAGGACTTTTTACCTGCATGATGACCTCCGGCAATAATAGATAACGTTTATTGTAGCGTATTTCGCAGAAAAAGGACGGATACCCTTTGCAGACACCTATTCTTGTCTATCACCCTGCAAAAGCAGACCAATACGTCGCTTATCTCGAAAAACAAGGTGTCTTGGCGCAAGTTGTCCATGACAAGATCGAGTTTGAGCAGGGAGTGAAAAATGGATCTCAAATTCTTTTCGCATGGCGGTTTCCATGGCAATGGATTCAAGAGGGATCCGCACTCACATGGATCCAATTGATGGGTGCAGGCGCTGATGACATTGTCCATCACCACCACGTGATGAATAATCAAAAGGTAACACGTATCGTGGATCAATTTGGTGCACCTATTGCCGAGTACGTCTTTGCTTGGATGTTGTATCTATCACAAGGCATTGATCGGTTGCGACAAGCACAGCAACAGAGGCTATGGGATCCCTTTGAAACGCAACCTTTGTTAGGTAAGACACTAGCTATCGCAGGCCTTGGGTCGATTGGTAAAGAAATCGCTAAACGTGGACAAGCTTTTTCGATGAAAGTAATTGGTCTTAGCAGAACACACAAAAAAGAAGACAGTATAGTAGCATGCTACCAACCGGAAGAGTGGGGAGTTTTTGCGAAACAAGCTGATTATCTTGTGCTTGCCCTTCCACTTACCCATGCGACATATCATATTCTTGATAAAAAAATCTTGCAAACCATGAAAAAAGACGCAATCGTCGTCAATATTGGTCGAGGTTCCTTAATAAATGAAGATGATTTACAAAACGCAGTTCGCTATCATCAAATTCAAGGCGCCATACTTGACGTCATGGAACAAGAGCCATTGCAAAAGGAACATCCGTTTTGGCATACAGAGGGTATTTACGTAACCCCTCATATGTCTGGTGTCAGTCAAATTGAAAAAGTGAGTGACTTTTTTCTCTCGAATTTGTTGTGTTTTGAAAAATCGCAACCTCTTCAAGGTATTGTTGATCCTGTACATGGTTATTGATTCTAATTTACGTAATTCGAGTCCGTGCATTCTTGTGAAATATTCGTGTTAAAAGTGTCACAAGCCAGATAAGAACCACGGCTACGACCCCGACAATAAGCCAGCCGATCGTTTTTTTTGATACACCAAGAAAGATTAAAGCGGCACCGAGATCATAAGGCATAATGCCTACACCAGTTGTCCATAGATACGTCCATGTTGTCACTTCTTTAATCATCGCACTTGCAAAATTGAGTACAACAAAAGGAATGAATGGGATCATTCGCGAAATAAGCAAGCCTATCGGGCCATAGCGACGAACTGATTTACTCAATTTATTTAAGTTCTTTTGTCCAACGATGCGTAAAGCAAATTGTTGACCGAAATGTTTTGCGACTAAAAATGTAATGTAAGCCCCAAGCATCGCGCCAAGCCAGACATATAAAATGCCAAACCAAACACCATAGATTTGCATATCCAGGATCATCAAGAACTCAGCTGGAAATGGGACAATGCACAAGATAGCCATCAAGATGATGGAAAACAAGATACCAAGTGGCCCTAAGTGTCGGATGAACGGTGATATGGAAGCTTGATAGCGATAATACACGATCAGTAACACAATCCCAATAACAATCATGATGGCGGTGCTGATAATCGTTTGTGATGTGCGATGAGGTTTTACCAAAGCCATGATCACCTCGTCCATGCTGTTTTCCTAGTATGCGACGAAAGAAGATGAAAATTCGGCTGCATGTCGAATGATTATGGTCCTTAAAGAAGAACATAGCTTTGAGGTGATCTATTCCATGCATGCAACGATTTGGTCTTTACTGCCCTTTGCTGTGGTGATTCCTGTGTCTATTTTGACCAAACAGGTAATTCCTGGTCTTGTGGCAGGGCTTCTCGTCGGTGCTTTTTTGAAAACGCCAAGTTTACTTGGTCTTGTCAATACAACGTTACAGTATGTTTTTACGGAACTTACTGTGGTTGGCAACGTACATCTGATGCTTTTCTTGTATTTGTTCGGTGCTTTTATCGGTATTGTTCGTGTCACAGGTGGCGTAAAAGGGCTTGCAAAGTGGTTATCCCCGCGAATCCATTCTGCCAAAACTGCGTACGGGGTGACATGGCTATCCTCACTAGGAACATTTATGGCACCGGATTTTCGCATTATTGCTGTTGCCCCCATCATGCGTCCTCTTATAAAGAAACTTGGCATCACGCCTGAACGACTTGCGTATATCATTGATGTTACGGCAACTCCATTGATCGCGATTATTCCAATTGGCACGGCTTTTGTAGGGTATATGGTTGGACTTTTAGCGACGTCCTTGCGCCATAATGGTCTTTCACTTGCACCCTATCCATTTTTTATTCAAACGATCCCACTTAATTTCTTTTCCGTGATAATTTTAGCCATGGCGCTTTACAGTAGTTTTTTTACTAAAGAGAAAGCAGCGGCACAAGTTGTACCATCGAAAAAACCTATCGTTCATCGACAATGGCTAATGGAAACCGGTGAGATGGATCATGTTCATGTAGCACAAAAGGCACAAGGTGTTGTACCGGAGGAGCCACTAGAAATCCTAAGTGATCAAGCCATACCGAAAGCATCACATCTTATTGTGCCGATCGTATTATTATTATTTTTTACTTTTTTGCTGACTTGGTGGGATGGTCACTTAAAAGCAGCGGGGTTCTTGGCTGGTCTCATGAAAGCAGACGCGTCTAAAGCGATGTTGCAAGCAGTTTTAATTACCTTAGTAGTGTCGATCATCTTTTATATGGTGAGGCGACAACCTATCGATCGCGTCATGTATGGTGTCGTATCAGGCGGCAATGAAATGATGCCTGTCCTTGTATTACTTGCCTTAGTATGGGCAGTGTCTGCCGTTTCAACAGATCTCGGCTTTTCGATTTACGTTGGTCAAACGATTGGTGCTGTAGTACCACGCCAATTTATTGCGCCAGCATTATTTGTATTTGGTTCTCTGATCTCTTATTTTATTGGTTCATCGTTTGGGACATGGGGCATTTTGTTACCACTTGGATTTAGCTTAGCTGCAAGTACGCATGCTTCCTTGGTTTTGATCGCAGGCGCTGTGTTTGCAAGTGGCACGTTAGGCGGCTTTGCCTCGCCCCTAAGCGATAACACGGTTGCAATGGCGACCGTCATGAAACTGCCTGTGATGGACTTCTCAAAACGGTTGATGAAACCGACCTTACTTGCTGGAGGCTTAGCGACTATCGGATATACTGTGGCTGGATTTATGATGTAATATGTAATGCAGCAATCCTACGCCTTAAAGAGCGTGGATTGCTGCATTTTTAATGCAAAGCGAACTAGACCTTAATACAGCCGCTTGACAGCTGAAATGTGATTGTACCAGTATTTTCCATGTGCTAATGGTAGATAACCTACTTTCTTTAAACCGCCACCTTCTTGGATCATTTGTCCATTGCCTGTATAAATGCCGACGTGCGCCCCTAGGTCAAAAGCAACGAGATCGCCAGGTTGCATTTGGCTTATGCTAACAGGATCACCGACATTGAGGTATTGACCCTTGCTTGAAGTTGTCATCAAATAGCCCAAGGCATGGTGATAAACATATTCGGTAAAATTACTACAGTCAAATCCATATTGACCACGGTCTTCATTGTGCCCCCAAATATAAGGGGTACCTAATTTACTTTGCGCTATTTGCACAATTGCAGCAAATTTGGCAGCTGGCGTTGCTGAAATGCCAGCAATTGGCGTGATGCTATTGTCGATCCGTACGCCAGGAGGCGGAATTTGAATTGATGATGATGATGTGTTTGGAGTAGCTGGAGTAGTCGTCGACGACGGACTCGTACTTGATGTGCTTGTCCCAGTGGTTCCCGATGTAGCACTTGTAGCTGGGATATCCGCTACCGTCTTCGGTGTACTCACACCAGTATTTTGTGCGGAAGGTACTTGTGAACGATACGTTCCATAATGAGAATATCTTGCATAGGCAGGAACATAGCGATCGATCAAACGAATGCGATTCACAGGTTGCCAAGCAAAGGCGGCTGTACCGAAGTTCTCGATGCCATCAAGGCTTGCCGTATCCAGTGTTCGTTCACTACCCACTTTATTTAGGATTGATGCATCGACTACTTTGCCGTGTGGGATACGATGCGCATAGATGGTAACCGTACGTGTTTTCGCATCGTAGGTTGTATTTTCTGCGTGATATAGGCGATGTGGAGCAACAGTTTGTTGAGTTGGTGCAACCGCACGTGGAATGATATGCGTTGTGCTATTGTCTACAGCTGCTGGGGTGGAAGAACATCCTGCTAAGAGAGTAAGTAACGCAAAAGGGATGAGGCGAGTCGCAAATCGCGTGTATTTCGATTTTGTAAGAATGGAAAAGCACCTCCTGCTCTGTTTTGGTACTATCCTTTACAGAACAGGAGGTAGCCTATCCTCGCAGTATTAGGCATTACTCTCAGACATTTGCAGTTTTTGTTTATGTTTCTTCGTAAAGTCTTGGTAACGGAAATACATGGCGATACGCCATGGTAAAATCATGCCAAAGGCTAAAACGAAGAAAATTGCACCCGTCTGTGGAATTGATACATAGCGTTCAATGTACGTATGCAAAATAAGACGCAAAACAAGTAAAGCAAGTAACACAAGTACAAAAGCTGGAGAGCGTTTTAGGTATACCTGCTCGTCCACGAGTTGCATGTGCGAAGTAGCAATGAGCGGGTACGAGAACAAACATCCCACTAAGAAGGCAATACCTGCATAGGTTAAGGAAATACGCATTACAGGAAATAAGAACATCAAAAATCCTGTCACCATACCAAGCGGTGGCATAATAATCTTTCGAGCGGACGTAGGTTTCTTTGCGGCGCGCAAACGGATAAAAATTACGGCGAGGGCTCCACACACGATAACGATCGTGCTCAGGAGTTCTAGCGTCGATTGGGAAATAGAAGGCATCATGGAACCCCCTTGACAAAAAGTTTGCATGCTACAGAATTATGATACTCCATAGAACGAATGGTTACAATGAGTGACTTTAATACCAAGATACAGAGAGTCACGGATGTGATATGATAAATATTGCATAAAATTTCACGTGAAAAGGATACCTATAATGACCATGAATGATCTATTTTTAAAAGCTTGCCGTGGTGAACCCGTAGATCATACACCTGTCTGGTATATGAGACAAGCGGGACGATTTCAACAGGAGTACCGCAAAATTCGCGAAAAATATAGCCTTCTTGAGATATGTGAACGACCTAATGTATGCACTGAGGTCACGATCCTTCCTGTGAATAACCTAGGGGTGGATGCCGCGATTCTATTCTCTGACATTATGGTGCCCATTGGAGCGATGGGCATGCCATTTGATTTAAAGCGGGATGTTGGGCCAATCATCGAATCTCCTATACGAAACATGAGTGATGTATCGCGGCTACATGCGATATCACCGCAAGAGGATTTGCCTTATGTCTTTGAAACTATTGCTTTATTGCGTGAAAAATTGCATGTTCCATTGATCGGGTTTTCCGGTGCACCGTTTACCTTAGCCAGTTATATGATAGAAGGGAAACCATCGCGACAATATCTTAAAACAAAGCAGTTGATGTATTCAAGCCCTGAAACATGGTCGCTTTTGATGGACAAGTTAGGGGATATGATTATTACCTATCTAACTGCTCAAGTGATGGCTGGCGCACAGGCTGTACAGGTATTTGATAGTTGGGTGGGAAGTTTGTCATCGCAAGATTATGCGATCTATGTGTTACCTGTTATGAAACGGATTTTCACTGCATTAAAAACGCTAAACGTTCCACTTATCTATTTTGGAGTGGGCACGGGCGGCTTATTACCGCTTTTTAAAGAGACCGGTGCTACCGTTATCGGTGTTGATTGGCGTGTGGAATTATCGCAAGTCAAGGAATTTCTAGGACCTGATGTTGTGTTACAAGGTAACCTAGATCCTGCCGTGTTGTTGGCACCATGGGATGAAATCAAGATGCGAGTGAGTCGCATCATCGATCAAGGCAAAAAACTTAAAGGCCATGTGTTCAATCTTGGACATGGCGTATTCCCTGAGGTGTCTGAAGATGTTTTAAAACGGCTTACAGAGTTTGTGCATACCTATAGTGATCGGTAAAAGGAGTGTGTAGGCGGTGGCAAGTAGTACAATCGGTATTTTATTGATGGCGTATGGTACACCTTCTCGGATAGAGGACATTGAACCCTATTATACGCATATTCGACATGGTCATCCGCCTACGACAGAACAACTACAAGATCTACTTCGTCGTTATGACGCCATCGGTGGCTTATCTCCGCTCAATAAAGTGACAAAGGATCAAGCACAAGAACTAGAAAAGGCCCTTAACCGAAAAAATGATCGGAATTTTCACGTGTACTTAGGAATGAAACATAGCACACCGTTTATTGATGATGCCGTGAAGGAAATGGTTGAAGATGGTGTTACAACAGCTGTAGGTCTTGTGCTTGCGCCACATTATTCTACTATGAGCGTTGGTACTTATCATAAGGAGGCACGCGTTGCAGCACAAAAATATGGCTTGCGTGCAATACATTTGATCGCATCGTGGCATATGCAAGATGCTTTTTTAGATGCGCTTTGTCATCGTGTTCAGCAATGCGCTGAAAAACTTGATCAAAGTGGTATGCACAAGGTTAAAACCGTATTTTCGGCGCATAGTTTGCCAGAACGTATTTTGCAAGATCATGACCCTTATGTGTCTCAATTACTTGAAACTAGTAAGGCAATCGCTCAATGTGCCAACATCGCCGATTGGCAATTTGCATGGCAAAGTGCAGGCCGAACAAAAGACGTTTGGCTAGGCCCAGATATCTTATTGGTAATCAAAGAACTAGCTAACACAGGCTACGATGGGATTCTAAGCTGTCCAGTCGGGTTTGTGTCTGATCATTTGGAAGTTCTCTATGATCTTGATAGAGAAGCATCCGCGATGGCCGCCTCCTATGGTCTTTCCTTTGAGAGAACAACATCATTAAATGCAACTCCGCAATTGATCGAGGCTTTGGTAAGTGCCATTGACGAAGCACTTGCTGATAGTGAACTGGGTATGTTTTAACAACAAAAAATAAGATGGTTGCCTTTGGAATTCGATTCGACCATCCCCCTAATGATAAAAGGCCTTAGTGAATGACAGCTAAGGCCTTTTATCTAATTTTGTTTGAAATATCTTAAAAACACGCTTGAAAAGCGCATGACTATAGCTTATTATTATCTAGGATAACGTTTTCGTAAAACGTTATCCTAGATAGGGAAGCGATTACATGCAATTACATTATTTTTAAGAGGAGGTTGTGCATATGAAAAAACGCCGTTGGAGTATCGCGGTGTTGTTGGCTGTTGGTATCATCATTAATTATTTTGATCGGACCAATATGTCCGTAGCCACAAAGCCATTGATGAGTGAATATCACTTAACTGATGGACAGATGGGGATCTTATTGTCTGCTTTTGGTTGGTCTTATGCCTTATTACAAATCCCAATCGGTGCTTTGTTGGATAAGATTGGTGTAAAATGGCTCATGCGAGTTGGAACAGTTTTGTGGACTGTCGCAACATTAATGACAGCCATCGTAAGTGGTATGGGACTCATCATTGTATCTCGAATTCTATTAGGTGCTGCTGAAGCACCAGCATTTCCGGGTGCCTCTAAGGCAACCGGATATTGGTTTCCACGTCGTGAACGAGGTTTAGCTACATCCGCTTTTGATGCTGCTGCCAAGGTGTCTAATGTTCTTGGAGTACCCTTGATAGCGTGGGCTGTGATGCAATGGAGTTGGAGGGGCGGATTCATTTTAACAACCGTTTTAAGTCTACTTTATGCGATTGCGTATTGGATTTGGTATCGTGATCCAAAGGAAGACAAGAAGTTAAGCAAGGAAGAATACACCTATATCGTCGATGGCGGGGCTCAGGAAACAGGCGAAGCGCCTGGAGGTATTGCGAAAAACCTCGGTTATCTGTTAAGTTCTCGTAAAGTATGGGGATTAACCATTGGTTTTTCAGCATATGGTTATTCATTTTATCTTCTTTTGACTTGGTTGCCTGGCTATTTGGAGAATCAAATGCACATGAGTGTCTTAAAATCAGGTTGGTACACTGTAATTCCGTGGATTGTCGCGACGATTGCCGACATCGTAATTGGAGGATGGTTGGTTGATTATTTAATTAACAAGGGATTCAATGCGACTAAGGTTCGAAAAAGTTTACTTGTCATCGGTATGATCATGGGACTGGCTGTTGCCGGTGCTGCGTTTACAAATAACCCGAATGTCGCCATTGTATTTATATCTATTGCTTTGGGAGGCCTTGCGTTTTCTGCACCCATTGGATGGAGTATTCCTGCTCTTATAGCACCAAAGGGAACGGTCGGAACAGTAGGGAGTATTATGAACTTTTTCAATAATATCATGGGTATCATAGCACCCATTGTCACAGGTTTTATTGCTGGCAGTACAGGCACATTCGGTCTTGGCTTTTTGGTGGCGGCCGTTGTCTTGATCATTGGGATCTTAAGTTATCTTTTCTTGCTTAAGGATTTAGAACAGATCAAAAGTCCAACGGTTACTTCCTAATCTTCGAGTACCAAAGTTATTTGATGGATGGATTTATAGCCGTTGGTACACCCAACGGCTATAAATAGAATATTGGAGGCTATGTCTGTGGAAAAGCAGTTATGCATCTTAGGTATCGACATAGGAACGACTTCGGTTAAAGCTGTTGCTTTTGAAGAAAATGGGCGGATACTAGCACACGCCACAACGAAATTGACACTTATTTCGCTTGAAGAGACTGCTGGTGAACAAGATCCTTATGAAGTGTATGAGAAATTACTTGGTGTCATAGTTGATGTGTTACGGAGTGTACGTGATCAAAACTTTTACGTGCAATTGGTGGGATGTAGTGCTGCTATGCACAGTATTATGCCAGTATCAGCGGACGGTCAACCCCTGGGAAATGCTCTGACATGGTTGGATGGTCGCGCTTTTAAAGAAGCTAATCAAATTTGGCAAGAGGAGAACGGTCGAGAACTATACAGGAAAACTGGTACGCCGATTCATGCGATGTCCCCTATGGTCAAGTTAGTTTGGATGCAAAGAAACAAACCGGAGATATTTCATGCTGCAAGTAAATTTGTATCCTTGAAGGAATGGGTTTGGTATCAATGGTTCGGAGTTTGGGAAGTAGATCAATCCATGGCAAGTGCATCGGGATTACTTAATATTAGAAGTCGTCAATGGGATGATGATGCATTGAGTTTTCTGCAAATTCATCTTAACAAACTCTCTAAAGTCGTTCCAACATCCCATGTGCGCCAAGGGTGTGTAGATACACGACTACTTACAGAAGGAATTACATCGACCACAAGGTTTCATATCGGTGCATCAGATGGGGTATTAGCTAGTCTTGGTGTTGGAGCCGTAGAAAATGGTGTTATGGCCTTGACGATGGGCACGAGTATCGCGATTCGAATAAAAAGTGATGAAGTTCAGACCCATGAGGAGATAAGGTCATTTTGTTATATTCTTGATGATCAAAGATACATCATCGGAGCTCCCAGTAATAGTGGTGGCATCGTATTAGGATGGGTATTTCAAAACTTCATTAAGGGATTATCTTCAATTGAAGAGGCTATATGCGCGGCGGAAAAAATGGATGTAGAGAATTTGTATTGTTTACCCTATATCAGTGGCGAACGAGCACCTTTGTGGAATTCTGAGGTGAAAGCTTCTTTTATTGGTCTTTCTCACCAACATACCAGTTTGCATATAATGAGATCGGCTATAGAAGGTGTACTATTGAATGCTTATTGGATATCAGCAGAACTTTTTGCTCAAGTGGGCAAACCTAAACTGTTAATTGCTTCTGGTAAACTTTTTGAAATGGGATGGGTTCGTCAATTGTTAGCGGACATATTCGATATCCCTGTTCAAACTGATTTTGTCATGGATGCCGCTATTCAGGGGGCCGTGTATCTTGCGACATCAACTAGCTTTCCCTTACGGCATGACGAGGTCGTGTACCCGCAAAATCATAGCCAATATGCATTGAAATTTCGTGAGTTTCGTCGCTTGGCTTTGTTACTACTTGTTAAGTAGTGTGGAACCTCGTGGTGTAATGATTGACGGGATGGTGAAAATTTGTACTTTTTGGGTATTTTTATTTTGTTCCAAAGCTTCTAACACAGCCTGTCCACAGAGTACGCCAATTTCCGATGTCGGTTGCCTTACGCAAGTCAAAGGTGGTGTTATAAGGCATGCCCAATCGGGTTCGTCAAAAGTCGCCAAACCAAGTTCTTCAGGAATGTTCCATCCCTCATTTCGAATGAGAGGATACAAGGGTAACATAAGTAGCCCATTAGCCGTATAGATAGCCGCAGGTTTTTCGATTGCATGGTTGCGAATCTGCTGAATGGCTGCCTCTAAGCTAGTAGCATTATCCTTACTTACCCAAGCGATAATACTCTTGTGCTTGAATTGCAAACAAGCTTGTTCGTATCCATCAAGACGTGCTTGCCTAGTGCTTATTCCCAAAATTTGTTCCGTGACATAGACGACATCATGATAGCCAGCACGAAATAAGTGTTCCGTGAGTTCAAAGGATGCTTTTTGGTTATTGGTAACCACATTGATCGTATTCGTAATATCAAATTGACGATCTACGATAACGACGGGTAAATCCTTAGCGATGTCTTTAATCAGATCGTTATTGTCACCATTGGTTTGAATGATAATTCCTTCAACCTGCTGGGCAATAAGGGACTCCAGTATGCTACGTTCTCTCGCTTTGTCGCCACCTGAATCAGAAACAATGAGACGATAATCAGCCGCTGTTAAAATAGTAGATAGACTACGAATGATGGATGCACAGAAGGGATAACTAATATCGACTACTACAATAGCGATTGTTTTCGTGATGTTCCCTTTAAGTCCCTGCGCTAGCACGTTTGGTTTATAATTCAACTCTGAAATAACTTGTGCAATTCGTTCCTTGGTAGTTTCACTCATCGATTCATAACGACCATGTAAAAATCGTGAAATGGTTGAGATAGACACCTGAGATGCTTTAGCAACATCTTGAATCGTAGTTCGTTTTTGCCGCATAACAAACCTCTCTTATCGGGCGGACGTAGCAATATGGCTATAGTATACCAAAAGCAATGGCATGCTGATGACACGCCATTGCTGCTATTGCTTTCTTAGTAGGCGGCCAACTTCTGGTCATTAAGTACAACGATTAATTGGTCGTCGTCCTGAACAACGCCTAACACAAGATCGGACGTCTCGTCGCGCATTTCCAGTTGATCTTCAGAGATATCTTGTACATCAAGTGCTTCGTCCACGACAAAAGCAGTTTGCCCGATCACCATCAAACGTGTGTCATCGGTAAAATCGGCTAAAGGAAAGTGCAGGATTGATCGTAAATCAGCCACAGTCATGACAACACCGCGTAAATTCATAATGCCGATGACATGCTCGGGTGCATGAGGAATTGGACGAATTGGTTGCACCTTCTCGATTGAACGAACTGACTCCACAGCAACAGCGTACAACTCATGATCGATACGAAATGTAACAAGTTTCATGCGTTTTCCTCCTCAAGAGGTTCCTCGAGCGATTCCGCATATGTATCGGCCTGTGAGGGTTCTTCGAAATTTTCGGTAAGCGGTTCTTTTACCCATGGTACTTTAAATTGCGAAGAATGATCTGTAAGATTAACAGCGTGCTCCGCTAAATTATTGCTTGAGGCCGCAATTTCTTCCATCGCAGCTGTTTGTTGTTCTGCTGTCGTGGATACAGAGCGGATTTCATCGGCGACTTGATTCGATAGTTCGACCATACCTTGAACAGTTGATTGGACAGCAGAAGCATGATTGTTCATCGTTTCCGAAGCGTCTGACACGGAGTGAATCTGCTCTAGGACACCTTGCAGGCGTTCACCGATATTTTCAAAGACAGCACTAACTTGCTGCATTGCATCAGTTCCTAAGGACACTTGATGTTTTTCTTCATTAGCTGCCGCAACGGATTCTTCCGTTTCCTTTTGCATTTCGACGACGAGGGAGGCAATTTGCTGTGCCGCAGTTCTGGAATTTTCAGCAAGTCGGCGTACTTCATCTGCAACGACTGCAAAACCGCGTCCTTGTTCACCGGCTCGTGCCGCTTCAATGGCAGCATTTAAAGCAAGTAGGTTTGTTTGTTCCGCGATTTCGTTAATCATCTGAATGATCTTGCCAATTTCGCTAGAACGGCCATGCAAGCGTTCGATACGTTCGAAGTTCAGATTGACATTCGATTGAATTGCTTGCATTTGATCGAGTGCTTTATTGACCGTAGCATCTCCACGATTTTTTTGTTGAGCTAACTCAGCCGAGTACGTTTGTGTTACGTCGGCACTATCAGCGACGAGGTGAATGGTAGATAATAGCTCGTCCAAAGTTTGCGCCATTTGACCGGCATTATTGCTTTGTTGTTGGGCGATTTCTGCCACACGTGATGCAGATGTTGCCAAGTGTGTCGACGATGCAGCTACTTCTTGCGTGGTGGCTGTTAATTCTTCCGATGTCCCACCAAGGTCAGCAGACGTAGCTTGGATGCGAGAGATAAGCGCTGACATGGTTTCTTTCAAAGCGGCAAAGGATTCTGCAAGAGCCCTGGTTTCCTTATGTTTTGCCTTGAATTTGGTTTCCTTCGTAAAGTCACCGTGTGCCATTTCACTTGCCGCTTCAACGAGTGGGTTTAATGCGTCAGTGATTTGTTTTGACAATACATATCCGATGAGTACGGAAAGAATAATAACCACGATAATTCCTATAATTTGTGCCATATTAGAGCTAGCGACACTTGAACTAAGTGCAGATTGCTTTTGATGTACCGCTGCAATCACTGTACTCGTCAAATTCATGAGTGGTTGGTCAATGGTGCTTATCGGAACTATAGCAAACGGTGTTTGTGCTTCTGTGACGATGTCTTTGAGTGTGGTAGTGGATAGCATCGATTGCATCGTTGTCAGTCCGATGGCGATGTTTGCCAGGTATTGTTGCCACTGCGTTACAAACTGATTAATGTATTGGCTGTACTGCTTTTGATGAATCGTAGAGGTTTTGGCGATTAAGCTTCGCAAGGAAGCAATTTGTTGGTTGGTCTGCGTGACATCATTTGCATATTGCTGATAATATTGGTCTTGTGAAGGTAGATTATGGGATAAAAGATAGCGTGCAGCATCGCTGTCTGTCATGCGAACATCGTAACTTAGCGCTTGAGCTTGACTCACTAGTGCTTCATCTTGGTTGATAATCTGCGTTGCTTGTCCCATGGTTGCTCGTGATTCGTAGGTTACTACCCCCATACTGGCTATAATAACGACGATCAGTAAGACGAATCCACTATATAATTGACTGCGTATCGTTTTCATTCGAACTCTCTCCTAGTAACTATAGAATCATGAAGCTATTCGATGAAAGAATTTGCGTCGATAATTAAGGCAACCTCACCATCGCCAAGAATCGTTGCCCCAGCAAAGTAGGGGATAGATTTTAACTTTTGATCGAGTGTTTTTAAAACAACTTCGAATTGTCCGATCAATTCATCTACGACAATGCCAACCACTTTTTCGCCGCGATTGACAAAAACAACAAAACTTTCGCGACCGGATGCAGGTTCACCAAAGACCTGTCCAGCTCGGACAAGAGGGACCACTTTGCCGCGCCAAATTACGACTTCTTCACCATGAACAGTTTTAGCGTTTTGCAGCGTATCCGTCTCCGCAATGCTACTGATAGGAATAAGGTAGGGATGCGCTCCAATACGTACCATCAAGCCGTCCATAATCGCTAAAGTCATCGGCAAGCGAACAACAAAACGCGTCCCTTTGCCTACCTCAGAGAAAATATCGACCTTGCCTGATAGGGATTCAATCTTTGCTCGTACCACATCAAGCCCTACACCACGACCTGACAGATCACTGATCGTATCTGCGGTTGAAAAGCCTGAGGCAAAGAGGAGTTGGTGTACCTGATGATCCGATAAATGATCGCTTGCTTTGATAAGGCCGCTTTCGACAGCCTTTTTAAATACCTTTTCACGATCAATGCCACGCCCGTCATCCTCGACTTCGATAAAAACGTGATTGCCTGCAGCATAGGCGCGTAAGGCAATATTACCTTTTTCCGGTTTTCCGGAAATCCGACGGTCAATCGGAGCTTCAATGCCATGATCGAGGGAATTGCGTAACATGTGCATGATGGGATCCCCAATTTCCTCGACAACCGTGCGATCGAGTTCCGTATCTTGACCGGTTACGGTAAACTCAACGTCTTTATGCAACTGTTGTGCAGTATCTCGAACCATACGTGGGAAGCGGTTAAATACACTTTCGACTGGCACCATGCGAATCGACATGATCAGTTCCTGTAATTGACTGGATAACCGACTCATATGGTCCACAGTTTCCGTCAAACCAGAGTGTCCGATTTCGGCACGAATTCGCTCCAGACGTGTTTTATCAATCACTAGTTCAGATACAAGATTCATCAAGTCATCAAGCTTGTCAGTGTCAACACGAATGGTGTTCATCTTGCGTCGCTCTTGCACAGAATTTTGTGTTTTCGCACTCATCGATGTACTTTGATTGGGACCTCTTACGGCTTGATCATTTTCTTGTTGCCATTCGCGAAGCTCGACTATCTCAAGTTCTGCGACATGATCGATAGCACGATGAATTATGTCGATAGGATCATTTGACCACATGACAAAGAGTACATACCGATCCATTTGCTCTTGTTCAATTTGTTGCACGTGAGGATTGGTAAATAAAAGATGATTCTGACCACCAATCGCTTCAAACAAAGTAAAGATGCGTGCGCCTTTCATTTGACATGTCTGTGAGAGAAGCACACCCACCTCGTATACATGAATACCTTGCTTTAGCGCATGCGCAATGACGGAGGTGACAGCTTCATCTGCGGTAATATGATGATCAGGTGGTAAGAGATTGTCCGTTCGCGCGTAGGTAGTGTCATCTTGTTTCGTCCATTCTGACATCGATATGATCAAAATTTCCGATATCGATGAAAGTAATTTGCCAATCGCTTCGACATCCTCTGTACTCGCAAGAACGACCGTGATATTTCCTTGGTAATCTCCAGCATCAAGGATTGATGCATTAGGAACGGTATGTAGTAATTGGTTTTGGTCAATGCGTTGAAGCCATTGCGCAAATCTTGCTAAGGGCATGAGGCAATCCTTTTCAAAACCAATCTCGATTTCGTAGATACGATAACCTTGATTCATGACTTTTTGCGCTACAGTTCGAATCACATCACCATCGATAGAATTTTGCGTTGCTACGTAAGGTACCGTCGCAATAGGGCTTTCCTGCTGTAGTTGCGCTACAGGGGATGTTGCTGCCGCAAGTTCATTGATGACCTGTTGAAAATCAATCTCAGGTTCTTCACCGGATGACTCTATGCCATCTAAAAGTCCCTCAAGCAAATCGAGAGCATGCAATAGGGCGCTGACTATAGGTGTTGATACGGAGAGTTTTGCATTTCGAAGATCATCTAACAAGTTCTCTGCTTTGTGCGTGATCTCGCCCATACGGTTATAGCCCATGGTCATGGACATGCCTTTTATGGTATGTGCGGCGCGAAAGATCGTGGCTACGGGAGATGTATCTCCTGTTTTCTCCATGTCGATCAAGCCGTCGGACCAGGCTTGCAGGTGTTCCCTAGTCTCATCGATAAACATCGATAAGTATTCTTGATTCATTTAGTTCACTCCTTGAATCCGATAGCAATCCATATTTCGTTGTTGAAAGTTAAGTCTCCAAGTTTTGCACATTATATTGGATAAATACACATTTCGATTTTCTCAGTTCACATTCCTGCCGAAGAATCGACAATTAACAAAAAAAGGCGCATACTGTGCGCCTTTTTTTTGCTTTTTCAACATTTAAGAAGCAAACGTGAGATTGCCATAGGTGGCAATGACGGGTTGTGTATAGACCCAACTGTTCGCGGGAGTTTGAGAAGCGTTGTAAAACACGAATGCATTAGGCACTGCATCATAGCCAGAAAGAACCTGCTGTGCGGCTTGCTGATCGAGTGATGTCGGTTGTACTTGATAAATCCAGCCATTAGCTACACAGGTAAACTGGGCATGACCATTGATTGTTTGGAAAATGACACCTTGTACAGAACTAGCATAGTTGGGTGAGTGTGTTCGATTCATGATCACAGAACCAACGGCGAGTTTTGCAGCATAGGGTTGCCCAGTTGCTTCAGCTGCAATAACTCGAGTCATCCAGTATAAGTTTGTGGAACTTATAGCAACACTGTTACTGGAAGATATAGGTGTAAAAGAAGGTGACGATGGAAGATCAAGTACTTGACCAACTTGCAAATTCGACACATTAATCGAACTATTGGCTGCTTGAAGCGAACCTAAAGCGATTCCTAAGCGATGAGCGATGAGCCATTCGGTATCACCCGGTTGAACCACGTAGGTACTGGGAACCGAAGCAATAGGCAACGATAAAACTTCTCCAACTTGTAAGTTGTTTACAGGAACATTCGGGTTAGCTGCTTCCAAAGCTGCTACAGAAACATGTAATTTATTAGCGATAATCCAGTATGTGTCTGATGCAACTACGGTATATGTAGGTGCAGTCGCGGCGAATGTTGGCATACTAAATGTAAGCGGCGCCATCGAAGTAAGAGCTAGAATAGCTACTAATTTTTTCAGTTCGATCATCATGATGCCTCCTCGGGTTGTCTGCTCGAGCTGTGGATATACCATAACAAACCCTATTAGAAAAAATCTAGTTAAAGATTTTGGCAATAGCGGTCGAAAGATTTTTTAGAAGATTCAGCGACTTCGACAGAGTTTTTATGGACATGCTGTTAAGGTGAAAGAAACAGTCACATGAAAATGAGAGATCGCGAGGGACAATTCCATGGGTCGATGTATGGAAGTGTGGTCACCGCTTAAATGGGTCGGCGTCCGATTTTTTCTTGATGATGAGGGAACTTGGTGGATACGTACCGGAAGAGGACGCCGCAGAAAAGTTTAGCTTGTGGCTAAAAAGAGTGGTTGTGAGAATAATGTTTGTCCTTCATGAATAGATAGGATACCTGCTCGTATCATACTGTTTATCACAATTTTTTGGCGTTGTTTAGCCAAGGCAAAATGCACGATAGGATCATAAGCGGATGGAGCTTGAGGTAAACCCGCTAAAAGTGTACACTCTGCTTTCGTTAATTGATTCACAGGACGGTGAAAGTATACTTGTGCAGCCTGTGTGATGCCATAGGCACCTTGACCGAAATAGACTTCATTGAAATAAAGTTCTAAAATTTGGTTTTTCGATAAGGACTGACTTACCATGGACGCAAGAGCAACTTGCTTCAGTTTGCGTTGAATCGTTTTTTCACTTGATAACAGCATGTCTTTGACCAATTGCTGTGTAATCGTGCTACCACCTTGTGCAAAGGTGCCATGCGAAACATCGACGATCAAGGCGCGAATCAACGACGTGATGTCAAATCCGTGATTGTGATAAAAATTACGATCCTCGGTATCAATAAGGGCATTTTGTAAAAATACAGGTATCTGTGATATCGATGTGTATCCACCGTGTTGTGCGGCTTGTTGATGCACTTTTCTTATAAGTGTCGATGGTATCGAAGGGTTCCATACGGAATGGATATAAAGGCCAGCGACAACAACCATGAAAATGAGACATGCGATAAGAAAACCGAATACTTTTTTCATGGATGTAAGTTCCATTTATCCTTTTTGTCTTGCTTCATATAGGCTATAACCATCTCGTCAAGTTCCACGGATAAAGCTATAAGACGCTGATCTTGGAAATTTTCCGTCATGGTGTAACAATCACTCATTTTTTTGCGTAGGCTTTCCATCTTTTGTAAAGCCTCGCGATGGGACGCCAAAGTTGGCTTCATAAGCCCATCCTCTCTTCCCAAAAGGGTATACTATGATCATACCATAAGGACTTATTATCGAGGGAAGAACGATTATGAAGTATTTTATTGGTATTGTTCCGAACACGGAAACAGCGCAAGTCATTGATCAACTTCGGATTCTGTACTGTCCCAAATTAGCCCATCATCTGGAACCACACATTACGGTTATTCCTCCGTTTGAATCATTCGAAAATCTTTCATGGCTTATAGACATGAAACAAGTTACCTGTTTATTTTCTGAATTTTCATTGCGTCTAAGCGAACCGTTTTTCTTCGGGAAACGTGTATTGTCATTCTCTGTACTTGATGATCAAGCTATCCTTACAGATCTCGTGGGTATCTTACGAGGCACTCAGCAAATTAAAGATAGAGATACACGACCATATCATGCTCATCTGACTCTTGCTATGCAATCATTTGGTACATCGTATGAGCGTATGCTCGAGATGAGGGATAAAGCAAAAATGTTATTGATGACTTTACCACCTTTGCATATAGAAGAAGTGATTGTTTTTGCACGAGAAACATCAGGTTGGACTAGAAGGACGACGCTATCTTTATGCAAATAGAGCACCGAAGTAAAGTACCTTTGGTGCTCTATGCATGCCATTGTTATGTTTTTATGTCTAAAACGATTCTTCCATTGCATGGATAAGTGTGGAAGTTACATCAGGAACCGTATGGCGTTCGATTTGATGCCGTTCGACAAGATATTTGAAATCACCATCGTTAAATAACGCGATGGAGGGTGATGAAGGACGGTACCCTGTAAAGTAGGTACGTGCTTTTTCTGTTGCTTCAATATCAAGGCCTGCGAATACCGTGAAAAGATGATCAACTGGCCCGAATTGCTCGAGGGCTTCCTTTACTGCCGGTCGTGCAATGCGTGCTGCACATCCACAGATGGAATTGACAACAAATACTGTCTTGCCTTTGGCTTGTGCAAGTGCTTGATCAACCTCTTCTTGCGTGTGCAGTTCTTTAAAACCGACGCTCGTTAACTCTTCACGCATTGGTGCAATAATTTCTTCGTACTCTGGTGAATCATAGGCCATTTTCGATTCCCACCTTTTGCAACTATAGATACAGAAACATCTCGTTGCATTTTTGGGATCAGTATAGCACATTTGGACTATTCAGAGGGCTCATTTGTCGCTTCAATTTCAAGATAAAGGAGCTTTGAGTCTTCATCATAGGCGAATAATTCCGCATAACGTCCCCATGTAATTAATGCATCTAACTGTGATTGAGCATCGTCTTTGCCTAAATTTTTCTGTAATATTTCGAGGAAAAATTCGCGTGGCATCTGGCTATTGCGTTTTGATTGTAAAACCCATAAGATACGCTCCATAAACGGGACGTGATGTAATGCTTGTTGGCGAAAAATTGTTTTTCTTTCCAAAACCGTTGCATCAGCCACTTGCTTACCGATCTCGGTAAGTTCAAAGTCACCTTGCGTGACAATGCCAAATTCGAAGATCCGACAAGTTTCTACGATGGGTAAAAGATCTTCTAAATCAAACGCCAAAGATTCGCCGATTTTATACAAATCGACTTTCCCGCCTAGATCATCCACAAGTTCGATAAATCCAGTTACTGCACCAGATGACACATCAGGTAGAGGTGTAATTTTACGTACGGCAGGTTGCGCTTGTTCTTGCAAAATGGTTTTGAGTTCCTTTTGTTGTGTTAATACAGAATATAGTTCATCCACCAAACGGGTAAAGGGTTCTGATTTTTTATCTCGCCAATGCGCAAGTGTAATAGGTACTTGGGTAACAATCCGTGCGGGGTCTCGTGATAATACTAATGCGCGATCAGCCATGTAGACGGCTTCTTCAATGCCGTGAGTAACAAGCACGATCGCTTTGGTAGGGATTTTTCCGCTTTGCCATAGTTCTAATAGATCGCGTTTAAGGTTTTCTGCTGTTAAAACATCAAGCGCAGAAAAAGGTTCGTCCATCAATAAAAGGTCAGGTTCCATCACGAGAGCTCGCCCTAAACCGACGCGTTGACGCATGCCCCCAGACAGTTCCTTAGGATAAGCAGATTCAAACCCGTCAAGGCCAATCATGTCGATGGCTTCAACGGCCTTATCCCGCTTTTCTTGGCGTGAAAGTTGTGCATAGCGAAGCCCCAACGTGACATTTTCAAGTACTGTCAACCAAGGAAACAAGGCGAATGATTGAAAAACCATGCTGACGCCAGGATTGGTACCTGAAAAAGGACGTCCACGATACAAAACATCACCTGAGGTGGGAGAAACAAGCCCAGCCATAATACGAAGTAAGGTTGATTTGCCTGATCCAGACGGACCAAGCAAGGCAATAAAGTCACCTTCTGAAACTTTAAGCGATATATCGCTTAAAACGCGTATATGATTGCCATTGGCGCCAGCAAAATCTTTCGTGATATTTTTTAAGTCGACGAGCGGTTGCATCGTAGCTCTCCTTACTCGAGATGGTACTTAGTTTCTGCGATATGATGAAGTTTTCGCCATACGAAACGATTGATAATCACAACATAGATGGACATAACTGCAATGCCCCACGTGATTTGAGCCCAATTGCCGTTTGTGGTGGCATTTGCGATGTAAGAACCTAAGCCAGATGCGGTGAGCGTGTGAGTTTTCCAGGTTACAATTTCTGCAACGATACTCGCATTCCATGCTCCTCCACTAGCTGTAATACCGCCTGTTACGAGGTAGGGAAATATCGCTGGCAAGATCAACGTTTTCCAGCGCGTAACACTACGCAATTGTAAGATCGAAGAGGCTTCTTTTAACCCGCTAGGGATGGCCATTGCTCCAGCAATGACACTAAACAAGATGTACCATTGCGTTCCGAGCATCATAAGTGGTATGGCACCCCATTGAAAGTTAACGTGTAGTTGTAAATACCAAAGGGTGATGAGTGGGAAGATAGCATTACTTGGGAATGATGCTGCAATTTGCACGATTGGCTGCATAATTCTTGACAAACGATTATTCATACCAATGGCGACACCTACCGGAATGGTCCAAAGCGCCCCAAGAATAGTACCTGCAAGCACTCGCAAAAACGTGTAAAAACCCAGTTTAAGGACATTGAGTATCTCGAATAAGCCTAGCGACGCGACTTCATTGGCGGCTGATAGTGCATAACGTAGGCTAAACATCAAGATAAGAATAGCTAAAGTGGCATACAGCAAATTTGTCATGATACGGTTGCGGCGTGATTTTTCTTTGCGTAGGGGACGACGAATGGGCAGCACAAACGCTTCTTGCATTTTGTATAAACTTGGCATGGTCATTTGTATAATGGATTGGATAAAAGTAGAGCGACGAAGCAGTTGTAAAAACCAAGATGAGGGCGGGTCTTCTGATTCATTCATATCCAATTTAAACTTTTGTGACCATGCTACGAGGGGTCGCCATACAAATTGATCAACAACAACGATAACGATGATCATGGTGACAATCCCATAGATAAGAGCTGTAACATCACCATGGAGGATGGCCGTTGCCATATAAGAACCGATACCAGGTAATTGGATAGTATTATGTAATACACTGATTGATTCGGAAGCAGCTAAGAAAAACCATGATCCTCCAAAAGACATCATACTATTCCAAATAAGTCCAATCATACTATAAGGCACTTCTAAATTACGAAAACGAGCCCATGGACGTAGACGATAAATATTGGCGGCTTCACGCAAATCGCTAGGAATCATCGTCAAGGACTGATAGAAGCTAAATGTCATGTTCCATGCCTGTGCTGTAAAAATGGCAAAGATGGATGCGAACTCTGCGCCTAGTTCAGAGCCCGGAAAAAGATGCAAGAATCCCGTAACGGTCACCGATAAAAAACCAAGGACAGGAACGGACTGCAAAATGTCAAGAGCGGGAATCATGAGTTTGCCCGCAATTTTGTGGTAAGCTGCAATTCGACCGTAGCTAAGAGCAAACAAAAGTGATAGCAAGTAAGCGATAAACATCCGCAACAAAGAACGTCCTGCATAATACGGTAAATACGCAGGATTTAAATGAATCGTAGGATGCACCGCCGCCGACAGGGGCTCGACCATACCTTTGCCTAAGTCAAGCACAGCGTACAGAACGCCTACAATAAGGATAATAACGATCTGATCAGGCCAACCAATTCGACGATTCAAAGCATCACCCCTGTCTTTCACACACTATTGTACAATATAAGGTAGGCGTGTGTGAAACGATAGGGGATGCTTGGTCAAATCTCTGTTTCTGCTACCATAGTAGCGGTTTTTTCTAACTTTTTCGTGCGTTTTCTCCACCAATAGATGACTACCAACGCCATGATGAGAAAACCTACTACAATCGATAAGCGTGGGTGCGCCTTAATAAGGCCAACGATAAAGTGCCACTTAGCACCGATTGTAGCGCCAACAAGGATAAAGGCGCTAGACCATAAAGCTGCTGAGATAAGGGTTATCAGCATATAGAGACCTAAGCCCATTTTATTCATTCCAGCAACATAGGCGATCAAAACGCGAATTCCTGCGATAAAACGCCCGATACCGAGAATGGCAATCGAGTATCGTCGAAATGCATGCTCTGCTTTGACTAGTTTAGCTTCGTCAAGTTTGACATACTTGCCATAGCGCAATAAGACAGGACGACCAACATAGCTTCCAATGAAATATCCGATCAAAGAACCTACCCAAGATCCCATTGTGGCAATGATTAGTAATGGCCATAATTGAAATAACCCTTTATGCCACATGACCCCAGAAAACACTAAAATTGTCTCTGCGGGAAATGGGATCAAAAGAAATTCTAGGATTAAGGCGATAACAACACCGAAGTAACCATAATGCGAAATAATGACATAAGGGGACATGCCCACCATCCCATCTAAGAGTGGCTTTATCTCGCCATTTACTACTATAGACGAAAAATGTTACTTAGTTGTTCATTGTAATCCAAATACAATATTATTATTGTATGCATGCGATACAACAAAGGGAGAAGACGAGCCTGTGGAGCAACATAAAAATACACTTTCAAGCATTGAATTATTTCAGGATCTAACAGAGGATCAACTGCAACGGGTACAAATGATCGCTACGGAACACAAGTATGCGCGCGGAGACTATGTATTTATGGAAGGACAAAAAAGGGAAAATGTCTACTTTGTTGAGCGGGGATTGATCAAGATTTTTCGCGTTGATGAGGAAGGACGCGAACATATCGTGAATATCCTTGGAGCTTCGCAAATGTTTCCCCATGTTGGTTTTTTTGATGACAGCCCTTATCCCGGGACGGCAGAAGCGATTTCATCAAGTCATTTGATCGCGATTAGCAGTACCAAATTCGAGGTACTTTTAAACGAAGATGTGGAAATCGCGCGTTCTGTCATGCGGATGATGGGCAAAATGATTTTACAATTGCAAGCTAAGTTGCGTGAGTTAGCCTTATTTGATGCACGTGAACGCGTAGGGGCTCTTGTACGCCATTTTGCAGAAGAATATGGGCAGTTGCGATCAGATGGTATTCATGTAAAGTTACCTGTAACTCACTCAGAACTTGCCCATATGATTGGCATGAGTCGCGAATCGGTTAATCGCATTTGGAATGAAATGCGACGAGAAGGATTGCTTGCAGGGGATAAAGAGGAATGGATTGTAGATAAGAATTGGTATACATCATTTATTTCGTCGTGAGCCATAGCACAACATGTTTGCTTAGCTTGCTGTACTGTTGAGTGTGAAAGGAGCGAGAAACATGGTTGATTTGGAACAGGTAAGAGAAGCTTTGACGGCAGTGTTTGATCCAGAATTGAATCTTAATGTTGTCGAGTTAGGTCTTGTGTATGACCTAAAAGAACCAAAAGACGGAGACGTTGTCGTTACGATGACGATGACAACACCTGGATGTCCTATGCATGACAGCATTAGCAGTTCTGTGGAGTGGGCGGTTATGCAAGTTAGCGGCGTGGCTGGCGTTCGGGTAGACGTGGTTTGGGATCCACCATGGTCGCCTGATTTGATGACGGATGATGCTAAAGAGAAATTGGGTTATTTGTAAGTGCTTTTTTACGAAAGAAAGGAGCATACGGGTTGCCGTACGCTCCTTTTTGGTTTTTTATACGCGAGTAATTTTGATGCGAAATGTCTCTGGACCTTGTTCAATATATTCCCAGCTAAATTTATCTTCGCGCTCTAGACGGAATTGATAATGAAGTGGCACTGGATCATGATCGTTGATAAGAAGCATGGCTTGACCTAGTTCTAGGCTGTCAAACGTCTCAAATATCACCATGTGCTTTTGATGCGGTGGGTACTCGGTTGCATTAACTGTTTTGGCAAATTCACTCACGGGGAATTCCTCCTGCTAACTAGGTTGTATTTAACGCATTTAGCATGCCACGATTTTGTTTTATGTACTGTGATCTATTTCTCAATTTTGTCGGATTTGTAGTGAACATGGTACACTATTTTTAGAGGGAAGGGGGCTTTTCTATGGAATTGCTGCAAAAAGAGGTCGTGCTTGAGGCCTTACAACAATTTATTGGTAAACATGCTTATTTGCATGTGGAAGTTAATCCGGGAGCCTACCTACGTAATAGCAAGGTACAAATAAGTAGTGTTTATGTGTTAGGTGATAACCCGTATCGTATTTTTTTGCAATTTGATGGTGGGCAAGCGCTACTGCAGATGGACAATGTGACGCATATGCTCGTCACGCAAGATATCGTGATCGCTACAGGGTACGACGAGTATGGTAGGTTAGCTAGGACGATAGAGATTTCTTTGACGCCATTTGACGTAGTGGGAGGAAACAACGGATGAGTACGCTTGTTGCGGTGTTTGCACACCCTGATGATGAGACATTTATTTGTGGTGGAGGACTTGCTAAGGCTTTTGCAGATGGCCATCGGGTGGTCTTAGTGTGTGCGACAAAAGGTGAAATGGGTAGGCGCATGGGTATTCCACCAACAGCAACGCGAGAATCGATTGCAGTTGTGCGAGAGAAAGAATTACGTGATGCTTGTGCACAACTACATATTGATACGTTGCATTTTCTCTTGATGCGAGACAAGTCTTTGGAAATTCAACCGCTCGATGAACTGGTGGATAGGATTCTTATGCACCTTCGCACAGAAAAGCCACAAAGTGTGCTGACGTTTCATGAGAAACTCGGCGGTCATCCAGATCATTGTACGATTGGAAAGGCCACGACACTTGCTTTTGCTACTTATAAAAAGGAAAATCCACAAGCAAATTTAATTTTCGTCGCCTGGCCGGCGTTTGCCAAAGATCCAAAAAAACATGGGTTGGTAGCAGATCAACTATTTAAAGTCGACATTTCAGGGCAACTACAGCAAAAGTTGCAAGCATTTCGAGCACATAAAACACAATCGGATATGAATGAATGGGTTTGGAAGGACGATGTGTTGGCCATCTCTTCGCTAGATACCTTTGAATGGTTTATCCAGGCAAAAGAGCCGTTTCATCAAGGTAAAACTGCACTTATTTAGGAGTGTATAGTATGTTATCGTTCACTACAGCCAATCAGAGTTGGCTGTTGTTGATTGTTCTTTTGGGCGTTGGCTTGCTTCTAGCTAAAGTAACCGAACGACCACGCATACCGGATGTTGCGGCGTATTTGGTCGCAGGTATTGTGCTTGGGCCACAGGTTTTGGGTGTTATCCATGAATCTGCAGCTACACAGATGAACCAGTGGATGCTAATGTTTGGTGCTGCAATGATCTTATTTGATGGTGGACGACATGTAGCCTTAGCGATCTTACGAAAGACTTGGCTGACCGTGGTATTGCTCGCGACACTTGGGGTATTGCTTACTGCAGGTACCATGGCTGTAGTGGCACACCTTATTTTTGGGGGCAGTTTGCTTCTTGCTCTTTTGCTCGGATCCGTTGTGGCATCAACGGATCCAGCCACTTTGATTCCTGTGTTTCGTCGGATACCTGTTATTGCTCGGGTACAACAAACTCTCGAGGCAGAATCAGCTTTTAATGATGCTACAGCTGCTGTTTTATTTTCAACATTGGTTTATGGCGCTAGTGGTCATGTCATCACATGGACTTCCGTTGTGTCTTCGTTTGTTTTTAGTGCAGGTATTGGGGTTTTTTCAGGTATTGTGGTAGCCGGATTAGGGCTTATGCTAATTTCTTATACTCGCTATGGGGTGTTACGTGAATATTCTTCGGTTGTGTTATTGATGGTAGCCATGGTCTCTTATCAAATGGCTTCGGTTTTGCAAGGTAGTGGTTTCATGGCTGCTTTTGTCGCTGGCATCGTTATCGGGAATGCCAAGCCATTACAGGTACCGATCGAAGCCCTTACGGAGCAACATGCCGAACATTTTTTTCATGCGATTACGTTAATTTTTCGTATGATTATTTTTATTCTCTTGGGTACTCAGGTTCAATTTCAGGATATGATGCAAAACTTTGGTGGGCTTTTGTTGCTGGTCGTTGTCCTGATGCTGGTAGCGCGACCTATCACCGTCTTTGTCTGCGTGACATTGGATCGCAAAGCCAAATTTACTTGGCCTGAGCGGTTTTTCATGTCTTGGGTACGAGAGACGGGCGTACTTCCTGCTGCCTTATCAGGCATACTACTTGTACAACATGTACCATGGAGTCATCGTATCGCAGCCGTCACCTTCTTAGCTATCTTGCTGACGATCGTTATCCAGGCTACGAGTATGCCATGGGTAGCGGACAAATTATCACTCACTGTAAGCGAAGTGGAAGAGGATATATAGCAATCCGCCTATAAGAATAACCTATAGGCGGATTTCGTTATGCTAATTCGATGGTAGAAAAACCTTGAAGTTCACAGACCTGTTCTTTGATCTTTAACCATGTGGTCATGCTAGATTCGTTTTTCACGGTGATGTTTTGCCCCTTCATTTGTACAAAAAGCCTTGCACCGCGAAACATCACCGTAAAGGAGAGAGACGCCCACTCTTTAGGAACGGAAGGATTTAGTACAAGTTGACCATCATGGATACGTAGCCCTCCAAAACCATAGACAACAGACATCCAAGTGCCGGCCATGCTGGTGATATGACAACCATCTTCTGTGTCATTGTTGTAGTTATCAAGGTCTAGACGTGCTGTACGTAAATACATCTTGTAGGCAGTCTCATTGTAGCCCAGTTCGCACGCTAAGATGCTATGCACACACGGAGACAAGGAAGACTCGTGAACCGTAAGCGGTTCGTAGAAATCAAAGTTGCGTCGCTTTGTATCAAGATCATATTGATCACCAAGGAAAAACAATCCTTGTAATACGTCAGCTTGCTTAATGTAGCATGAGCGAAGAATACGATCCCAAGACCAATGTTGATTCAGTGGAAGATCTTCTTGTGGAAGATCTTTGACGGCAATAAGTTCCTTATCAAGGAAGCCATCTTGTTGTAAAAACACCTGACGCTCCTCATCCACGGGGAAATACATGTTTTGTATGATCTCTTTCCAGTGCTTGAATTCCTCATCTGCTAGGGATAACTGAGCATGAATTTGAGCGAGACGTGTAGGATTTTCTTTTTGTACTTGGTCTATCGCTTGTATGGTATAAGCCATGGTCCAAGTTGCCATGCGATTCGTATACCAATTGTTGTTGACGTTATTTTCATATTCATTCGGACCTGTCACGCCAAGCATGACGTACTTTTGTTTCGCTTGCGAAAAGCTGACGCGTTGTGCCCAAAAACGAGAAATTTCAACGAGAACTTCAAGTCCATACTCACCTAGGTAGGATGTATCTCCGGTGTAATTCACATAGTTATAGATGGCGTAAGCGATGGCACCGTTGCGATGAATCTCCTCAAAGGTAATTTCCCATTCATTATGACATTCTTCACCGTTCATAGTAACCATTGGATACAGTGCGCCTTTGGTATAACCTAGCTTACGCGCATTCTCACGTGCCTTGTCAAGATGACGATATCGATAGATGAGTAAGTTGCGGGCGATTTTTTGATCGGCTGTGCTTAAATAAAAAGGTAGGCAGTATGCTTCTGTATCCCAATACGTACTTCCGCCATATTTCTCACCCGTAAAACCCTTAGGGCCAATATTGAGTCTTTCATCATCACCAGTGTAGGTTTGATTTAGTTGAAAGATCGCGAAACGAATTGCTTGCTGTGCTGCAATGTCTCCTTCGATAACAATGTCGCTGTCTTGCCATTTAGTTTCCCACGCGTTGATTTGCTCCTGCATAAGCGTAGAAAAACCAGTCGCCTTGGCCTCATTAACATGTTGCACCGCAACGCGCGTTAGTTCCGTAATCGCATGATCACGTGATGTGACGTTAGCCACGTATTTGATGAGAGTAACACTTTGATTATGCTGTGTTGCGATGGTAAAACTTTTTTGGACGGAATCATCTAAAGTAGTTATTTCTGGTTCAAGTGTTTGAAAGTTGTCATCGAGGTAAATATCGCACTGCATCGCAGAGCAAACATAAAAATCTAATTTTTTCGTCATCATAGTAATAAAAGTTTCTTTTGTATTGTTGCTTGCCGTGACCGAATCCCAAAACTGTTCGCCATGATTTGAATCGCGATTCATAACATTTCCGTTTAATGCTGGTGTAAGTGTAATGGTGGCATCGAAATTAAGTGGTGTGACGACGTAACGGATGGCACCGATTTCTTTTGTTACAATGCTGACAAATCGAACAGATTCCACACGAACCTCTTTGTTATCGTCAAGTACAGCGACAAATGAGCGTCGTAAGATGCCTTCTTTCATCGACAATTCACGGGTAAAATCGCGAACTTTACAGGTGGAAAGGTCAAGCGTTTGCCCATCAATCACGACGTCGATAGCAACCCAGTTTGTGCTGTTGAGGACTTTTGCAAAGTATTCGGGATATCCATTTTTCCACCAACCGACACGCGTCTTATCAGGATAATATACGCCCGCCATGTAACTTCCCTGAAGGGAAGCACCAGAATATTTCTCTTCAAAGTTGGCCCGCTGTCCCATATAGCCATTGCCAATACTAAAAACACTTTCGGAAATTTCGTGATGTTGTGGATCAAAATCTTTTTCGATAATCGACCACGGATCAAGTAAATAATATTGTTGCATACACATACAACTCCTTATAACAGCAATTTGCATCTATGCGCAAACGGTTGCATGGAAATAAAAAAATAAAATTACGTGAATGTCAAACGATCTAGTGAAATATCGGCTAGAGAAGCAACGACTAAATCAGCTTTAGCTAAGGTGGTCTCAGAACCAATGCCAACGCAATGCATTTCGGCACGAATTGCAGCCTCGATGCCTGCCTGAGCATCTTCAAAGACAACGCAGTTTTGCGTTTTAACACCCAATTCGGATGCACACAAAAGAAACACTTCAGGATCAGGCTTAGCTGTTGACGTTTTTGTACCATCGATAATGACGTCAAAGTAATCAACTAAGTCGACGTTGTTTAAGATCATCATGGCATTTTTACTCGCAGAACCAAGTGCTGTCTTGATATTGGCTGCGCGTACAGATGCTAAAAACTCTTTAGCTCCTGGTAAGACTTCTTCTGGGGTCATATGAGAAATGTATTCGACATACCATGCGTTTTTCCTTGCGGCCATATCCTCCATTTGTTCTTTAGAAACATGAATATCGCCTATTTGAAGGAGAATTTCTAAAGAACGCATACGACTTACACCTTTTAATTGCTCATTTTGCAAAAGAGTAAACTCAAATCCCAATTCTTCTGCTAATCTTCTCCAAGCTAGATAATGATATTTGGCAGTATCCACGATCACACCATCGAGATCAAATAAGCAAGCTTCCAACGTTCCCAAATGTGTGCCTCCTAAGCAGAAAGTAACCTACAATACACCATAGTATAGCGTACCCATATCAATTATCAATTGACGATAAAACAAAACTTTTCACAAGGATGATCTGCCATTTGATTTCACAGCATAGCAAGCGTACCATGGTGTATGCTAAGCATAAATCTGAAGTGCGAAAGGAGGCACCGTGGTTCCTATAGATCTTCACAGGAACATGGGCGCGTTCATGTCTGAGAGCGATAAGCTCATCACAACGCTTGATGATGCTCCATTAAGTTTATTTCATTTAAAGGCGGTTTTAACCGCAGGTGCAGGTTTTTTTACGGATGCTTATGACCTGTTCATTATTGGTGCTGCTTTGGTTTTACTAAAAGGCGAATGGCATCTCAGCAAGGAAATGATCGGGCTCATTGGTAGTACATCTTTAATTGCAGCTTTTCTTGGCGCATTTATTTTTGGTCGGATCTCCGACGCCATTGGCCGTAAAAAAGTCTATGTGCTTGTTGCAAGTATCATTGCAGTAGGCGCTTTATTGTGTGCTTTTTCACCCAATATTCTTTGGCTTATGGTATTTCGTTTCATTATGGGTTTGGGTATCGGTGGTGATTATCCCGTCAGTGCAGTTTTGACGAGTGAATACTCCAATACGAAAGATCGCGGAAAATTGATCGGGCTTGTATTTTCCATGCAAGCGCTCGGTTTGATCACTGGCCCTATCGTTGCGATGACATTACTTGCAAGCGGAATTCATCAAGAATGGGCATGGCGAATCATGCTTGGTCTCGGAGCGTTACCTGCGGGTTTTGTGGTGTATGCGAGAAGTCGCATGCCTGAATCACCGCGTTACCAAGTATTGATGCAAGACAAGTCATCAGATGCCGATTTACCGTATGATACAAATGCACCTGTACAAGAGCAACGGCCAGTTCCTCTATTAAAAAGACGTATTTATTTTACACCGCGAATTGTATTAACGCTGATCGGGACAGCCGGAACGTGGTTTTTATTTGATTACGCCTATTATGGTAATACTATTTCTACTCCGTTAATTATGAAAATGATTGCACCGCATGCGTCGCCTGTGACAGCTGAGGCATGGTCATTAATTATTTTTGTTATTGCAGCTTTACCCGGGTATATATTGGCGTTTTCGACCATCGACAAAATTGGACATAAAAAATTACAATGGATAGGTTTTCTTTGTATGGGTTTGGCATTTCTTGTTATGGGAATATTTCCAGCCCTAACTACGATGGTTATTCCTTTTCTTATCTTATACGGAATCAGCTACTTCTTTGCTGAATTTGGACCTAATACGACAACATTTATTATGCCAGCGGAATTATTTCCGGTTTCAATGCGTACAACGGGACATGGAGTATCGGCTGGTTTTGCCAAGTTAGGTGCTTTTATTGGAGCTTCAACGTTTCCTATCTTATCAGGGACATATGGCCTATCTGGCGCATTAGTCGTGAGTGCAGTCGTATCTTTTCTTGGTTTATTACTTACTATGGTGCTTCCGGAACCTTCAGGTCGAAGTATCGATCAAATTTCCGAGCACGAAGCGATGCCGAGTGTACGAAGATCGATGAATCCAGAACGTATGAGTTGATATATTCGTCCTTCATCTCGGATCCCACCTAGGTCGACTACCTAGGTGGGATTTGTTTTTTTAGGATGAGTAGCTTAGTACTACCATTTTTGGTATCGTAATATTAGTAGCATATTTTGTCTCTCAGAATGTGCTGGGAGGAATGATCTTGGCTTTTCCCTATATTGTACAAGCTATATTGGGTATATTGGTTTCACTGTTTTTATTCGTGATTCTCTTGGGTTTGTTGCAAGAAACAGCGAGTACAGGCAAACGGCGTATGCTGACGATTACATTGGCCAGTTTTATGATAGATCTTTCGATTTGGCTGATTCGGTCGTTTAATCGCGCGGTGGAATATGCGACTTATCCTAGTCAACCTATCGTCTATATAACTGCTTTTCTCACATTTTGGTTTATTCTTGGTTTTATTCTTTATTCGATGTTACGAGGAGCAAACCGATCGCGACTTTGGATTTTTTCGGTAAGTTTACTCTTGGGTACAGCACTCGATATCTTTCAACTGATGAACACGTCTTTAACGATTAGTGTCACGAATATTGCCTTATTTATTTTTACATGGATGATTTCCGTGGTGAGTACTATCGCTATCATATGGTTAATCAATATCTCACTTTTCTTTGATGACCGAAAGTGGATCGGTGCGTCTGCAGCTGTTATCAGTATCGCTTTAACCGGTCAACGCATGGATGCCTTAGCTACGCTACACCTCCTTAGCCCTTTAGCACTCATGATGCCACCTGTGATGAACAACAGTTTGCAGTCTGTCACGATGGGTTTTGACGTTACGTTCGTCTTAGGGTTAGTCCTCGGCGCTGTATTGCTTGATCGGTATAGTACTCGTTTTAAACATACAGTAGAACAATTACAAGAAAGTGAACTTCGTTATCGTGTTATTGCAGAGTATTCACCTATCGCTATGTTTGTCCATCGTGATGGAAAGATCCTATTTATGAATGATGCTTGCCGACATGTGTTACGGTCTTCGCCTGATGAAGATTTAGTAGGGCGTACTTTACTTGAATTTATTCCCGCGGATTGGCTTGATTATGTGCAACAAAAGGTTGTCTATCATGAGCAAAAAGATGTGTCTATGACAGCTTTTAATCGGTTTGATGGGACATTAGGTTATGTCGAATTAACGGGACTGCCTATTCAATTTGAGAAAATTCAAGCACGACTTGTTGTCGTGGTGGATATAACGCGTCAACGTGCCACTGAGCTCGCGTTGCAGGAAAATGAACAAAAATACCAAGCATTGCTTGAGACATCTCCTATTGGCATGGTTATCTATCAAAAAGGTACCATACGCTATGTTAATCCGGCTGGTGTTGCTATCCTTGGAGCCAAGAAAAATGAAGAAATTATGATCGCATCCATGAAATCTTTTAAGGATCAAAATGATACAGTGAGCCTAACGCGATTGTTCACAATAACGGAAACTTTTCAGCGTTCCGTAGAGATTACCGTGCGTCGTTTGGATGATAAAATCATTCATTTAGATGTTGTCGTTTTTCCGACTCGTTTTGAAGGTGAACCGGCTACACAGGTGGTCTTTCAAGATGTTACAGAACAAAAGAAATCTGCTGATCTTATTCATTATATGGCGTATCATGATACTCTAACTGATCTACCAAACCGCATGTTACTAAAACAACGCCTGCATGATGCGATTGTAGAGTGTGCTGCTACAAAGGATGAGTTTTGTATCATGGTAGCGTTTGTGGACTTAGATCGTTTTAAAAACATCAACGATACATTAGGGCATGCTGTAGGTGATGAAGTGTTGCGTTCCGTGGCACAGCGTCTGCAAGGTATGATAAATGCAAAGGATGTTGCTAGTCGATTAGGTGGTGATGAATTTGCTTTGATGATAGCGAAGATCAACATGGATCAGATTGTTTCTATGTCATCATCAATTCTTGATGCATTTCGTTTGCCATTTTTTGCGGTAAATCGCTCTTTCTATGTTTCAGCGAGTATTGGCGTGGCCATCTATCCTCAACATGGCCACGATGCTGATACTTTATTGCAAAATGCGGATATCGCCATGTACGCTGCAAAATCGGATGGCAAGGCTCGCTATCAAATCTATTCACAAACCTTAAATGATCAGTACATCTATCGAAATGATTTAGAGCAGGCATTACGAAATGCCCTTTTACAACAGGAATTTGAATTGTACTATCAACCTATCTATGCTATTGCTACTCATGAAATGGTAAGTGCAGAGGCACTTATACGATGGAATCGAACGGGTCATGGACTTGTGTCTCCTGGCGAATTTATCGCTCTTGCTGAGGAGACGGGGCTGATTGTTGCCGTAGGCGAATGGGTCGCAACACAGGTGTGTTTGCAAATCAAAACTTGGCTAAAGCAAGGACTGATTCCTATTCCTATAGCCATCAATGTGTCTGCTAGGGAATTTCAGGCTGTTGATTACGTGGAACGGTTGCAACGCATTATCGATGAGGTTGCTATTGCTTCGAAATGGCTACAAATTGAAATTACGGAGCGAACGGTTATTGAAGATATCGAGCATGCTGTTGTCACCTTGAATGACTTGCGTACTCGAGGTATTTGCACAGCGCTTGATGATTTTGGCGTTGGGTATTCTTCCTTAAGTTATTTGCGTATGTTGCCTGTCGATAAACTCAAAATTGATGGATCATTTATCCAAGATTTATCCCAACCGACCAATGAAGCTATTGTCATCGCGATTTTAAACCTTGCTGCAAGCCTTGGTCTTACCGTGGTTGCCGAAGGTATTGAAAGAGAAGAGGAACTGCAGTTTTTACGTGATGCACAATGTGATCATGCGCAAGGTTTTTTACTTGCCAAGCCCATGTCAACAGAACAAATGACTTTGTGGATTCAAGAAAGGAAGATCAACCTATAAGGGGTGCGAAAATTGCTCAAAGTTGATTATGATGTCATCGTGGTGGGTGCTGGTCCTTCTGGGAGTACAGCAGCGGCGAGATTGGCAGCGGCCGGATTATCTGTGCTCATCTTAGAACGCTATCCTTTACCTCGCTATAAGACTTGTGGGGGAGGTATTACGCGTCGTGCGTTGCAAAAAATGCCGATCGATATTAGTTCGGTTGTTCGTGAGTCAATTGATACCGTTGTTGCTCAAAATGACGGAGAGAAGACGCAAATCTTTACGCACAAAAGGCCGTTTATGTTTCTTGTGATGCGTGATGAATTGGATTTCTTATTAACTCAGCATGCCGTGAATTGTGGTGCAAATCTGCAAACGGATGAGTCTGTGATCGATGTGACGACAGAGGAGGATATCATTTACGTTGCGACACGCACAAAACGCTTTTCCTGTCGATTTTTGCTTGGTGCAGATGGGGTAAATAGTCTTGTTGCGAGAAAAACAGATCTATCCTTAGGCAAGCAAAAGATCCTGGCGTTAGAATATGAAGTGAAGCGAGCCCCGACATTTGTAGAGAAACATTCGCATAGTATCCTCATTGATTATGGAGCAGTACCCCATGGCTACCTTTGGGTTTTTCCAAAGCGCGATCATTTTTCCATCGGAGTTGGATCCTTTACGCCGAATACAGCTGATTTGCAACGTTGTCTGAAGGTCTTTCTTTCTTCGCATGACCTTCTTAAGGACGTGTTACAAGCTCGTGGACATCATTTATCCTTTGGTGGCGCACCTTTACAAATTGCCAGAGGTGGGGTTGCTCTTATCGGTGACGCGGCGGGTCTCGTTGAACCATTTGGTGGGGAAGGTATTTATTATGCGCTTTATAGTGGGGAATTAGCGGCCGCGCAGGTCATCAAACAAACTCAAAATGGCACGTACGATATGCAATCGTACCAAGATGAAGTAGATCGACTCATCATGCCTGAACTGAGTTTATTGTCGAAAGTGAACGGCGTATTTTACGGTAACATCAATTTTATCCATAGTTTGATAACGCGCTATCCACAGTTTATGTACAAGGGATTAGAAATTTTGGAAGGAGAAAAGTCATATAGCAAAGTGTATCCAGTGTTGAATCGAGTGCTTCATGTGAGTCGCGGTATTCATTCTATTTCGCATTATTTTGGATAAAATATCTGCGCTACTATCATCAGGAATGGAACCACGACCGCGATCATGTCCATGTTTTGTTCAAGGCACATCCCAATTCCGAACTATCTAAGTTTATCAACGCTTACAAAAGCGCGTCATCAAGACTAATAAAAAAAGAATTTCCG
>JAKADA010000048.1 GCA_021820975.1 Bacillota bacterium
TCTTTTCTTCTGATAGTAAGTATATAGGCACAACGTATCTCTGTCAATTCTTTTAAATAAACACCATCACCTCCTATTCAATGAGTTGCGTGTGATCATAGACTTGTTGCAAGACTAACGAAGCTGCGCCGATAGCCACTGCGCTAATGCCAAAACTCGTCGATGTCACGATAATAGGATCAGATACATCACTTTTACACAAGGATTGAACTCGATGGATCGTTTCAGCGAGCATGTAATCACCAAATAAAAGCGTCCTTCCACCAAGTATCACAATGTCAGGATCGAATATTTTGACAAAATTGTAAACACCGACACTCAAGAATTCAATCGCGCGTTGAATGATTTTTTGCTCAGGTCCTGTTTTATTCACAGCTTCCTTGACGATATCAATGATACCCAACCCTTTGAATTTCGGGTCAATCTTTCGCATTTCGCTAGCCATGGCATAGGCCGATGCCGCGGTATTCACACACCCTCGCCTTCCGCACGTGCACAAGTCGCCATGAATATCGACAATCGTATGACTGAATTCACCTGCTTGATTTCTCGCCCCACGATAGATGGATCGATGGATCGATAAGCCAGCGCCGATGCCTGCATCGGCTAAAATAAACAGCACATCATTGTGATTTTCGCCTAGTCCAAACCACGTCTCACCCAATGAGGCAGCATCCGCATCATTTGATAGATACGCAGGAATGCCCAATTGCCGTTCGATAAGTTCAGTCAACGTAACACCGTGCCACTGTGATCCGACATCTTCGGTTGCAAGCAACAGGCCATGGATAGGATCAAGAGGTCCAGGCGCTGCCACACCAATGCCAATAACGTCAGACTGTTCGATACCTGTACGATAAATGAACCCGGTAATGTAACCGATCAGATGGTCGATGTCCCGAAGGGAATCCATGTCGATCTCTTCTTCAAAAACAACCTCACACAACAAATTCACGCAAACGAAACGCACATAGACTCGGCCCAACTCGATACCGACACTGAAAGCTGCTTCAGGACGGATCTGTAACAAGATCGCTGGGCGACCACCTGTAGAATCGTCAGGTCCAACCTCTTCTAACCAGCCTTTTTTAATCAAACCATCGACAATTCTCATCACAGTGGCTGTCGCTATATTGATTTCTTTCCCTAAGTTAGTTCGAGAAATCCGGACGTGTTGCCGAACCGTGTTCAAGATCCTTTTTTCGTTTAATTGTCTCAGTAAGGTTGTATTTGTTTCAAAGTCAGCCATGGCACGACCTATCTTTCTAAAATTTGTTGTTGTTATCGTCGGCTGAAAGGATCAGGTAGATTGATCACATAAGCCTCGCAGTCATTAACCCCAGTATACAAGTCGGCCTGCCCATCATCACGCAAAACCAAACCACCGGCAAACAAAATGTCTTGTAAATCACTGCGCTTGGCCTGAACAGCCGTATCGACGCAATCTCTTGCAGCTATGATTTTGATCGGCGATATTTCCCTTCGTTGATAATCAAAAACAAAAGCCATCGCATAGTAGTGGCGCATCCCATCCTCTGAGAAGTACGCTATATGACCCAACACACCAATTTTGCCATTGCCCAACAAGTGCAATTCGTTTACACCCGCCCACTCATCAGGTTGAAACAGGTTGGGCAGGATCTCCGCTTCGATGATCAATCTTGGCGTCAACTCATCAAGCGACGAGATAATCGAAAATCCTATCTTTGCAGGACCACCATAGAGATCGCCCTTAGGTCTTGTAAACACGCCAATCTGATGATCCTCTAATTCTACCAGCCGAATGTCTTTCATACTTTGCGGACCAACAGCAAACAATCGCAAGTCTGCAACATGTGCACCACGATAAAACACCGTTCGATACTCAAGCGCATCGCGGTTACCAAAACTCGGCCAAATTTCAACGCCGCCAAATATAAGCTCACCATGAATAAACGTGATAAACGGATCTTGAAGTGATGCGAAGATTCTTTCACCCTCACGCGGCACCCATACATCTGAACGCTCAACAAAAAAGACGACACTCGAATCTTCGTTGTCTCGATCTTCTACTCGTCCAGCGATAACATATTCGCCACGATCAAGAAAAGGTGCGGTAATATTATACACATCTTTTTCCCCTACATTGGAAAAAGGAATGGCGTAACTTTGACAAGGTTTCTTCAAAGAGTAAAATTCATGCAATAGCTCTTGCACGTTCTTCACTTGCGTAGACTCAACCATATCTCACCCTCCGCATAACTTACTTGCATTCTATAATAAAGTATATACGGTTATGTGTGGGTGTCAATTCAAATTTCTGCATAAAGGATATAACACTTGATGTTGCTTAAACCCGATGTCATCACTATTCGGAAGTGACGTAACGTCAAACCACTTGAAATCAATCGCTTCTCCTTGAGCCACAGGGTTGCCTTTCAGAACTACTTCAAATGTAAGTCCTATCGCATGCTGTCTCGGATCATCACAGAATGGAGAAGCAAAGGGAAAGTACTGGGCCACAAATGCCGGTTGAATGTCCTCAGTGATTTCAAATTCAACTTCTTTTCCGAGTGTTTCTCCTATTTGCCTTAGTATAGCATCATTGAAGTTTTCCCCACGGAGCATGCGCCCTCCCACTAAACACCATTTGGTGCCCTGATGTGGAGTTTCTCGTAAAATCAGCCCACAACGCATGTTCTTAGTAGTCTTTGGCTTATTAAATAACACTACATCAACACATACAATAGGAACGGAGTTTTGAACTGTGACCCACTTTTCATAAGGTAACCATCCATTTGCACTCATTTAAACACCTCGGTATTTAGAATTGAAATTATAGTGATAGCACCTGACATAATAGCAAATAGTCCGAGCCTAAGCATCTACGTTCTTGATTAACAGGGTAAGCGTAAAACCAAACATACCTATCTATATATTCTATTTATTGAAATAACACCCTCATGAATCTCAAGGGAGGTAGTGATCATGGCACGAGAAGATCAGCTTGCACAGTATAAACAATGGGAGATCCGTGTTCGCGACTTTCGTGCCAGCGGCACGAAAGCTATTGCATGGTGCTCCGAGCAGAAAGTAAAAACTCACCAACTCAAGTATTGGATGAAACAAAACGAAAAATCGAAACATCCCCCACAATCCCCGGAGGCCACTGAAAAATTCCCTCTGATTGAAACATCATTGAGAAGCAGGTGCGTGCTCTGATTCGACAGCAACCATCCCTGATTTTGAGCCCATACATCGAACGCTATGACTTGATTACTCCCAGACGTAGACATCGTCGAACATTCCAAATACGACATGTCCTTTAAATACTTCCTTCACATGGTACCGTAAGACCCGGTGATTGAAGCAAGTTCCTTAACCAAGTTTCGCAAGCTACGGCTAAAAGACGCTAACCTTCTCGATAGGTTAATCAATAAGGCATACTACATAATGTGGATTGTTGAGATGGAAAAGGTTCCCCACGCGCTTGTCAAAGCAAGTTACCAGAGATGCAGGATAAGCCGCCCTGCCATCAATCCAGACATAAAAGCCGAATCCTCTAAGGGTTTGACTTTTATTTGTGATGGCCACTACTGCATGTATGCAAACAAAAAAATGCAACGTGAGGTATGCCCACGTCGCGCAAGAAATATCATCATAGGGGGTCAATAACGCTACGAGTTCATTATAGGACAGTCCCATGACATGTAGATTACGTGTGTTTGAAGATCGCGTTACCGACAACCATCCAGCCAATCTATCTTCTTTCACTAAACCCAAGGATTTTCTACCCTAACCTGACTATGTTCGAAATCGGATACGTTTCGAATAACTACAATCAAATCGTGCTTCATCGCCGTTGCCGCAATCAAACTGTCCATCACAGGAAGTTTAGTACCGTTCTTTTCTGATGCACCTACCCACGTTTGAAGTTGATCTGCCTTTGTTTCATCACTCAATTTGCTGATCCCTTTTTGAAGTTCCCCAAAGGTAATCACGTTTAGAAATAAGTAGCTTTCATGATGCCTTTCTATCCAGTGAATCACATTGGCATTTGGCGTTCTCTTGGTGAGCTCAGAAATTACGTTGGTATCCAAAAGATAGTTCACCAATCCGCCTCATGAGTATAATCTGAATCCCTTACTACATCAAGATCTACATCGTAAAAAGGAGACGCTGCAAAAAACTCTGTCAGCGTAGTTTGAGGGTGAATTAACCGCTCGTACTCCTGCATCGACAAAACAATAGCAACCGGTTTCCCATGGACAGTAATAATCTGTGGACCGTTGCTAGAAGCATCGTTAACAACTTGACTCAAACGATTTTTCGCTTCTTGAAGTTGCCATACCACGTTCATCACATCATCCTCATTTCATCTAGACTGTCTAGCTATAGTATACATACTAAGCCTATTTTCAACACTACCCAAATGCTACAAAAAGCCCACCATCATAGGATAGCAGGCCAATTCGGTCTATATTAATTTATCTTTCAACGATGGGGCCATTCACCGTTGTTTGATCCCAATCAACAAAAAAATGCAACGTGAGGTATGCCCACGTCGCGCAATTCTATACACCGAAAAGTCTTCCCATGCTTGGCAGGAAGGCTCTCGATCCTGTGATAGAATGTAGACAAACAAGAAGGTGTGTCGCGCCACTCCGGGAAAGGAGGACGCGATGAATGCATCCACCTACCGCATGTTGTCGATTGTGTTGTCTGGATTGCTTGTTGTGATTGCGATCGTTCATCTAGGCCGGAGATAGTTTGACGCCTTGACGACCGCGAATCGTCGTAGTGTTAGGCTCTAATGGTTTACACAACGAATCGAGAGTGTGAAAATAAATAAATCGATTCGAGGTGTTTATGTTGGCAAGTAAATAGGACAAAGATTTCAAAGTGAATACAGTAAAATTGGAAATCTCAGAGTAGACCTTGTACGGCTGGATTACTCAGTATAAAAGCGATCGTAAGCACCCATTTGTAGGGAGCGGGAACTCATTCATCCAGAGACGTACACAACACGCGAAAGGGCCAAACGAGATATTTTCGAGTATATCGAGCTTTGGTACAACCGGTTACGTATTTTCTCATCCATTGGCTATAAAACGCCCGTGCAATTTCTGGCAGCTAAAATATATCAGACAAAGTATTTTGACATTCTCTGTTTGCAGTGTCCACCCTATTAACTGAATACCATATGTCCCTTAGAGCTCAATCTGTTACACTAATAAGAACCTACAAATCTAATCTCCCTGAAAGGAGCTTGATTATGCCTGTTGCTACACTAATTCTCGTGCTGATATTGCTTGCGATATTTGTGCTTACACCGGTAAGTCTGCTTGGCTATATGTACCTTTTATCCAAAAAACCACAGCACTCTATCATCCGTGCGCATCCGTATATGGGATGGATTCGATATCTATTAGAAAAGCTAGGTCCTGAATTTCGGCAGTACTGGTTTGATGGAGATACACAGGGAAAACCGTTTTCCAGGAGCGATTTAATTGGCCTCGTCTTTGCAGCTAAGTACCGAACCGATTTAATCAGTTTTGGCTCCAAGCGCGATTATGAATCGTCCGGTTTCTACATCTCCAACGATATGTATCCGAAGTTAATTGAGGAATTGAAAGTGGACAATGCTGAAGTAGCGCACGGAAAAACCTACAAGATTCTGAAAGAGGGACTCTTTTCACGCCGCGAACAGTTAAACAACGATGAGGTGAAGAAGTGGCTGTATGACGATCACGACGCAATTGTTGTTGGAGAAGCGAGATCGCACCCCTGGACAATCAAGGGTATGTTTGGCGCTTCCGCCACTTCGTATGGCGCTGTCGGTGAACATTATATCCAATCTACGGGTAATGGTGCCCGTATGGCCGGCGGATCGTGGATCAATACGGGTGAAGGTGGCGTCGCCACAGATCACTTGGCGAGCGGCGTCGATGTTGTCGCGCAGATCGGGCCGGGCTTGTTTGGGTACCGTGACGATGACGGCAATTTTTCATTTGACGAATTTCGCCAAAAAGCGGCTGAGCCGAATATCAAAGCATTCGAGCTCAAATTTGCACAAGGCGCGAAAATTCGCGGTGGCCACTTGGAGGGTTCCAAGGTCAATGCGAAAATCGCTGCCATCCGAAAGGTTCCGATTGGAAAAACGGTGAATTCGCCAAATCGATTCCCATTCTTAAAAAACAATGAGGATACCTTCCGCTTCATCAAGAAGTTGCAGGACGAAGGAGGAAAGCCGGTCGGAATCAAGATTGTCGTCGGGGATCACACGAAATTAAACGCGTTCTTCCAAGCGATGATTCATCTCGATATTTATCCTGATTTCATCACCGTCGACGGCAGCGAGGGCGGCTCTGGAGCTACCTTCAAGTCCATGGCCGACAGCATGGGTCTCCCATTGTACCCAGCGTTGATAGCGCTAGACGATGCTGCTCGGAAGTTCGGTGTGCGCGACAAATTTAAGATTTTTGCTTCAGGTAAACTGATCACGTCTGATAAAGTCGCCATTGCCCTCGCACTTGGTGCTGATTGTGTGAATTCCGCGCGTGGCTTTATGATGGCTAACGGTTGTATCATGGCAATGCAGTGCCACACAGGGAAATGTCCAACGGGTGTGACTACGACGAATCTGAAATATCAAGCCGCACTCGTGCCTGAGGAAAAGCAATGGCGGGTCATGAACTACGTGATTCAATTGCGACAAGGTCTGTTTGCACTAGCAGCAGCATGTGGCTTGGAAAGCCCGCGTCAGTTTACGCGCGAGCACATCGTGTACAAGAATGAATACGGGCGTGTCGTCCGACTCAGCGAGCTATTTCCTTATCCTAGGCCGGAAAAGAACACGCGTGATCAGTCTGCCGAACAGATTGGCTAACAGTGAACTAACCACGAGGGGGCTATCAAAGGGTAACACAATGGCATGCACATCAATTCACGCCATTGTGTTACCCTTATGTCATTTACAGGTGTACCGATACCCCAACTCGCTTACTTCAGCACAACTTCCAACAAACAACATGGTCCTTCTCATCAGACACCTTCAAACCGGTTAACTCGCAATAGCACACCATGAATTCCGTGCACTTCCTAGCATCTTATTATTAAACCTAGACTAGGCATACCGTTACTATTAGATTTCCTGATATGAGTCTTATTAGATTATTCTGCCCGTAAGCGACAGAATCAGGTTCGAATATATATACATTTTTGAAAACAAGGGCGAACTCAAAATGACGCAATCGGAAGCCTACAACTTGTTATAAACGTCACCTCTGTTTCCGATTGAAATTACTAGGATCATCAGCTTTTGCTCCTCAATGGAAAACACAATCCGAAAATCCCCTACGCGGAGCCTGAGCATAGTGTCCGTGCCCTTCAATCTTTTGACGTTCTGGTTGGTAAATGGATCCTCTGCTAGTTGTATCAAAGCATTTCGAAGTCGCTGCCTCGTGTGTGATGGTTGTTTGTCAATAAATTTCTGCGCATCTTGGCTTATAGCAAGGCTGTACATTTAATTTTCCCCAAAGACTTCATCAAACGGGACGAACTCGCCATTTCGCATTTCCTGCAGTATACGTTTATACTCCGCAATCTCCGCATCTGTAACAGGTTCATCATCCTCGTCAATGAGTTTTTCAATTAGATCAGCTAATGCTGGCAACTTCTCAGGTGAAAGATGATCGATAACGCGATGTAATTGTTCACGCGACAATGCCACGAGGCATACCTGCCCTTCACTGAATTTGGAATTGTTCCCCCTAACCGTTAGTATACACCGCATAGTGAGTGCAATAAAGTTAGTGGGCGTCGGGGACTTCTGTCGCTATCGGCCCGATAGTCCCTTAATACTAACGTGCCTGTGACCGCATAATTATTCACGAATTATTGTGCTTTACTCTATTTGTGCCCTCGTGAATGACAGAACGATAAAACCACGGGCAGTTATGCGATCACATTGGATGAATCGGATAGCGAAGGAATAAAACGGATGACCACCACCGTGTCATAATGGCGCTACTAATATTCTAAATCTCATCTGAAATCTACCATTTTCCTTGCATTCACGACTTTATTGCTATTGCGCGATCCGGCCCAGATGTGCAAAATCACCAAAAATATCCATTTTTTCATGAATATACATAATTTTACCACTATGATATTCTGAAACAAAGCTTTTTTTAGAAGCATCTGGATAAAATAGCGTTGGTATGACTGTTGCCGCGATGAACCGCTTAGTGAAGCATACAACTGCGTCGTTTTCGGTTTTTCGTGTCCTAAAATAGATTGTACCGTCACGAGCGGCGCTCCCTGATTATTCAGCACCGTCGCAAGCGTATGTCTCATCTTATGTGGACTGACCCGATCTTCTATTCCACGTCGCTTGGCGATCCGTTTAAAAATGTATTGAATCTCATGAATTGATAACCGATGCGGTTCTCGTTCCGTGACAAACAATGCTCGATCATCATCGGTTCTTTGATTCAAGTACCGTTGCAACCAGATTCTTGCCTTTGCTCCAGAGCCATTGAACACGAATCTCGAAGGAGTTCCAATTCTTCCATCGTGAGTGCTTTTGGAATCCGTTTCGGTTACAGAAAACTTACCCAAACTTACTCAGGCCCATTTTCCACTTATTGTTCGCTCTCCGCTTTCGGAACCACGGTTTCCTAGGATGAAAAGATGATATTGAAGTCGGTACGCATGAATAGTGTACCTTCTCTGATGAACTGCGCCCACTGGATTTATGACACATTTTCATCATGGGGTGGTTTCATAGATTCTATTCCATCTATAGGGTCATATAGGTGAATATCTTAAAACAATGCCGTTCATTTCTGCATATTTATGCGAAAATACATTTTCTTGCCATACTCCATTAGCGCCCCCTTCGCGACAGAAGAGGGATTGCATAGCGCTCCATAATTGTTGAACTCGAAGTTTCTTAGTGCAAATGTATCCAGTCATTCACTAGTGTGGTACAACGACAAGCTTCCCAAAGAAGTTTTTATTTATAAAGTCGGTTTGAGCCTGCACAATGTCTTTTAATGGGTAAGCCTTATATAGCAAAGGTCTAATTTCTCTTCCTTCGATATAACGCACCAAATCCCTAGACTCTTCCATCGTTCCAAGGGTCGATCCGAGTATGTCTATGTACTTCAAATACACCATTCTCCAGTCTATTTTTGTAACAGGTCCTCCAATTGCTCCTGCAATGACAAACTTGCCACCTGGGCGAAGGATGTCTAAAAGTTCATTCACCTGTGCTCCCGCTACAACATCGATGGCTACATCGATATGTGGTGCCCCAATTCTATTTAAGCCATCTCGAATTCGACTTCCGCGTTGGATGATAAAGTCAGCGCCGATTTCTTGCGCCTGAGCTTCTTTACCACGGCTAACAACGGCAATAATCTTAGTTCCTCGCCGTTTCGCCAACTGCAATAAAGCTGAGCCAACTCCTCCCGAGGCACCTGTCACGAGTACCGTCTGCCCTCGTGCCACTCCACCTCGATTTAGCATGTGTTCTGCCGTCAAATATGACACCATGAAGGTTGACAGTTCTGCATCAGAGAAGTCTGACTGAATTGGAATCGCGTTTCCGGTCGGGACGGTCACGTATTCAGCAAACCCTCCGTCGCGTTCACTACCGATGAATTCCGCATGATAGATGGATTCATGGCTGTCGCCTTTGTACAACGTGGGATTTACGATAACTCTTTCACCCACTCGTAATTCTGGGACACCTTTTCCGACCGCAACAATTCGTCCGACAATATCTGCTCCCTGAATCCTCGGGAATTCAAACTTATCTCCTCTCCATCCAGATTGAAAGTCCTCATCAACTGATCCACCATATGCCCCTTCGCGGGTCCAAATATCTGTGTTGTTTAATCCGCAGGCGCCGACCCGAACAAGAACCTCTTGAAATGATGGAGTAGGGATAAGAATATGGTCGTGGTACTCAAGTTTATCTAACCCGCCAAACCCCGTGGTTAGTACAGCCTTCATGTATCCTTGTTCTGTCATCTTCATCTGTAACACCGCCTTGTAAGTATCACGTGCTATTTTGAATGCTGTCCCTGGCACTTCGATGAATTGCTCGCAGAATACACCACGCCTTGAGTCAGTGTTTTACACACCTCTTAACCCGCAAAGGGGCATCCCTACAACATTCCCAGCGTGGATAGGCACGAACAGGTATCTCCGTTATGAGTGGTATCCGGAACTATCTCTCGCGGGATAAGCATTTCTCCGCCTATCTAATTGCACACTGCTGCCCGTTACTGACATAAGCACAAAAATGAAAATAAATATGCATGTTAATCGAATAACGGCGTAAAGCGGTCTTAGAAAAATACCTAACTTATCACTCGTCGTCATGTACACGATCACGACGTGTACAAAAAAAATTCTCACCTGATAAACAAAGCCAAGGAGGAGTAACGTTTGTGCATAGTTGTATTGACTTTGTTCGACTTCTTCACAAAGTTGCATTTGATGTTGTGTTGTAATGGATTGTCTTTTACTTTTCACCTGTGGATCAATCCTAACGAGAGCAGCTGCGAGTATCTCATCAAGTGAAAACGGCGTTGACATTGACCATGCGTTGCTATTTTGCGACGTTATAAACCCATGTGTCAGAATCAACGTTTCGAGACCGCTTGTAGCATGGTTTCAAAAGTGGCGTGCCCACGCTCACCAGTTCACTATCATTACATTCCTGCGTACAAGATCTTTATCACGACATGCGATCCACATGCCGCACGAGCGCTTGATCCGTGATCACTGAGCCGGATTTGACGCGCCATGTCCAGATATTGTTGATCGCATAATTCCACAGGGTTGCAACGATGATTCCCAAGAGATTAGCGAGCAGGTAATCCATGTGTCCTTGGTGGTTTAGCACATACAGCACGCCGACGTTCACACCGATACCGACAAGTGAAGTCAGGATATACTTCGCTGCGCGCGTAAGCACAGAGTTGTGCGAGCTTGAATGATCAC
>JAKADA010000015.1 GCA_021820975.1 Bacillota bacterium
TTACACGTTGTCCTTCTCTATACGATGTTTAGTTTTCAAGGATCCACCGGGCTTTCTTGCTCGCCCGTGTCGCCCGTCTCTCGCGGCGACAGGTATCAATATACCATCCTAGAAATCGAAAGTCAACACGGAAGTTTATTCCATTGCAAATAGTCCTAATGCATAGCAACAGCCCCAATCACCCATAGGATTTGTAAAGCATCCCATCTAGGTCAAAGGGGCCGTATCGACAGAGAAAAAACTATTCTGACCGAGGCATCACGAGGTTCACAATGATAGCCTCCATAGCCAGAAACAAAACGACTACCAAGAAAATCGAGAATTGATCGATAACAAATTCCATAAGTCGGCTCCTTTCCTACTATACATTAGGAGCAAGTCCCAAGTTCTTAATCCTATTGTACTACGATTTTCATTATTCTTCCGTCGTTTCTTCATCATCTTCCGTTGACACAAGTCGTGCCACAGTACTTACTTCGGCCTCTTCGCCTACATTGATCAACTTCACACCTTTTGTATTGCGGCCATACGTTGATATATCATCCATGTGCAGACGAATTGCAACACCTGTATTGGTAATGATCATGAGATCTTCACCTTCATTGACTACCTTGAGACCAACGACAGGCCCATTTTTACGTGTGACATTAAGCGTTTTTACGCCTTTGCCTCCGCGCGTTTGCGTGCGGTAATCATCGATCGTCGTGCGTTTCCCATAACCTTTGGTTGTAACAACAAGTACAGTCGTATCAGGTTGAATAACATCCATATCAATGACTTTATCTTCATGATCTAAAGCGATGCCTTTAACACCCGATGCAACACGACCCATTGGACGGACATCAGATTCAGGGAATCGAATGGACATACCCAATTCAGTCCCCATAATAATATCTTGTTCCCCATCCGTCAGACGCACACCAATTAGTTCATCATCTTCACGCAAAGATAAAGCAATCAGCCCAGCTTTACGAATGTTAGCAAAGGCACTCAACGACGTCTTTTTCACTATACCGTGTTTTGTTGCTGTGAATAAATAGTAATCTTCCCGTTGCATATCCTCTGAAGTCACAGGAATCACGGCGGATATCTTTTCTCCTTGCTCAATGTTCAACATATTGATGATCGGAACACCCTTAGCTGTTCGCCCGAGTTCCGGTACCTCATAGGCCATTAGTCGATAGACTTTAGCCTTATTGGTGAAAATGAGAAGGTTATTGTGCGAAGAGGTAATAAATAAATGTTCAACAAAATCCTCATCCTTCGTCCCCATCGCGGTAATACCTCGTCCGCCTCGTCGTTGACTTCGATAGGTACTTGACGGAGCACGTTTGATATACCCTGAATGGGAAATCGTAATCACCACATCTTGTTCCTGGATGAAATCCCCTTCGTCAAACTCACCTTCTGCAGCTATGATACGCGTACGGCGTTCATCACCATATTTATCACGAATTTCAAGAATTTCTTTTTTAATCACACCATACACAAGACTTTCATTCGCTAAAATAGCTCTATACTCAGCAATCAAACGTTGCAATTCCTTGTATTCATTTTCGATTTTTTCACGTTCTAATCCTGTCAACCGTTGCAGACGCATGTCAAGAATAGCTTGTGCTTGCTCTTCACTTAACGCAAAACGAGTCATCAAACCATTTCGGGCGATCTCAGCAGTAGCAGAACTTCGAATCAGTGCGATGACCTCATCAAGGTTATCTAGCGCTATGCGTAACCCTTCCAAGATGTGTGCACGCGCTTCAGCTTTGCGCAAGTCAAATTTAGTGCGTCGAACGATAACTTCTTTTTGGTGTTCGAGGTAGTAATAAAGTAATTCTTTTAGATTAAGTACACGGGGCTGTCCATGAACAAGTGCCAATGCATTGACGCCAAACGTCGATTGCATGGGCGTGTGTTTGTATAGGTTATTTAATACAACTTGCGGACGCACATCACGGCGCAATTCAATCAGGATACGCATACCACGACGATCACTTTCGTCACGCAAATCCGTTATACCATCGATTTTCTTCTCACGTGCAAGTTCAGCAATCTTCTCAATTAATTTTGCCTTGTTCACCTGATACGGAAGTTCCGTAATGATAATGCGCATCTTACCATTTTTCTCTTCTTCAATCGTATGTACTGAGCGCATTGTCAAACTACCGTGACCCGTTTCATAGGCTTTACGGATACCATCTTTACCTAAAATGACAGCCGCAGTCGGGAAATCCGGTCCTTTAATCACAGTCATCAAATCTGAGATAGTAACGTCCGGATTGTCAATCAACATGACAACGCCATCGATCACTTCCGTCAGATTATGAGGAGCCATGTTCGTTGCCATTCCTACGGCAATACCTGATGAACCATTGACGAGAAGGTTAGGAAAACGCGATGGCAAAACACTCGGTTCTCGTTCACTTTCATCATAGTTAGGTATAAAATCAACCGTCTCTTTGTTAATGTCGCGAACAAGCTCTAAAGCTAACGATGACATACGTGCTTCTGTATACCGCATAGCAGCGGCTGAATCACCATCTACACTACCGAAGTTACCGTGTCCGTCGACAAGTAGGTACCTTGTCGAAAAATCTTGGGCAAGTCGCACCAAAGCGTCATAAACTGACGAATCACCATGAGGATGGTATTTAGCGAGGACATCACCAACGACACGAGCTGATTTTTTATAAGGTTTATCAGATGTCATGCCAAGTTCCATCATGTCATAAATAATCCGACGATGGACAGGCTTTAATCCATCACGCACATCAGGTAATGCGCGACTAATAATGACACTCATTGCATAGTCAATGAATGACGTGCGTAGCTCTGAACTGATATCAATCGGTAAAACTTTCCCTTGCTCAGCCACGAATGCATTGCCTCCCAGGCATCAAATGTCCAAATTTCGCACATAACGTGCATGTTCTTCGATGAATTCCCGTCTAGGTTCCACTCGGTCTCCCATCAAGACACTAAAAATGCCATCCGCATCAGCAGCATCTTCCATCGTTACCTGTAGCAAGGTACGTGTTGCAGGATCCATGGTGGTTTCCCATAGTTGTTCTGCATTCATCTCACCAAGTCCTTTATATCGCTGAATCTCCACCCCTGTACGTCCCAATTGATCCTGAATGCGTTGTAATTCTGCATCATTGTAAGCATAATGAACTTGTCTGCTTTTCGTAATTTTATAAAGCGGTGGTTGCGCAATATACACATAACCCGCATCAATCAATTCTCTCATATAGCGATAAAAAAACGTTAATAACAAAATACGAATGTGACTACCGTCCACATCAGCATCTGTCATAATCACAACATGATGATATCGAGCCTTTGTGATATCAAAGTCCATAGAAATTCCAGTTCCAAGAGCAGTGATAATGGCACGAATTTCTGCATTCGATAAAATTTTATCAAGTCTCGCCTTTTCAACGTTTAAAATTTTTCCACGTAAAGGCAAAATAGCTTGAAAATGTCTATCTCTGCCTTGCTTAGCTGAACCTCCAGCAGAGTCCCCTTCGACAATATATATTTCACTAATCGATGCATCACGACTTGAACAATCAGCAAGTTTCCCGGGTAATGAACTGACTTCTAATGCGTTTTTCCGCCGTGTTAATTCACGTGCTTTTCTTGCTGCTTCCCTAGCTCGGGCTGCAGTAACTGCTTTATCCAAAATTCGTCGTGCGACACTTGGATTTTCATCAACAAATATCCCTAATTTCTCTGCAAACAAACTTTCAACGATGCCTTTAACTTCACTATTGCCTAACTTCGTTTTCGTTTGTCCTTCAAATTGTGGCTCAGGAAGCTTGACACTGATGATCGCTGTGATACCTTCGCGAACATCTTCACCGGATAAATTTTGATCGGCATCTTTTAAAAGATTGTTTCGTCGAGCATAGTCATTTAAAACGCGCGTTAAGGCTGCTTTAAAACCAGATTCATGCGTACCACCTTCGATGGTATTGATGTTATTCGCAAAAGAGAAGATGTTACTGTTGTAACCGTCGTTGTATTGCAAGGCAACATCGACGATCACTTTATCACGTTCACCCGTAATAAACACAGCTTCCTCATGTAAAACATCTTTACCACGATTGAGGAACTCGACAAAAGATCGCACGCCACCTTCATAGTGATAAACCTGGTGCCGATCGACTCGTTCATCATGCAAACTAATCGATACACCGGCGTTCAAAAAAGCCAACTCACGCAAACGAGTTTGTAATGTCTCGAATTGAAATTCGATCGTTTCCGTAAAAATTTCGACATCAGGTTTAAACGTAATAATGGATCCTGTCGCGTCGGAACTTCCTACAATCTCAAGTTCTGACGTCGGGATACCTCGAGAAAATGTCTGCTTATATAGGTTGTTGTTACGTTTCACATAGACGTGTAACCATTGCGATAAAGCATTAACAACAGATGCACCAACACCGTGTAAGCCACCGGATACTTTGTAACCTCCACCGCCAAATTTACCGCCGGCATGAAGAATCGTTAACGCAACAGTCACAGCAGGTAATCCTACTTTTTCATGAATATCGACAGGTATACCACGCCCGTTGTCTTCTACAGTCACAGATTGATCTTCATGAATCGTCACAGTAATCGTGTTACAAAAACCAGCTAGTGCTTCATCAATGGCATTGTCAACAATCTCCCAAACAAGATGGTGCAAACCTCTGGCACTTGTCGAACCAATGTACATGCCTGGTCTTTTTCGTACTGCCTCTAAACCTTCTAGCACCACAATCTGAGATGAGTCATAATCAGACAAAAAAAATCGCCTCCAACTTTCTTATGGCACAAGTGAATGGATTACGTCGACCGAAATTGCTCGCTTTTTCAGTGTTGTAGCAGAAATGGGGGATATATACACACAATCATCAGTAATGACGTAGGATTTACTGTCTTTTTCTTCGATGCGATAAAGTTTGCCTGTTGTCTTCATATGGTTAAGAAATTCTTGCGTGGCATCATTTTGAGTATGTTTGACATCAATGATAGCAATGACTGCATTTGCCGCAATCGTGACATCGCCGCCCAGGTGAATGAACATGTCATTCACGCTCCTTTAACCGATAGTATACCATGTGCCGTTTCAAACACCTTACGGGGCACAGACAGGGTAGACGGAACTTGATCGGGATGCGTAGTGGTCAGGATAGTTTGCGTACGCGAAACTATCTGTACTAAATGTTCTTGTCGAATTGGATCAAGTTCCGATAACACATCATCGAGTAACAGGACTGGATATTCACCTGTCTTTTCGCGGATAAGATCAACAAGCGCCACTTTAAGAGATAAGACAATAGAACGTTGCTGACCTTGAGAGCCAAAACGATCAGCTCGTTGATTAGCCAGAAGAATGTTCATATCATCACGGTGGGGACCAATCGTTGTGAATCCTTTTTGTAAATCTTTTTCTCTTGTTTGATGCCATGAATCTTGCAAACTTTGCTCAATTTCTTCAAGTTTTCCATCTTCAGTACAAGTGACATAGTCGATTTTAAGTTGATCTTGTTTTTCTGAGATGATGTCATCATGTTGTGCAGAAAGTTCGCATAGTCTAGCGATAAATTGGCGGCGTGCCATAATAAGACGAGCACCTGCTTGACTCATTTGCTCATCAAAAACATCAAGTGCCAATGGTTGCCTCATTTTTAACAGGCGATTCCGTTGGTTAAGTAAATGATTATACAATTGCAAGTCTTGAAGAAAGCTCGGTTGAATTTGTGATAAACCTAAATTGATAAATTTTCTCCGATCTTCAGGGCCACCTTTGACAATTTGTAAGTCATCGGGTGAAAAGTACACAGCGTAAAAATGCCCTAGAAACTCAGACAAACTTTTTTTCGTCACGCGATTAACCATCACAAGTTTACCCTTGCTTGTTACTTTCATAGCAAGATCTATTGTGCCTTGCAGGCCACTACACAAAGCGCGCAGCCTGCTTTCTTCTTGACCCCACGAGATAACTTCGCGATCAAAATGAGCTCTTGGTGAACGCCCATAGGAAAATAGAGCTAAGGCTTCTAAAATTGATGTTTTGCCTTGCGCATTTCTTCCGTACAAGATATTTAAATTATCGCCAAACTCTACTTGAGTAAAACTGTAGGAACGAACATTTTGCACATCAAGTCGATTAACTTTCATGATCTTGATCAAACTCAATGCAGACAGATTGATCTTCGTAACGTACACAATCTCCTGGATAAAGTTTTCTTCCACGCCTAGTTTCGCGAACACCGTTAACTAATACGATGTTTTCTTCAAGTAAAAACTTAACACTTCCGCCAGAAGAAGCAAAGCCCGTGTACTTTAAAACTTGTTGCAAAGTTACATAAGAAGTTTGAATTTTCATCGTAACTTATATATTGGCGATTCGCACTGGCAAAATCAAGTGCAATAAATCGTCAAGTCCTACAGGACGAAGTACAAATGGACTTCCCGAGCCTGTTAATTCTATGCGTACTTGATCAGTCGGGGTTTGACGCAAAGCGTCAATCATAAATTTGGCGTTACATGCGATCATCATATCTTCGCCCTCAAACGTGATGGGATCGATTGATTCAACCACCTTACCTATCTCTGGAGAATGCGACAAAATTTCAATGTTGTTTCGCCGAAATTGAAAACGGACGATGTTGTTATCTGTATCTCGAGCAAGTAGCGCAGCGCGTTCCACACTGTCATGAAGATCTTTCGTGGAAAAAACAATGTTTGTTCGAAATGTCGAAGGAATGATGCGTGTCGTATCTGGGAATTTTCCTTCGATAAGACGCGATAAAAACCGTGTATTTAAAAAAGTAACGAGCAATTGATTGTTTTCGATCAAAATATCGACCAATTGATCTGTGTCGGGCAGGATTCGTGAAAGTTCCATCAAGCTTTTCCCAGGAATAATGGAGTCCATTAGGGCATAGTCTTGATGTGATTCAACTTGTGTGCTTTGCGTAGACAAACGATGGCTGTCTGTTCCTGTCAGCGTAAGTTTACCATCAGCATAATTCCATAATACGCCTGTAAGTGTGGGACGAATTTCTGATGAGGCTACTGCAAATGCCGAGTGTTCAATAAGTCCTTTAAGCGTTGATGCCATAACAGCAAAACCACGTTCATCATGGACGATTGGTAAATCTGGATATTCTCGATAATCCATGCCATTTAGCTGATAGTTTGCAGTTCCTGATTGAATCGTTACGGTACTTTGTTGAGAATCAACGCGAATAAGAGAATGAGGTAATTTTCGCACGATATCGATGAGATAACGTGCTTGTAAGACAACGGACCCTTCTTGTTCAATTTGAATAATATTTTGTTCGTTGTCATCAGAATTTTCGATATGCATTTGTATACCAATTTCCAAATCATAACCTGTGATATATAGTTGATCACTTTGTGCCGTTAATAACACACCATAAAGGATCGGTTTAGGCGTACGCGTAGGTATTGCTCTTGCTACTTGTTGCAACCCTTGTAAAAAATCAGCTTTGCGAACGACAAAACGCATAAAAGCTTCACTCCAATCCGGTATTAAGTAGGTTATTTAATAATGTACTTAAAGATAGTAATTATTATTAGGGCTGTGGATATGTGGATAAGCACTATAAGACGTACATAGAGAAGGAATGTGCCTGTTATCCACATGTGGATAAGTAGATTGAAATCGGTTTATTACATGGTGGATATCGTTTCTTTAAGGTGTTGGACAACTTGACTAAGATGATGATCAGTTTGAATTTCTTTTTCGACCTTGTCGCAGGCATGAATCACTGTCGTATGATCTCGTCCGCCAAATTCGTCACCGATTTTAGGAAGTGATAAGCCTGTCATTTGTCTTGTTAAAAACATGGCGATTTGCCTTGGAAAAACAATGTCTCGTTGACGTGAGCGGCCTTTTAGGTCTTCTGTCTTTAGGTGATAATGCGATGACACCACTCGTTGAATATCAGCGGTTGTGATTGGTTTTTTGGTTGCTGTTGCTACTAAATCAGATAAAGCATCGATAACAAGCGATGTATCAATGTCACGTGACATCATAGAAGAGTACGCGATGACACGAATGAGGGCACCTTCTAATTCACGAACATTCGTTTCTACCTTTGATGCGATCATATGGATAGCTTCATCCGGAATGTCGATACCTTCCGCCTTGGCTTTTTTGCGTAAAATAGCAATACGAGTCTCAAATTCTGGGGGCTTGATATCGATGATTAAACCTCCGGAAAAGCGTGAACGTAAGCGATCTTCAAGATCGGGAATATCCTTTGGTGAGCGATCACTCGTAATAACGATTTGTTTATGGTCGCCATGCAAAGTATTAAAGGTATGAAAAAATTCTTCTTGAGTTGACTCTTTGCCAGAAATGAATTGGATATCGTCAATTAATAAAATATCAACTGTTCGATATTTGTTGCGGAAATCCGGGACAGAGTTTGACTGAAGTGCCGTCACAAATTCACGCACAAACGTTTCACTTGTAATGTAAACGACGCGCGAAGATGGATTAATTTCAAGTGCACGTTGCCCAATGGCATGCATCAGATGCGTTTTACCGAGTCCAACGCCTCCATAAAGAAAAAACGGGTTGTAGGATGCAGCTGGTTTTTCTGCAATCGCGATGCTTGCGGCATGAGCCAATTTGTTGCGATCGCCAATAACAAATGTTTCAAACGTATAGCGCGCATTAAACGATGTGGTTTGTGGAAATTCATTGCGATCTTGATCGACAGGTTTGTTATTTCCTGTAAGCGTTTTCGATGAATTGGCTGTTGGAAGTACAAAATGAATTGTAATCGGTGAAGATGTCGAATCAGCTATGACATCTTGTACCGTATCAGAATAAAACTTGTTGATATGATCAAGAGCAAGTTCGGTTGGAACGCGGATCAATAAGTTTTGGCCATCAAAGGAATCCACTTCGGTAACAGCAAACCAAGTTTGAAAGATAACTTTTCCTAGTTTCTTTTCCATCAAAAGAAGTGCTTTTTCCCATAGCACTTCGGCGGAAATGGTCATACAGCAAAAGCCCCCCGAGATAAAAAGAGTTGGCAGCTGATGTATCCACAAGGGCGGTGTGCATAATAAGTAACTTATACACAATAGCAGAGGATGGGGATAACTTATCCACAGGTGTTTATAACCTGTGGATAAGTAAAACAGCCGTTCCGTTAATGCTGTCCAATCATATCAAAAAAGCGTTTGTTAAACAACAACGAGAGGCGATTTTGCGCGATTTAAGGCGTAATTTGTCGAAGATGTAAAGGAAATGTTGGGGCTGTGGATAATTCTTGTGCATAGTGTCTATAAAGAAAAATGTACACAATAATTATGCACATGTTGATAACTGCTTGTGGATGACTATTTTAACTTGACATCAGAAGCAACACGTCACTATAATTAGTAGGTGTTTCTTCTATGAAGAGACGCTTGAGGAGGTGTGACTAACTGTGAAACCGACTTATAATCCTAATGTTCGTAAACGCAAGAAAGTTCATGGATTTCGTAAGCGGATGTCGACAAAAAATGGCCGCCATGTCTTGGCCGCAAGACGCCGCAAAGGTAGAAAAGTTTTATCAGCGTAGGCCACTTGTTCGGTGGTCTTTTTTTCCGTTATGACCGAGTGTGCCGTGATTAGTGGAGGTTCTACTCTGTGCCGGAAGACGTTATAGATTTGACGATAGACAAGGTGAGTCTTAAAGGTCACCGCTTGCAGCAAAATCGGGATTTTCGGACAGTTTTTTTACATGGTACTTCGGTCGCAAATCGGTATTATGTGCTCTATATTTTGAAAAGACGTAAAGCTGAAGCCACTAAAGTGGGCTTTTCCGTAAGTAAAAAAGTAGGCAATGCTGTCGTAAGAAACCGAACAAAGCGGTTGTTACGGGAATCATTGCGGCTTCATGTGCACCATTTTAATTGTGGTTATTTTCTTGTTGTGATTGCTCGTAAAGATGCGCCTTGTTTAAAAACGTTGACTGATGTGGACAAGCAGATAGTGATATTGTTAAAAAGGGCTAAATTATGTACCTAAGTACTGGTGTAGAGGGGCGTTCAACCGTGAAGCTCATCGTCATCGGGATTATTCGTTTTTATCAGTTGTTTATCTCGCCTTTAACGCCTCCTTCCTGTCGTTTTGAACCTACTTGCTCCCATTACTCCTTGGCGGCAGTGAAAAAATATGGTGTGTTTAAAGGTGGATGGTTGTCGTTGCGGCGCATTGTACGATGTGGTCCTTGGCATCCAGGTGGATACGATCCATTGCCATAATCGTGTGGGAGGTTGGTTTGTAGTGGGTTTGCGTACCTCAAAATTGATTGGAATTGCATTTGGCGCTGTCATGTTTCTCGGCAGCAGTGCATCGGCGTTCGCTGCGACGACGACAGCGAAGGTACCTGCGAGTCCGAGTATTTGGGACGATGCAGTGAATAGTCTGGCGCACTTTATTAATTGGGTAGCGCAATTCACACTACACGATTATGGGTTGGCTCTCATCGTAGTGACAATTTTGATTCGGCTTGTCACCATGCCCTTAGTGATTCGTAGTTTGCGCAATACCAAGCGAATGCAAGCGTTGCAGCCGCGACTGCAAGAACTCAAGAAAAAGTACGCGGGCGATTCGAAAAAGTTTCAAGAAGAAACGATGAATGTATACAAGTCTGAGGGCGTAAATCCTGTTGCAGGGTGTATGCCAATGTTGTTGCAGATGGTCATCTTGTGGGTTTTGTATCGCGCCATCTATACCGATCAAGCGATGTTATCGTCTAAGTTTTTAGGGCTGTTGCCTTTGGGGGTACCGGATCATACGTATATTTTACCCGTACTTGCAGCGGTAACAAGTTATTTGCAAACGCGTTTGACGATGGTACAGATGGAATCCAGTCAAAAGATGATTATGTATATTTTCCCTGTCATGATCTTTTTCATGGGATTGAAGTTCGATGCAGGGTTGGCTTTATATTGGGTTGTCAGTAACGTATTTACGATTTTTCAAACGTACTTCACTCGGGTTAAGCCTACGAAGCAGGGGGCATGATCGCCGATGAGGAAGGTTCATATAACGGCGAAGACGGTAGAAGATGCGGTCGTACTTGGGTTACAACAACTCGGAATAACTCGAGACCGTGCGCAAGTCGTCGTACAAGTTGCCCCATCAAGGGGCTTTTTGGGGTTTGGTACTCGCGATGCGGAAATTGAGATCACAGCAATTGACGATCCTGTAGGTGATGCCGAACGTTTTTTGCGTGAAATGTTTATTACGATGCACTTGGCAGTTCGTGTTCAAAAACACGTCGATGGTCGTGATGTGACGTTTGATTTACAAGGTGATCACGTTGGTCTACTGATCGGGAAACATGGTCAGACGTTAGATTCTATTGAATATTTGGTTACGGCTATAGGCAATAAACATGCGGATAAACGTTATCATTTTTCGGTGGATACACAGGGATATCGGGAGCGTCGTAAACAAGCGCTTCAATATAAAGCAGAAAAAATGGCTGAAAAAGCTTTGTACTTGGGAAAAGAAATTGCGCTTGAACCAATGACGGCTCAAGAACGCAAGATTATTCATGTCGCTTTGCAAGAACGGCAAGATGTACGAACGGAAAGTCGTGGGACGGAACCGGATAGAGCAATCGTTATCATTCCGATAGAGGTTCATAAAGTTGTACGCAAACCTAGTTTACGTACTGAAAGTAAGTATCGGCATCAGGTACGCTAAGGTATCATCAAACGTGACGTGATAACAAAAAAGTTGGCGTCCTAGCATCACGTTCGGGCTCCAACTTTTTTGTTATTTTGCTAAGGGAGTGCATGATGAGTGTCAGCATCAACGGATACGATTGCTGCTATCGCTACAGCGATGGGAGAAGCGAGCATCGCTGTGATTCGTGTTAGCGGGCCCGAGGCTATTACTATCGTTGACCGTATTTTTCTAAGCAATAGTAAGTTGAAGGATTGTGCGACGCATACCGTTCATTATGGAATGATAAACAAAATAGATGATCAAAGTGTGATTGACGAGGTTCTTGTGACGGTCATGCGTGAACCACGAACCTATACAAGAGAAGATGTTGTGGAAGTAAGTACGCATGGTGGTTGGCAGGCTGTACAAGCTGTACTGCGCGAAATTATACGCGCAGGTGCTAGGTATGCTGAACCAGGTGAATTTACGAAGCGTGCTTATCTTCATGGACGCATTGATTTGTCGCAAGCAGAAGGCGTTATGGAACTGATCGCCGCACAGACGGATCTAGCGCGTGTCGCTGCATTACGGCAAGTTCAGGGAACGTTAAAGCAAAGTATTCAAGCTATTCGTCACAACATGCTTGAGGTTCTTGCGAGAATTGAAGTTACGATTGACTATCCAGAACATGATGATGAACAAGCGACGTCTGAATTTGTCGAAGAAAAAGCTAAAGGACTCATGCGGAGATTGCATGATTTGCTTGATGAAGCGCTTCATGGACGCATTTTGCGTGATGGTGTGAGGCTTGCTATCGTAGGGCGTCCCAATGTAGGTAAATCATCCTTACTTAATTCTTTGGTCAAAGTAGATCGTGCGATTGTTACGGATATCCCTGGAACAACACGAGACGTGATCGAAGAAAGGGTGGACATTGGCGGCATTCCTTTTGCTATCGTAGATACAGCGGGGATTCGCGAAACGGAAGACATTGTCGAAAAAATTGGTGTCGCAAAGAGTCGTGAAGTGGTTGAACAGGCGGATTTCATCGTTGTTTTACTTGATGGCAGCCGTCCGCTTGTGGAGACAGACCTTGAGTTGTTGGGGTTATTAGCGCATAAAAAAGGATTTGTTTTGATTAACAAAGTGGACTTGCCTATTGCGATCGATACGGACTTTGTAGATCATCAAGTGGGCACGGAAAGGGTTATGCTTTACTCCACCTTTTCGCATCAAGATTTACTCAAGTTTGAACAAAAAATTTGTCATTTTGTAGCAGGGTCTGGTCAACAAGTATCGGATGCGCCATTTCTTGCGTCGAATCGACATATTATGTTGCTCGAAGAAACTTTGGATTGTTTACAAAACGTCTTGGATTCGGTACAAGAAGGTCAAACGCTGGATCTCGTCGCTGTAGACATGCAGCAGGCTTGGATTACGCTTGGTGAAGTGATCGGAGAAACACCTAGAGAAGATTTACTTGATCAGATATTTTCACAATTTTGTTTAGGGAAATGAGGTGATGGCGATGCGGTATTTTGGTGGACAGTATGATGTGATCGTGATCGGAGCTGGTCATGCGGGGTCTGAAGCTGCTTTAGCAGCTGCACGCATGGGGTGTAAAACGTTACTTTTAACGATTAATTTGGATACGATCGCTTTTATGCCTTGTAATCCTTCTGTTGGCGGTCCTGCTAAAGGCATCGTCGTACGTGAGATCGATGCGTTAGGTGGACAAATGGCGCGCAACACCGATTTGACACAAATTCAAATGCGGTTATTAAACACAGGGAAAGGTCCGGCTGTGCAAGCATTACGAGCTCAATCGGATAAGGCTGAATATGGTCGTAGTATGAAACATGTCATTGAAAATCAGCCGAACTTGACGTTGCGCCAAGGGATGGTTGAAGAGATTCTGACGGAAAATGGCCGTGTTCATGGCGTGTGTACACAGACAGGCGCTGAATACTTTTCTCGTTCGGTCGTCTTAACGACGGGGACCTATTTACGAGGAAGAATTATTTTAGGAGATGTTTCGTACCAAAGTGGCCCGAATGGTCAATTGCCTGCACTTAAGTTGACCGATAGTCTAATTGATTTGGGTTTTGATTTAGTTCGCTTTAAAACGGGAACACCGCCACGTGTTAATAAGAATTCTATCGATTTTTCAAAAATGGTCGCACAACCAGGAGATAAGGAACACTGGCAATTTTCGTTTGATGATGACATCGTTGTGCGTGATCAAGTGAATTGTTTTTTAACGTATACTTCGGAACAAACGCATGAGATCATTGGAGACAATTTGCATCGCGCGCCGTTGTTTTCTGGGGAGATCCAAGGACGTGGACCACGCTATTGCCCAAGTATTGAAGATAAGGTTGTGCGTTTTAAAGATCGGTCATCCCATCAGGTGTTTTTGGAACCGGAGGGTCGCCATACAGCTGAGTGGTATGTGCAGGGCATGTCCACGAGTTTGCCGGAAGATGTGCAAATTCAGATGTTGCGTTCGATTGCTGGTCTTGAGCGAGTGGAGATGTTGCGTCCTGGCTATGCCATTGAATACGATGCGCTTTTGCCAACGCAATTGTGGCCAACATTAGAGTCTAAAGCTATACCGGGTCTCTTTACAGCGGGTCAAATTAATGGTACGTCGGGTTATGAAGAAGCAGCTGGGCAAGGCATTATTGCGGGAATGAATGCTGCCTTGCTGGCACTGGAAAAAGAGCCTGTTATATTGTCGCGATCAGATGCCTATATCGGTGTGATGATCGATGACTTGGTGACAAAAGGGACGGCGGAACCTTATCGGTTGCTTACATCCCGTGCCGAGCATAGACTGATGCTTCGTAATGATAATGCAGATTTGCGTTTGATGGAGATTGGGTTTAAAGCTGGTCTTTTACGCGAAGAGAAGTATGAGCGCATGGTTGAAAAACGGGAAGGTATTGAAAAGGAAAGGCAGCGATTGCGCAGTATTCGCGTGCAACCTGACTCTGTAAAGCTTATGTTTGCTGCGAAAGATCTTCCCGTCCCGAGTAATGTTAGTTCGCTTGAACAACTGTTACGTCGACCTGGTGTGAGTTATGATATGGTGCATGAGTTTTCACCTTTAGATCAACCTTTGCCAAATGGTGTGGTGCAACAGGTTGAAATTCAAGTGAAATATGAAGGGTATGTCGTTCGACAGGAACAGGAAATTTCAAAACAACAAAAATTAGAGTCCAGACAACTTCCTCGAGAAATGGATTATCGCATCGTACCTGGATTATCGAATGAAGCCAAGGAACGGTTGAATGATGTATTACCTATCAATATTGGACAAGCCGCTCGTGTCGCTGGGGTCACGCCAGCTGACGTATCGATTCTGTTGATTTGGTTAGAGTCAAGTGCAAGAAAGGCTAGTATACATGGGTGATCATAGTTTGGATTATACGATGGAAACATTCATCCGGGATGTTGCACTACTTGATTTTGTGCTCGATGAAAAACAACAGAAACAATTTTTCTTATATGCAGACTTGCTAAGAATGTGGAATGAACGAATGAATTTGACGTCCATCACAGATTTGCCAAGTATTTTCGTCAAACATTTTCTAGACAGTATGTATATGGCAAAATTAGTTTTTCATGAAAGAAAGGATTCGCGAATCCTTGATATGGGTACTGGGGCTGGTTTTCCTGGTGTAGTGATCGGCATCATGTTTCCGCAGTATCGAGTTACGTTATGTGATTCCTTACAAAAAAGAACAGTCTTTCTGCGTGAGGTACAAAACATTTTAGGTCTTGATCAGCTTGAGATCGTGCATGGACGTGCTGAGGAACTTGCTAAAGATGCTGCGTATCGAAGCAACTTTCAGGTAGTAACAGCACGTGCGGTCGCCAAATTATCCACCTTAGTGGAATGGTGTCTACCGTTTCTTACTGTAGGTGGAACTTTCGCGGCCATGAAAGGCCCTGATCCCCATGAGGAGATTGCACAAGCAGATCTTTCTATGCGAATTTTAGGTGGAAAATTGCAGAGTGTGGTTTCCTATGATCTACCTCTTGATGCTGGGACCCACACAATTGTTCAAGTAAAAAAGGTGAAACCTACATCGAGGATGTACCCACGAAAACCCGGTGAGGCGTTACGTCATCCTTTATGATGAGTCAGTCTAATGATGTCGATCAAGAACTTGTCTTGTCGATTCCATGGTAGTAAGAAGGAATTTCCGGATTCGTGCAGAACGTATACGCAAAGAATCCAGAAGTGGTGAGGGCGATGCGTGAACATTTGGCTAAATGGTGGAAGTCTACAGAACGCGAAACACCCGCTGATGTCGAAGTTCGTCAGATTCCTGTGGCGAGTGTAAGACCCAACCGATATCAACCGCGCACGGTCTTTGATGAAACAAAACTTGATGAATTGATGGCTACTATTCGCACGCACGGTGTGATTCAGCCGATCGTGGTGCGCAAGCAAGAGGATCATTATGAATTAGTGGCAGGCGAACGACGCTGGCGAGCAGTGCAACGGTTAGGGATGGATTTTGTGCCCGCTATAGTACGCGAACTAAGTGATGCACAAGCAGGTTCGATGGCTTTAATAGAGAATTTACAACGAGAAAATCTAACGGCTATTGAAGAGGCCATTGCTTATCAGCAATTGATTGAATTGCACCATTTGACGCAAGAGAGTTTAGCACAACGACTTGGCAAAGGTCAGAGTACCGTTGCTAATAAATTGCGTCTGTTGACCTTAGACGAAAAGGTTCAAGATGCCATTCGGTTAAGAGCCATTTCAGAGCGGCATGCTAGAGCACTGATTCCGTTAGCTAGCGATGTGCAAGTTAAGGTATTGAACGAAGTTCTTCAGGGGCAATTAAATGTCAATCAAACGGAAGAACGGGTTAAGGCGATTCAAGGGAAATCAGCTATTATACCAGAGAAACGGCACAGGGCCGCTAAAGTGGCTTACTCTAAGGATGTTCGCCTTGCGATTAATACCGTGCGTAAGTCGATGGAACTTATTTCTCAGACTGGGTTGCAGGTTAGTTTGGAAGAAAAAGATGAGGGTGAGTACGTAGAATTTCAAATTCGTATTCAAAAGCAATAATGGGTCTATATTCTACTTTTCAGAACACCCATGAATACATGGTGTGTTCTTTCTATTTCTAGTACAATAGATAGGAGAGTTGTTGCTTTTTTTTTGAAGTTGGAGGGTATAGTCATGGCAAGAGTAATGGCAGTCGCCAATCAAAAAGGCGGTGTAGGTAAGACAACAACGTCCGTAAATTTGGGCGCATGTCTTGCGGAACTCGGTAAGAAGGTTTTACTTGTTGATATCGATCCGCAAGGTAATACCACGTCTGGTGTTGGCGTAAATAAGGCTGATGTTCGGTATTGTATTTATGATGTTATGATCAATGATGTCAATTCATCCGATGCGGTCTTGCATACTGCCGTACCTAATTTGGATATTATTCCAGCTACGATTCAGTTGGCGGGTGCGGAGATCGAACTTGTTCCTACTATTTCAAGGGAAGTTCGTTTACGTCGTGCTATTTCTTCTTTGCGTTCGTCGTACGATTATATATTAATAGACTGTCCACCATCGTTAGGATTATTAACGATTAATGCGCTGACAGGGTCTGACTCTGTCGTTATTCCCATTCAATGCGAATATTATGCGCTTGAAGGGTTGAGTCAGTTGCTTAGCACGATTCGACTTGTCCAAAAGCATCTTAACTCCTCGCTTGTCATTGAGGGAGTATTGTTAACGATGCTTGACGCGAGAACGAACCTTGGTTTACAAGTGATCGAAGATGTGAAGAAATATTTTCGTGAAAAAGTTTATAGCACAATTATTCCTCGAAATGTGCGCTTAAGTGAAGCACCTAGCCACGGTAAACCTATTATGCAATATGATCCTAAGTCACGGGGTGCTGAGGTTTATTTGGACTTGGCAAAGGAAGTGATTCATCATGAAGGCTAAAGCAGGCTTAGGTCGCGGACTTGAGGCTCTTATTCCGCAGATGAGGCAAGATGCGTCTCTATCAGAAATTGTGGAGATAAGAGTGGATGAATTAAAACCTAACCCGTACCAACCACGTCGGGTTTTTGATGACGCAAAACTTGCAGAACTTATGGAATCCATCAAGGAACATGGTGTTGTTCAACCTATTGTCGTTCGTAGGGCCGCTGCTCGTGGTTTTGAGATAGTAGCGGGGGAGAGGCGGTTTCGGGCTGCTGATCGTTTGGGAATTGAAACGATTCCTGCGATTGTGCGCGATATCTCGGATAGGCAAGCCATGGAGATCGCTCTCATTGAAAACGTACAACGTGAGGATCTTAATCCTATTGAGTTGGCAGAAGCTTATTCACGGATAATGGAGCATTTTTCACTAACGCAAGAAGAGATGGCTCATCGAGTGGGGCAGAGCCGATCTCAGGTAGCCAATATGTTACGCTTGCTCACTCTTCCTGTGGATATTAGGAATCATGTTTCACGTGGAACATTATCGATGGGACATGCTCGTGCTTTGTTGAGTTTGTCTGATGTAAGTATGCAACGTTCGTTATCGCAAAAAATTGCTGACGATGGATTAAGTGTTCGTGAAGTCGAACACTTGGTGCAACGTTTACAAAATGTTTCACGTGAAACACCCAAACCGCCACGAGCCAAGCAAGCCCAAGTCCCAACTCTTCGCGCCTATGAAGAAGCGTTTCGCAATTCTCTTGGCACATCAGTACGGATACAAACGGGCAAAAAACGTGGGAAAATTGAGATTGATTATTTCTCATTGGAAGATTTAGAACGTATCTTAAACCTTATTAAGACAAATTAAGTGCAGTATGACTAATCCTGATTTTACCTGGCTCGAGCATGAATTAATCCGTATCGCACGTACACTCGGCGAGCACTCTAAAAATGCACACTTTACAAGGTAACCGGGAGCAGGTAAAGGAGGCACGAAAGTGTTTTTGTTGGGAACCCTGGTCAATGCTGCGGCGATTGTCATAGGGTCACTCATTGGATGGCGGTTGCATCGCATTCCTGATCGTTTGAAATCGACTGTACTGCACGGTATGGGGCTCTTTACCATCGCTCTAGGAATAAGCATGGCCATCCAAGGAATTTCTGATGCGCTCTATATCGTTTTAGCCATCGTAGTTGGAGGTGTGCTTGGTGCTTGGTGGGATATTGAAGGACGTCTTGATCGATTGGGGCACCTGATTGAACGCCGCCTAGGTGGGGGTAAGCAGGGGATTTCTCAAGGATTTGTTTTTGCAACGCTGATCTTTTGCGTCGGCTCCATGGCCATCGTAGGTAGCATCCAAAGTGGTATGAGCGGTCAAAACAATATTCTATTTACCAAAAGTGTTATGGATGGATTTTCATCGATAATTTTCACAAGTACACTTGGTATCGGAGTTGGACTGGCTGCTGTTCCAATCTTCCTTTATCAAGGCTTGATAGCAACTCTTGCTCATATTTTTGGTAACTACTTAAATTCACCCGTCCTGATTATGGATATGACGGCTACAGGAGGAATTCTGATTCTCGGTATTGGCATGAATGTTATGGAGATAAAGAAGATTCAAGTTGCCAATTTGTTACCGAGTCTTGTTGTTGTCGTTGCACTTCATTGGGCGGTTTTACACATAGCACCATGGATTTCACACATTGCGTAAATTATTGTCACGAGGTGATTCACATGCTCGCAGCCTTCTTTGATCAGATAAGTAAAACGGTCATTGTCTCTACAATGATCGTAAGCACATTAATTTCGGTCTTATCGCTAACTATTGCCATTATTGCAACGACAACAGCTCGCCACGTGAAGCGTCGTTATAAGACCCTGCTTCGTGGCAAAGAAGGCGCCAACTTAGAACAGATGTTGCTAGCAAACCACGAAGAAGTTGAACGTGTCACCGATCGCTTGGCAACTATGGAACAATCCCTTAAGGATCATGAATCTCGACTCATCAAAAAAGTTTCAGCACCACAATTGATGCGCTATAATGCTTTTGCGGAACCTGGAAATGATTTAAGCTTCTCTATGGCATTACTTGATGAAAACGGAAATGGTACGGTGTTAAGTAGTATTTACGGTAGGGAAGAATCGCGAGTGTATGCGAAACCACTCGTGAAAGGTGAATCGACCTATTCCTTAACGCCTGAGGAAAATGCCATTGTTCGCGGCGAATCTATTCCCGTACAAAAATTGCAGAAAAGAGCCCGTTAATCATTTCGTGGGAGGACTTTCAAGGTGCCGTCTTCCCACGAAATAAAGCTCCCCACCGCGAATTCGTAACCTCTTTTTTTAAAGCCATTTCCACATCGTCTTGAACATTTGCGTAGGTTAGCCCTGTCATTGACCAAGCAATCGCTTCGGCAATGACTTTAGCCATGGGGACCACAATACCTAATCGCGTATTTTGCAATACAAAATACTCCATGAAGCCTCCAACATTGACAATCCCCGTTATATGAACATGTCCTATTTGTGGAAGTTTTTTATGTACACCAGTTCCTGGTTGTAAGGCGCCATCTGACAACGTGATTTGTCCAACACTCGACAACTGTCCTAAACATGCATCTACAGCCACTACGAAAGGCGAAATATGCGTTTTTTCGATGACTGCAATGGTTTCGGCTAGATTAACCGCATGCACTGGCTGAGTCAGTGTTCCATAGACAAACGTATTGCAGTTTACTTCTGCTAGATACGAACCGACCAATGGACCAAGGGCGTCACCTGTAGACCGATCGGTGCCTACACAAACAAAAATGATTTCGGTGCCAACAGGGCGGTGGATTAACCGCCTTCGCAGTGCAACGCCCAAATTCTGCGCTGCTTCATTTTCATCGAATAGGACGTGAAAGGATTCATCTTCTTTATATGATTTAGTAAACAAAACCATCACATCCTGTTACGAGCTTGATAGTACAGTATGTGACGGAAGGGGGTGAAATTATACCCGTCGTGCATACAATAGAACAAGGACATGCTCCTGGAGGATTATATGCTCGATCTTATAGCTATGATTGTGATTGGATGGACTGTTTTACTAGGGGTGTTTGCTGGGCCGTTTCGTATGCTGATGATAACTGCGGCCCTGGTGGGTTCGTTTTTTGTTGTTACGAAAACGGCCTATTGGATCGAACCTACGCTTCACAGTCCGCTTATGGCTCAGGCATTTCGTCAATGGTTACTTCACTTGATGGACAAAGTGATACCGGTCATGCAGGTAACGCCAACTTTATCATCGGGCATCCCGGTTTATTCACCGCTTTTTCAGTATCTTCGATCATCGTACATCCAAGGAATTGCCTATTTATATGCCCTTGGAGCAGGGACAGCATTACTCATAGGTTTTCGTTCGATGCACACACTTTGGCCAATTGCAATAAAAAGAAGTCCATTGCAACAGATAGGTGGTGCTATTCTAGGCTTTTGTACAGGTGTGTATGGTGTATTATCCATGATGCAATGGCTTCTCACGTATATGTTTGTTGCCCGGAATAATACGGCACTTTATTTTTTACACCATTCTCTACTCGTTCATGCTTGGACGGTTTTACAACTACATGGTATAGTCGAAAGACTATAGACAGTATTGTGTCCGGTATCTAGGAGGCGCCACCCGTGAATGCAAAATCCTATAACTTGGGTGATTCAGTTATCATGAAAAAGTCACACCCATGTGGAACAAATAAGTGGCAGATTATTCGCATGGGTATGGATATTCGCATCAAATGTGAGGCATGCAAAAGAAGTGTACTTTTACCACGCCGAGAATTTGAACGATCTTTGAAAGAAGTGATTTCTTCAGATTCTTCGTGCATGTGATATGGAAAATTGAAAATACTAACCCCGAAACTAAGATTATCTATGAGGCGGGGGAGTATGGGAGACAAAATTGTCGGTATTCGCAAAAACGTGGATGGCTATATTACCATGGTTCGCATGAACAATGGGCGTGTTTTATCAATTGATGAAGCAAGGCAATTAGCTCAACAAGGCGGTATCGATTCCTTGTCGACCATTGATAGTGAAGGGAATTGGTGGATTTCTGATGTAGATACTGAAGCTGGGGAAGTCATGGGAAACAACCTGGATATCTTGCCGGAGTTTTAATTTGTCACGATGGCCAAGCAAGTAAACGAACCTTGCTAGGCGGGGTGCATAATTTGCATACTCGCCTCGCAGGGTTTATCTTAAGATGAATCAGGTTTTTATACATTATTGGCAATCAATCATAAATCATGTGTGTCCATAGATATCGCAAACACATTGCGAACTTTTCTTAGCCGATCGCGCAGTTTACGCAGCCTTGATCGCATACAAGCCACCTCCTTGACCACACTGCGTAGTATATGTATTTTGCCGATGATTATCCTGTGCTTACAACTTCTTCACAAAAGTTTATGGTGAACTTTTTTATTATGCTTACAATTGAGGTGTGGACATGCCATTACAAGCTGGAATTGTAGGATTACCGAATGTCGGTAAATCAACTTTGTTTAATGCCATTACAAAAGCTGGTGCAGAGGCAGCCAACTATCCCTTTTGCACGATTGACCCTAACGTCGGGGTTGTAGAAGTACCCGATGTGCGTCTGAGTAACTTAGCGACTGTGGTTCATCCTCAGCGTCTTGTACCGACGACGTTTGAGTTTGTTGATATTGCTGGACTCGTGAAAGGTGCGAGCCGTGGTGAAGGGCTAGGTAATAAGTTTCTTTCCCATATTCGCGAAGTAGACGCTATCGTTCATGTGGTGCGTTGCTTTGAAAGTTCGGATATCACACATGTGGAAGGTCGGGTAGATCCGTTAAGCGATATTGAAACCATAGATTTAGAACTAATCTTTGCTGATACGGATACCGTGGCTAAACGCCTTGATCGTCAAAGAAAGCTCGCTAAAAGTGGTGATGCGAAAATCCGCGAAGAGGTAGCGTTTTTAGAACGCCTACTGGTTCATCTTGAAGAAGGACATCCTGCAAGGCGTTTCTCGATGACCGATGATGAATGTTTTAGCATCCGAGATTTGCATCTTTTAACGCTAAAACCTGTCTTGTACGCTGCGAATATTTCAGAATCGGATATTGGTAGTACTGATTTGACGCTTGTTAATAAGGTGAGAGAGCTTGCCCTGATCGATCACGCACAAGTCGTTGTTATTTGTGCTCAAGTAGAGGCTGAAGTAGCTGAATTGGATGACGAGGATAAGCAGGCTTTCTTAGCTGATCTTGGTTTACATGAATCTGGATTGGATCGCCTTATTACAGCTGCCTATGATTTGCTTGGATTGATTACGTACTTTACAGCTGGACCGCAAGAGGTTCGTGCTTGGACGATAGCCAAGGGAACGAAAGCTCCGCAGGCTGCAGCCGTTATTCATACTGACTTTGAACGCGGATTTATCCGTGCAGAAGTGGTTTCTTATGAAGATTTACTACAAGCCGGTTCTTATGTAGCTGCACGAGAAAATGGTAGGTTTCGACTCGAAGGCAAAGACTATGTGGTACAAGACGGCGATGTTATGCATTTTCGTTTTAATGTGTAACGCATTAAGCACATACTCATTTCTCTTCAAGCACATTGGCAAAGTGCTATATACATGATATAATACGCGAATGTGAGTCCGTAGGCTTGGACCACATCCGTGTATCTACGGCGATGGACCCTGCCATCCTTGCTCCCTCAGGGAGCCTACAGTCCACAAGGAGGTGAATCGGATGCGCAAGTATGAAACCATGTACGTGCTGCGTCCCGATCTGGAAGCAGAGAAGACACAGGAACTCGTGCAGCGTTTTAATGACGTCGTCACGAACCAACAAGGTGAAATTGAAGAAGTTAGCGAATGGGGTAAACGACGCTTAGCTTATGAAATTGAAGGTCACCGTGAAGGACACTATGTCTTGATGCATTACAGCGCGGATACGGATGTTTCCAAAGAACTGGAACGCCTTTTTCGCATTAGCGATGACGTGATTCGTTATTTGACAACCAGAGTTGATGAGTAAGTAAGTAGGTAGTGAAACCGGGTGGTCAAAGGAGGACTTACGATGCTCAATCGTATCGTTCTAATTGGTCGTTTGACGAGGGATCCTGAGTTGCGTTATACAGCTTCAGGTACGGCTGTTGCCTCGTTTGCTTTAGCGGTGGATCGTGCTCGCACGAACCAAGCAGGGGAACGAGAAACAGACTTTATCAATATTGTGGTATGGCAAAAGTTAGGGGAGCTTTGCGCGCAATACTTGCACAAGGGCAGGCTTGCTGCAGTAGAAGGGCGTTTGCAGATTCGGCAGTATGACAATCGTGAGGGTCAAAAGGTACGCGTGGCTGAGGTTGTGGCTGATAACGTACAATTTCTCGACCGTGCGGCGGATAACGGCGCTGGTAATGCACGTCCCCCGATGGGTCGTTCGACTGATCCTGTTGTTTCACCTAGCGTTGCTGATCGATATCAAGATGATCCCTTTGCCGATGATGGACGTTCAATTGACATCGTAGATGATGATCTTCCTTTTTAACCTCGTGGCACGATAAGAAGGGGTGGATCGACTATGCCGCGCAAAGGCCGTGGTGGCAAGCGTAAACGCGTATGCCAGTTTTGTGTGGATAAGATTGTAATTGTTGACTATAAGGAGTCAAACCGTTTGACAAAGTATCTTTCCGAACGTGGAAAGATTTTGCCGCGCCGTATTTCCGGTAACTGTGCCAGGCATCAACGCCAGGTAACCGTTGCAATTAAACGCGCCCGTCAAGTAGCTTTGCTTCCTTACACGATGGAATAGGCAAGTTGGAAAGATTTAATTTAGGCGGGTGTAGCGCAAGCTACCCTGCTTTTTTGTTTTACGTTACCTGAATGTCAATGAGGGGGAAAGTTACGTGAAATGTGGTCCCTTCGTTTGGTTCGGATTCAACCGTGATTTTCCCGTGATGTGCTTCTACAATTTTGATGGACACCGCTAAACCGAGTCCAGAGCCTGATGATTTTGTGGTAAAGAAAGGATCAAAGATGCGCTCAAGGTTACTTTTGGTAATGCCTGTACCTGTATCAGACACAGATAACGTATAGGTGGTAGCGTCCCTGCGTGCATTGATGGATAGTATGCCACCTTTATCCATGGCATCCAGAGCATTTTTGGTCAAATTAAGAAAAACCTGTTTGATCTCCTGTGCGCAAACATGGCAAATTCCTTGAGGAAGAATGCTCATGGCAACAAACACCCCTTTTAGGTTAGCCTCGGCGGTTATAAGCGGAAGCATATTGGACAAAAGTTCATCCATTCGAGTAGGACTTCGTTGAGCGGTCACTGAGTTGCGTGCCAAAGTGAGATATTCGGTGATGAGACTATCAACGCGATCAATCTCATCAATCATAATTTGAAAATGGTCTTTGCCAGGTGGCTGCTGTAATCGTCGTTTTTGTAACTGCAAAAACCCACGAACAGTTGTCAGTGGGTTGCGAATTTCGTGTGCTGTTGAAGCAGCAAACTCAGCAACAAGATTTAATCGATCATTTCTCGCCGAGTACGCTTCCCATTGTTTACGAGTCGTAATATCTTCCATAAAAACAGCATAACCAGTTTGCTTAGCGGTTGTAGGAATGATGGAGACAAGAACGATACGGTCACTTCCTGTTGCTCGATGAATGAAGGTCATTTCACGATTGCGTATAGGAATGTTCGTTGATAATTCCTTGGCAATAGTACTACCATGATCAATCGATGCAGCAAGTTCTTGTACCAATTCGCATAATTTTCTTCCCAGTGCTTCTTTCTCTGTCAAACCTGTCATATCCACAAAGGTGTAATTGATCGCAAGGATCGCAAAATAACTGTCAATATGAGCGATGGCAAGCGGAGCATTAGCGATGAGTGCTTGAACCCAATTATCCGAACTTGGGGGCTCGTCTATGTAGTCTTTGAAACATGGGCCGGCTTTGGGTTGCTTGATGATGGAGGCAACTACTAACAGGATACACGCCCCGAGAGCGCCCTCCGCAAGGGGAACGATTGGGTCTTTTGTGAAACGCAAATCGGTGAACCACGCATTTTGTTTACCGTGGTATACTGAAGTGTGAACGTCAAAGGCCAGTGAAATAAGCGCAATTGCTGCAATTGCTAAGGCACAATAAAGCAGAACCTTGTTGCGCCTCCATTTCACTGGAAGCCCTCCCTTAAAAGAAATCACTTATTATATTAAACGCATAAGGTAAAAAGTACAAATTGAGGGCAAACTGTGAAGCTATTTCAACTCTATGGGTGGTGGTTTTATTTTTCGTTTAAAATCTGGCTGGGGTGCACAAACCGCTTTTATTGTCCTTTTGGCTTTGACGTTATTTATCCCAGTGATCTTTCCATTAACCGCCCTGTGTTTAGCTGCGCCACTGTTATGGCTGTTCGTCGAAGGTAACTGGCGTAAAGCGATGGTTTTGGTGACCGCAGCTATGTTAGCCTCTTTGTTATCAAGTATGTGGCTTGTATTATGGTTGTTTTTTCTAGCCACGCTTATTTTCTCTTATTTATTAGGGCGAGGACTTCAAAAGCAAGAAGTAGGACACTATGCTGTGAATGCGACGCTGACATGGATTGTCTTTATCCTTCTGCTGTTTGTAATCGCCAAAGTCGTTGGTATCAACATCATCACGTTATTTACGCAGGCAATGGTGCAAGGCATACGATCGTCACCACTTTTATCAAGCCTTGAAAATTTATCTGGAGGTGGCCAAGGTATTGCTGCCATGGCACAATTAGTGCAACTGGTTTTGCCAGGTTCGATCATCATCTTGTCCTCAATGGTGACGCTTTGTAACCTTGCCATTGTGCGATTCATACAGACTACGCTACAGAAACCATCTGTGCCAGTGATGAGGAACTTTAGGTTGCCTCGTTCAGTGGGTATTGCCTATGTTGTTGTTCTTATTGCTCTGTTGACGGGTTTTGGTTCGACTTTAGGTATCGTAAGTTTACTTGTTAATACGGCGTCTCTTGTCTTAACTTTTTTGTTATCATTGCAAGCGGCTGCTATGTTGTGGTGGATTGTCCGCGAGAAAATGAAAGCTGTCCCTGTCACGATACTTGCTATTATTGCGGCAATTGGAACTGTTTTAATTCTTGTTGTTTTTGAAGAAATCTTTGTGTTGGTTGGATTGGTTGATGTGATATTTGATATTCGTGCACGTATGTCCGCATCAAAACAGCGATAATTGTCGCGAGACCAAATGGAGGGATCTCTATGAAAGTGGTACTTTTACAAGACGTAGCAGGACAAGGTAAGAAAGGTGACATAAAGACTGTATCAGAAGGTTATGCTCGTAATTTTCTGTTCCCTCGTAACCTAGCTAAAGAAGCTACAGCGGATGCTATGCGTGAGATTGAAGCAAAGAAAGCTTCTGTTGCTAAGAAGGAAGAACAGGCTAAAAAAACAGCCTTAGATTTAGCCGCAAAACTTAATGACCTGACCGTCACAATTAAAGTAAAAGTTGGTGAGGGAGGCCGTGTTTTTGGGGCTGTGACATCTAAGCAGGTGGCAGAAGCCTTAGCTGAGGCTGGTTATCCAATTGATAAGAAAAAGGTCGTTCTTCCAGATGCCATTCGTGGGCTTGGTACAACATCGGTCGTGATTAAACTTCATCATGATGTAACTGCGCAAATTCAAGTTCACGTCGAGAAAATTTAGGGGACTAAGCAAATGGATGAATCGTTTGATCGATTGCCGCCACAAAATATCGAAGCGGAACAGGCTGTAATCGGTGCGATTCTCATTGCGCCGGATATTCTCCCGGGTATTGCTGAGAGGTTGCATCCAGAAGACTTCTATCGAGGTGCACACCAACTGCTTTTTAAAGCAGCGCTAGAAATCTCAGAAAGTGGTGAGCCTGTTGACATTGTCACGTTAACGGCACGATTGCAAGCGCAAGGTAAGCTTGATGAAAGTGGCGGATTGGATTATCTTATCTCGTTATCGCGTTCTGTTCCAACGGCAGCCAATGCGGAATACCACGCGCAAATCATTGCAGATCGTGCACTATTACGACGATTAATTGGCGTAAGTACGGAAATTGCCGCGACAGGCTACGCAGGCAGTGAAGATGTTGGTCAATTGCTCGACACGGCAGAAAGGCGTATCTTGGCACTAGCACAGACAAGAACAGGAACAGGTTTTACTGTTATCAAAGACGTGCTAATGCAAGCTTATGAGCGTATTGAGTTTTTGTACAATAACAAAGGCGGGATGACAGGCGTCGCTTCAGGCTATATGGAACTTGATCATATGACGTCAGGATTTCAGCGCTCTGATCTCATCATTATTGCTGCACGGCCTTCTGTCGGTAAGACTGCATTTGCCTTAAATATTGCGCAAAATGTAGCGGTGCGCGTTCAGAAGACGGTGGCCGTGTTTAGTTTAGAAATGTCCAAAGAACAGCTTGTCCAACGTATGATTTGTGCAGAGGCTAACATCGATGCCAATGTGTTGCGAACAGGGCAATTACAAGATGAAGACTGGACAAAGTTAACGATGGGCATTGCTTCTCTTTCTGATGCTCCGCTTTTTATCGACGACACAGCAGGGATAACACTTACGGAGATGCGATCTAGGCTGCGAAGATTGAAAGTAGAACATGGATTGGATCTTGTTGTGATCGATTACTTACAGTTGATTCAAGCACATGGGCGCAGTGACAACAGGCAACAAGAGATATCCGAAATATCACGAAGTCTCAAAGGATTGGCTCGTGAACTGGATGTCCCAATCATTGCTTTATCGCAGTTAAGCCGCTCTGTCGAACAAAGGCAGGATAAGCGGCCAATGCTTTCAGACATCAGGGAGTCAGGCAGTATCGAACAAGACGCTGATGTCGTAGCCTTTTTATATCGAGATGATTACTATGATCCTGAGTCAGAAAAGAAAAATATCGTTGAAGTGATCATCGGTAAACAACGCAATGGCCCGACTGGTAAGGTAGAACTCGTCTTTCTTAAGAACTTCAATAAATTTGTATCACTTGAACGGGCGGCAAGGTAGCTCTTATGCAATCCCGAAAAGCGCGTTATCGTCGAAAGCCGATCACCATTTCTCGTTTGTTTGAATATCTATTTGGCTCATTACGTTTGAAAGAGTCGCTTTCTGTACGGAAAAAAAGGCAATTTGTTCGTCCTCATCAAATGCCTAAGACGAGTCGTTACCGTACGCGTAGAAGACGTTTGCGATTACGGTTACGACGAAAGCTTCAATGGATCAAATATAGTAAGCGTATTGGTTACACCTTACTTGGTGTGACTTTGACACTGTGTGTTGCTTTTTGGGCGAAGTTTGCGATTGTGTACCATGTACCGTCTTTTATGCAGACTGGTCGATTGCAAGGTGCTGTCGCCTATTTGGTGTATAAGTCTTGGTGGTTTGGTCCACCACGTTTCGATCTAGCTCAATATACGAACATAAATCCCGAAAACCCGTTACAATCGCTGGTATTACAATTACAAAGATATCAAGATATCGTGACGAATCCATCAGAAATTTTATATGTTTGGACTCGTTAGAAAAACATCAAACTCCGAACATTAATCTAAAAGAAACACATTTCATTCGTGTTTTTTTCATTGACATTCAAGCTATCGGTTGCTACACTCAATTGGGATTATCCCACAAGGAGCGATGTTCATGGCAACTGTGGTTGTAGTCGGCACTCAGTGGGGCGATGAAGGCAAAGGGAAAATCACAGATTTTCTTGCTGAACGAGCGTCCGTAGTTGTTCGGTACCAAGGTGGAAATAACGCCGGGCACCAGATTCGTTTAGATGGAAATAAATTTGACCTTCATTTGTTACCCTCGGGAATTCTCTACGAAGATAAATTGTGCGTCATTGGCAACGGTGTTGTCGTTGACCCTGTGGCATTAACAAAAGAAATTGACTATATTATGTCTTTGCGCGGTGCGATGGGTAAACTTGTTGTGAGCGATCGAGCGCATCTGGTGATGCCGTATCACATTCGTTTAGATGAGTTAGAAGAAGAACGTAAGGGCTTATCAAAGATTGGAACGACCCGCAAGGGAATTGGTCCGGCCTATATGGATAAAGCAGCTCGCATCGGTATTCGTATGGCAGACTTGCTCGATCCGGAACAATTTAAAGAGAAGCTTGAACGCAATCTTGCCGAGAAAAATCGTCTATTTGAAAAGTATTATGAAAAACAGGGATTTCTCGTGCAAGATATTATGGACGAGTATCTTCCTCTCGCAAAACGATTACGACCCTATATTTGCGATACTTCCGTCGTTTTGGAGAACGCAGTTGAACGTGGGGAAGACGTTTTGTTTGAAGGTGCGCAAGCTACGATGCTGGACATGGATCATGGCACATACCCGTATGTGACGGCGTCAAATCCGGTCGCAGGTGGTGTGTGTATCGGGGCTGGTATTGGACCAACAAAAATTTCAAAAGTTATCGGTGTCGTTAAAGCGTATAATACACGTGTTGGTGAGGGACCTTTTGTAACAGAATTGACCGACTCACTTGGTGACCACTTGCGCGAAGTGGGTCATGAGTACGGAGTGACGACGGGGCGCCCACGACGCATTGGTTGGTTTGACAGCGTAGTTACACGGCATGCCAAACGGGTCTCTGGACTTGATGGAATAGCCGTCACCAAATTGGACATTTTAACAGGGCTCGATGAAATTAAGGTATGTGTAGCGTACGAAGTCGACGGCATGGAGATTACCACGATTCCAGCAAATATTTCCGTGCTGGCCAAATGCAAACCGGTTTATGAAACATTACCTGGATGGAAAGAAGATATCTCAGGGGTGCGATCGTTTGCGGAGTTGCCAGATGCGGCACAGAACTATTTGGCGCGAATTGCTGAACTTTCCGGCACTCCACTATATCTGTTTGGTACAGGCGCTAATCGTGAACAGATCGTGGAAATGGAAAATGTATTTTGAGGTAGACTTGCATTTAGCGCGTAAACATGGTATATTATGTTGCACGCGCTTTTAGAGCCATTAGCTCAGTCGGTAGAGCACCTGACTTTTAATCAGGGTGTCCCGCGTTCGAGTCGCGGATGGCTCACCAAGGCCCCATGGTCAAGCGGTTAAGACACTGCCCTTTCACGGCGGAATCAGGGGTTCGAATCCCCTTGGGGTCACCATTTTGGGCGATTAGCTCAGCGGGAGAGCGCCTGCCTTACAAGCAGGATGTCGGCGGTTCGAATCCGTCATCGCCCACCACAACAAAGCCTTATATAGCAAGGAAAAACGGATGGTAGACTGGAAACGGTCTGCCATTTCTTTTGTTAATGAAGGTATACCGAAGTGGTGTGCTAAATCTCAAGTACTTCACGCTATATATGACTATGCCACACTGTATTAAGCTGGTTACCATTGCGCGGCTTTTTCCTTTGCACCCTGCCTGGAATCACAGATTTGTGATATAATTAATCGTTGTGATGTTGCGACCATCCATTAATTCGTTTGCGGTAGTCGTTGGATAGTATGGTGAGGATATGGGAATACTATATCTTGTTTGCCAAAGATTGCAGATGAAGTGGAGGGGTTTGACAATGAGCTATTTTAATAATAGAAAGGCACCTGTGAGCGAGCAAGTGTATGCAGAAACCATGGTTTGGCAGTGCTCGGAATGTACTTGCTGGTCACGCCCTGAGTTCATTACCGAAGAAGAACCAACCTGTCCGGTTTGCCACAACCGTATGGTTCAAACCACGAAGAATATCCGCGTTCAATAAGAAAAGTATCGAATCACTACCTCAACTACGGCTCCGCCATGTCGATGATTGTACAGGCTTAATGACCCAAAATGCCGTTCGGCTAATTCCTTTACGATGTATAGTCCCAGACCAGCATGAAAGGTTGCGTCCGTTCGTGATGTGTCATTGCGATAAAATTTCCTGCTCACTTTATCCATATCATGTGAATTAAATCCAGGCCCCGTATCTCGCAAGGATAGCGATGCGCTGTCCTTGCGAATATCGATGTTCCACGTCAAAAAAACATTTTCAGGTGAATAGCGCAGTGCATTAGCTATAATATTATCCAATAAAGCTAAAGACAGTAATCATAATAACGCCAACTATTACTTGATTTTTGATAGACAATCTGGTGAGGGAGAAGTATTGGTTTAGTGGACGGTTCCCATGTGTACCCCACACCCCAGATGGTTTGAATATAAACATGATCAGGATCAAGTATCCAAAGCTCATGCTGAATCCCCCACGGCATCAATACCCCATAAGCGGTCATAGATTTGCTCTTTGTCGAAGACTTGGGAAGGATTTACGGCCAACAACACAAGGATGTCAAACTCCCGGTGTGTAAAAGGTATTTTTTCTTTATGAAACAATACAGCATGGGCTTTAGTATCAATTATCAATTCGCCATAGACAAGTACCTGTTGTCTATTGATTTCGTGTATTCGCTGTTCTCGACGCAAATGGGCATGGATACGTGCCCGCAATTCTTTGAGACTAAATGGCTTGATGAGATACTCATCACCGCCAACGGCAAGTCCCTTCAGACGGTCTGATTCGTTATCACGAGCACTGAGAAAAATGATAGGACAAGACACCTTCGATCGAATAACAAGACATACATCATACCCGTTTTTTTTAGGCATCATGACGTCTAACAAAATAAGATCTGGTTGAGATTGCGCTTTTTTACGGCGGCATCACCATCTGTCGCTACATCGACTTGATATCCTTCTCTTTGTAGCGCTTCTTTGATCATTAAAACGATGTCAGGCTCGTCATCGACAAGTAAGATGCGGGTATCCATGCAAAAACCCCCTGTAAGACCTTAACTTTATTGCCGTAGCAATTAGGTTAAGGCAACATCGCGTTTTTTAAAGATATACCAGGATAAGCCGATCATGACGACAAAGTAGACTATAAGTGTCGTGATCGAGAAAGACAGCGTCATTCCCTGAATTAGGGGTCCATTAAAGAAGTATTGAGCTAAGTTCAAGTTAGCAAATAAGATAAATTTGTCCCAACTGTAACTTTGTAAAACTTCCACCAAGGTATTGCCGATAAAAAGTGACAAGATGGAGATTGCAATCGCGACAGAACTGCTGCGAAAAATGGTAGAAATCATAAAAGCAATCGTGACAGTCATCAGTAACGAGACACTGTTGAACCCATAATTAGCGAATAGATACGCTACCATGTTCATTTGCAGAACTTGTCCGCTTGCATTGATATAGACATAAGGAGCATCTGCGCCACTTGGTCCAAAAAGAATCGTTCCTACTAAAAGTGATACTGCCAACGTGATGGCCATTAAGACGACCGAGAATAATAGGGTGGAGATGTACTTTGATAATAGGATTTTATTTCGCGTTTGTGGTCTCGTCAAAAGTAGCTTGATCGTACCACCGGAAAATTCTCCTGCAACTATATCACCAGCCACGATAGCGACAAAGACGGTCAGTAAGGCTCCTATTGCGCGTTGCTCGATCTCATTGGCAAAACTCCATGCTGTGTTTTGAGCGGGTGCAACGTTATGACTAATTTCATATTGATTGGTTTTTAACTGTACCTCAAGATAAGCTTTGTTTGCCCCTAACATGGCCAAATGATGTCCAGATGTCAACTGCTGTGAGATAAGCTGATCTTGTGTAATTAGGGTTTGTTTCCAATTGGCTGAAACTGGAGATTCATGTGTCTTCATTAAAACGCCGGTAAGAATAACGATCGCTACCATAATGAGGACAAGAATCCATGTTCGTAAACGACGATACAGTTTCATATTTTCATTGGCAAGTAAATTAAGCAATGGATTCATCCCCCGTCATCTTAAGGAAGGTATCTTCCAGTGTCTTGCGTTGTGTGGATGCTTCATAAACGCGAATGTTGTTGTCGACAAGCACTTTGATCGCATCGGCAACTTGATCGCGATCGGAGACGATGCTTAGCTTCTGATCATCGCCGCTGCTAAGAGTCGCTTCTAATTTCAATGTATTAGACAACAACTCCTTAGCATCAGATGCGTTGTTGACAGTTAGTGTGGTGGTTTGTATGCCGTTTTCAGAAGCCACCATATCGGCAATTTGTTCCACTTGAATAAGTTTACCATGGGAAATGACAGCCACGCGATCACACATGAGTTCCATCTCTGATAGCAAATGACTGGAAACAATGACGGTCATGCCTTCTTCTTTGGCCAAATGTCGCAAATGATCACGTAGTTCGCGAATGCCGGCCGGATCTAGACCATTGGTAGGCTCATCAAGAATGAGAATAGATGGCTTGTGTAAGAGCGCTTGTGCTAAGCCTAGTCTTTGCCGCATCCCTAAAGAATAGGTTTTTACCTTGTCGTGAATTCGATCCTCGAGTCCGACTAGGGCAACGACCTCTTTAATTCGTTTGGGATCGATAGGATGTTGTCCCATACGAGCCATGTGTAAAAGATTCTGATATCCTGTTAAATATTTGTACAGTTCTGGATTTTCAACAATACAACCTATGTTGGACATGGCTTTCACAAAGTTTTTTTGCACATCAAGCCCGTGAATGAGTACTTGACCTTCAGAAATTGCAATCAAGCCAACAATCATACGTATGGTCGTGGTTTTTCCTGCACCGTTTGGACCAAGAAAACCAAACACTTCACCTTTAGGAATATCAAAAGACAAATGGTCCACAATCGACTTTTGGCCAATGCGTTTGGTTAGGTTTTTTAACTGCACGGCAGGTAGTTCTTGAGCAGACATATGATGCCTCCTTTTAAATTTTCTACGCTGATTGTACAGAGTAATCATAAAAAAACTATAAAGTTTGCTATGCTGTCTGTAAGTATGGACAAGGAGGTCGTAGTAATACATGTCACGAGAGTTCTTTAAAGGGATGACCTATGGATGGGGCTCCAGGCGCGGTGTACCAGCTAAGTACTTTAAATTTCTCGATCCGGCCCTAGCCGCCACCATAACTGAAAATGAGCATGAATTCGTTTTACTAGTTTATTCACGTGCTTATGCTCGTTATGTAGAACTAGAACTTACAACGGATGATTGCCTATTTAGTGATAATTATTTTGATCTTTCGTCAGATCAACCGGTAACCATTACTGTAGCCAAGACATCGCTTTCACGTCAAATAAGCTTGCAAGAAATGAAACAACAATTGCGTTTGCGAAGTGTTTATGATCTTGATGAAGCTGCAAAGGGGAGCGTTCTTTGAAAAAAACTATCATAGGAGCTGTCGCTGCCGTTGCTTTAACGTTGATGACTTCGGCCTCTATTCCTGCGGTTTTGGCAATGACGGTACAACAAGCTGCAGTGAACATTAATGTAGCCCATGGGGGTGAGGTGATTTCCCCACTTGCTTATGGAATGAATACAGCTGTCTGGGATGGCAATTTGGTTTCTAATACGGTTGTACAACGATTGAAACAAATAGGGATAAAGCTTCTGCGATTTCCTGGCGGATCATACGCTGACACATTTCATTTCAAAGACTACACCAATTCTTTTGACCAATTCATGCAACTAAGTAGGCAGGTAGGGGCTGTCCCATTATTAACGGTGAATTATGGTAGTGGCACTCCTTTAGAAGCAGCCTCATGGGTTGCCTATACGAAAGCACATCATGAGACAGCATTGTGGGAAATAGGTAATGAAATCTATGGAAATGGCACCTATCAAAATAACGCATGGGAAACTGATCTGCATTCACCGAAGGGGCCGGCCGCCTACGCAAAAAATGCCTTAGCGTTTATTACAGCTATGAAAAAGGTCGATAAAAATGCACAGATTGGGGTTGTTGCTACGATCCCTGGTGTTTGGCCAAGCGGAATTGCTCCGTATTGGGATCGTACAATGTTACCTATTGTCGGTAAAAAAATTGATTTTATTGTGATTCATTGGTATGCACAAAATCCTGGCCAAGAAGATGATGCAACGCTTCTTGCTTCTACAAGTAGTATACCTGCCTATATGAGTCAGCTTCATCAGTATCTTCAGAAATACTGTGGTGCAAACGCCAAGCATATTCAAATCTTCCTTGATGAAACCAACTCTGTTTCAAGCAACCCAGGGAAACAGGTGATGAGTGTCGTCAACGCACTGTTTGCTGCAAATGACTATAACCTATGGTTGCAAAACGGTGTTCAAAATGTAAGTTGGTGGGATTTGCACAACGGTAAAAATGCAGGGAATGTAAGCCCCAACCTTTTTGGTAATGCCACGTATGGCGATTATGGAATTTTATCGAATGGTGATCCAGGCGAGCCACCGATAAATACGCCAACAGCTTCATTTTGGGGTCTACGGATGATGGATTTGTTTGCACAGCCGAGAGATCGATATGTTCAAGCTACAAGTAACCAGCTGTTCCTGAGTGCATACGCAGTAAAATCGCCTAAAAATGGGCTCTCTTTCATGCTGGTCAATACAAGTCCAGATACAGCCTATGCAGTATCTCTTAAAGGGATAAAAACATCGCGTACAACATGGTATGAACAATACACGTACGGGGAGCAAGGTACTTCGATTACAAACCAAAAGACACACATGTTAGGTAACAGGTTGCTTGTCGGGCCGTATTCGATGGTCGTCATTAAAGCACAAAGAGGACTTGCAGCGTGAATCGCAAGTCCTCTTTGTACTTTATTTTGCTACTTTACCTTTCCAACTCATCATACCGCCTCGTACATTGACGATCTTCATATAGCCTAAGCGTTTGAGCGTTCGTGCTGCCATCATACTGCGTGAACCACTGTGACACATCACAACAATCTCTTTATCTTTAGGTAATTCGCTGCTTCGTTGTGAAATCTGTCCTACTGGTATGTTTTTCATACCTGGTACGTGACCGCCTTTAAATTCGTGAGGTTCTCTCACGTCGATGAACAAACGATCTTGTTTGTTTGCTAGTAGATTATCTAATTCTTGTGTGCTAATGCTTGTAATTCCCTTTACACCACGTTTTTGCATGAACCAAAATATCGCTACCACTACAATGATAAGTAATAAAGTAGTAAGCACCATTTTCACTCCTTGTCTAAACACTCATTCTGAAGTGATTATATACCCTTAAGGGTATAAAACCAATGGTTAGTGCAGGGATTTTAAGAAGTTTGTCGAATAAAAGATTATCAAAGACTATGGTTTATGGAGCGAAGGTATGAAACGAATGAAGTTTTCCGTTTGGATAGCTGTGGCTGTTCTTGCCTTTTCGTCAGTTGCCTGGCAAGCTTCAGCGAAGTCTTTACAACAAGAAAAGAAATTAGTTGCTTATCTTCAGCAGGAATCGATAAAAACCACACAAGATATCGCCATCAAAAAAGCAAAGTCAGTTTCTCTTCAATCCCGACTTATGCAAAGCGAACAATCATTACAAACTTTACGACAAGCGATGCGATCGAACCTTGTGCAAACGCGCACCGTTTTGCAGTCTGTACATACGGTGGAACGACAAATCACAGTCAATGAAAAGCAACTTGAAACGGCTAAGCAACATTTGCAAGAACAGATAAAAATAATTTATGAAAATGGCGGCGAATCGGAATTATCCGTTCTTATGCATGCGCGCAGTTGGAGTGATTTTGTTGGACGCGTATATTTGCTTGTCACGATTGCTAAAGCTGACCATCAATTAGGTGCGCAGATAAGTGCCTTACGGTCATCGTTGCTAGCCAAGAAGCATTCTGTTACTGTCCTCTATCGTGGATTACTTCATAGGCGTGCTGAGTACATGGTCTTACGCCAAGCCGATTTGGTGGTGCAAGAACAGCAACAACTCCAATTGCATGATCTCACCTTACATTTACAAGCGGATAGTGCCAAGCAAGGCATGCTTGAAAGTCAGATCCATTTGACCAATCAACAGATTAGCCAAATTGAAGCGGAGACACAGCAAGCCGAGACTTTGGTAAAAGACCCCACCTACATAGCAATGGAACAAAAATCGATGCAAACAGTCAGTGGTACATCGATGATTAAGTATGCCGAGACATTTTTGGGAACACCGTATGTCTGGGGCGGAACCGCACCATCTGGCTTTGACTGTTCTGGCTTTACGCAATACGTATTTGCACATTTTGGCATTACCATATCGAGGACATCAGAAGAGCAATTTGCAGAGGGTATTTCTGTACCGTCTAATCAATTAGCGATGGGCGACCTGGTGTTTTTTAGCACGTATGGACCAGGTGCTACGCATGTTGGTATCTATATAGGCGATGGGACGATGATTGACGCGCAAGACAATGGAGTCAGCATTGATCATGTATTTGGGTATTATTGGGGTGTTCGGTACATTGGAGCACGGCAAATCGTGCATGCATCATCGTAAAAAAACCTGGCAAGGGGAACCCTGCCAGGTTAAGAAAAGGGCTGTTAACTCTTAAAGAAGTCGCGGTTTTTCGTGATCCATTCCTTTTCGTTATCTGGTACGAAATCTTCTTGGAAGATTGCAGATACCGGACACACGGCTTCACAAGCACCACAATCAATGCAAGTGTCTGGATCGATCAGATACGTTTCGCCTGCATCATGAATCGCATCCACAGGACAAGCTTCTACGCAATCTGCCGCTTTTTCCCCGATGCACGGAGAGGTAATCACAAATGCCATGGGAATCTCCCTCCTTATTGCGTTCAAAACCCGCAATCAAAGGATACACCATCTCGGCTCATGTATGTATGGCAATGATCACACCATCAGGCGCTTTGTGGTTGTTCCTGCACATCTAGGCGGCGATTGAAGAAAATCATCACGGCATTAGCTAGCAACACAGCCATTGTGACATAAAATACGGATCGAATATCAAAAGCAGCAGCGACGCTACTACCAATCAACGGACCGATAAGATTTCCTAAAAAAACGGATGAGGAATTGAGGCCAAATGCGGTCGCTTGCAAGTTTTTTGGAGCTAATTTTTTTACAAGAACGTTGAGTGAAGGGATCATTCCACCGATAAATAGCCCAAGTAAAAACCGACCAATTAATAAGACCGTGAGATTATGAGCCAGAGCCTGTGGGATATAGGTAACCATCGCCATGACAAGCGCAATAATCAATATTTTGCGTTGCCCAACCTTGTCACCCAATCGGCCCAGTGTAGGAGCGCCAATCAGGTTGGCTAAGCCTGTAATAGCAACCACGAGTCCAGCGACAAGGGCGATATGACTGCCCGTATAAATTGTTTTTGCGTAAATGGTGACGATCGGTTCAATGCTCATCATACCCACTTGAATGAAGGTTGATGCGATGAAGACGGACAATAAGGGCTTTAATTGCTTTAATTGACTCCACTGATTTTGCTTTTCTTTTTTTATTTTGACGGGATTTTCGTGAACCATAATGAGAACAATAAGGCTAGCTATACAAAGTAATATGCCAGTGAGATAGAACACCCCTTGAAATCCAAATGCCTCAGCCAATGCTCCCCCTGCAAGTGGACCAATTAAATTGCCAGCAATAGCACCTGTTTGCAATGTGCCAAGTGCGCGGCCAGTATGTTCATTCGGTGTAATCGATGCTTGTAGTGACACGGCCATCGAAATAAAACCGGAAAAAATACCATTGACCATACGCAGTAAGAGCAACTGCCATGGCGCCGTCACAAACCCCATAAGTGCTGTGACGATGCCCATGCCAAAGCCTGCGCGCAAGAGCATGATCTTTCGTCCGTGTCGGTCTGCGAATGCACCCCAGATTGGTTGAAAAACCACGGAGGTAACAAATTGTGCGGAAAAAACCCATCCCGACCACCGCTCCACATCAGGTAGACGATGCACCCCAAGCGTTTGTATGTATAGCGGCAGAAAGGGGATAACAAGGCTCATACCTGCTGTTACGGCAAAATTGGCAGCCCATAAAATCCATAATGTACGTTTCCAATTGTTCATGAGTTTGCAGTTCACCCACTTTCAAGAATAATAGCCGACTAAAGATATATTATATAGCAAGAAAAAAACTGCACAACGTGAGATGCGCTGTGCAGTTTCTGCATCCTTAGACAGTCGGGACTGTTTTGCAAACTTGCGTATACGAAGGGACAAACAAGAAGAACAAGACGAAGATGATCAGGAATACAACAGCCCAGCGAGTGTAGCCTCCAAAAACGCCACCGTCATACATGCACAATCATCCTTTCCTTAAAAACTAGCCTTAGGCATTAGCAAGCTGTGCCTGTTCCGTAGCCATAGCCTGGGACGAGCAAGAAGAACAGCACGAAAATAATCAGGAATACAACAGCCCAGCGAGTATAGCCTCCAAATGTCCCGTACATTAGAGCCCCTCCTCTCCTGCGGATATTACAGGCTATGATCGCTCATAAGAAGCGTTGTAGGCTATTAGCCTGGGGGAGGGCGCCCAAATACATACTATTGATTTTTGCTAGGTATCGAATTAGGATAACGTTATGCACATAAACTGACTGGTCAGTACAATTATAATTAGAGACAATTAGGGGGGGTATTCATGCGCATAGCGTATCGGAATGTTACTTTGCGAGATGGACGTACAACGATCATTGAGCATGTAGATCAAGTGATCGAGCCAGAGTCCATAACAGGTTTTTACGGTGCACGTGATAGTGCCAAAACAGCCTTAATGCTAGCAGCAGCGGGATTATTTCAGATCGCATCAGGAACGATCGTATTAGGCGATATTACGGTCAACACATCGCCAAAACAAGCACGAAAGTTGATTGGGCTTGCGGCGAGTCCGACGGTCAATCCACTTTTAAGTCATTTATCAGTTGAGGATAATATGCATGTCCAAGCACGATCCTTACATGTATTCCATGCAAAACAGGCTATTGACGAGCTTTTACAGCGATTTCAATTAAGTTCTATCCGAAAAGAAGATGTTGATAATCTTTCTGAGTTTATGATCGCTAAAGTTGGCTTAGCCATGGCTTTATTGGGTAATCCTCCTTGTATTTTTGTGGATGAGCCAGAACGACGCTTAATGACGGAGGAAACTGACGCCATCATGGACAGTTTGCTTGCGTTAAAACAAGAGGGAAAAACGGTGTTGATCACAACGTGCCGCCGTGAACTACTTACGCATTGCGATCGTTTTATTACGATTCCTTACAAAGATCAGGGGGTGACTCAGCATGAATCCATTGCAACTAACCTATCTGGAACTCAAACGACTAGCGCAGGATCGATTTAAGCGTGTTGCTATGATTGGGGTTGCGCTTATTCCACTTTTATACAGTTTTTTATACCTGTATGCGTTCTGGAACCCCTATGGTCATCTTACTGCGATGAAAGTGGCCGTCGTTAATTTAGATCGGCAAGCAAAAGTAGACGGGCAAAACGTTCAGGCTGGAAAGGAACTCGTCAATCGACTTAAAACGGATCACAGCGTAGGGTGGGTCTTTACGGATCAACAAAAGGCTATGGCAGGATTAAAAAACGAACAGTATGAATTGGCATTGGTTATTCCGGCGGGGTTTTCAAAGGAAATTGCACGTGAAACCAACCTATCTCGTGGCAAACGCAGTCCGGGTCAAGCAAAATTGTTGTACTATACGAACCCAAGCAACAACTTTCTTGCAGAACAAGTAGGAAACAAGATCATGGCCGTGCTTAATGGTGAGGTGAATCAACAAATCGGTTCGCAATTTGTGGAAGGTATTTTTTCACAAACATCAACCATGAAAGCAAAACTCTCTGACGCGGTAAGCGGTAGCCAAAAGCTTGCGCGAGGAATCACATCGGCTGCGACCGGAGTAAGTAAACTGTCGACTGGGCTTAACGATGCAACAAGTGGTGCAGGTACCCTGCAAAATGGACTGGTACAAGTGACTTCTGGTACTAAACAAATGCAGTCAGGGTTGATCCAACTTGGCAACGGATCTGCAAAGCTTTTGCAAGGGACGGATGTATGGCAACAAAATATGCAAAAGGCAGGAAAGGCCACGGCAGCTTTACAGGCTGGAGCGAGTCAGGTTTCAAGTGGGTTACAAGAGGCAAATAAAAAGATGGCTTCAGCAGCGTTTGGAGCTAAGACATTATTCCTTGCTTTAGGTAAGTTACAAGGTGGCACAGTTGCGCTTGGTCAGGGGATGTCACAAGCTTTCTCGGGATCAATAAAGCTTTCGCAAGGTGCTATGCAGGTACAACAAGGTGTGACAAAAGCGAAACAGCAAATAGATATAGCTTCGTCAGGCGCACAAGCACTTGCCCAAGGACTGCAATCAGCGGCGAGTGGCACCACCCAGTTAGCGACAGGGGTGAGCAAAGTTGCTGAAGGCATTTCACAAGCGTCACTTGGTGGTCAAAAGATAAAAACTGGTCTTACACAGGCGCAATCTCAGTTGCAATCCGCTACAACGGGGGCCGATCAACTGGCCACGGGACTACAAAGTGCAACACAAGGAGGGAGTAGCGTAGCCACCGGCTATGCCAAACTGACTACCGTCGCGTCGCAGATTAACCAGGTAACCGAACAGTTGGCAAATGGGTTGCAAATGATGCAAAGTCAAATGAATGATTCAACAAAGGGTGTGCCTGCACTTATTAATGGAGCGCAAACATTGTCACAAGGTGTTCAACGTGTCGAAAATGGGGCAACGCAGATTGGATCATCTTTGCAGACGATTCATTCGTCACTTGCAAATCAAGTTTTGCTCGGTATTTCGAGTGACGACCAAGGACTACAAGCAGCTTCTGCCGCATTACAAAGGTTGTTGCAAAGTAATCGAGCACTCGCACAAGATGGGAATTTTCAAACCGCACTAGGTGCCGTGGTTAAAGTTGAGAAGACGTTGAATGCAACCAATCAAGCTGGACTTTATGCAGGGGTGAGTCAGGTTAATGCAGGCATAAATCAGGTCTTGCAGGGTGTTACCACGCCGAATTCGAGTGCACCATCAGAAGGGTTAGTTGCTGGTCTGTCATCACTCAACACGGGTGCTACTCAGTTGGCATCGGGTTTAAGCTCATTACAGCAACATACTACGCAAGGACTGACGACTGCAATTAGCGGGGTAAATAATCTGAGTACGGCGATGGGGAAGTGGTCGCAAGGAGCCGTTCAAGCGAATCAAGGCGTGACCAAACTTCAAACTGGTCTTACCGCATTGCAACAAGGAGCCGTAAAACTGTATACGGGGCTCCATGTGGGGAGCAGTCAATTTACGCAATTGGTTCATGGCTTTTCGACCTTATCAACGGGACTCAATCAGATTCAAGTGGCAAGTCCAACTTTACAACGTGGGGCAACGCAATTATCGCAAGGTTATATCAAACTTGAAATAGGTGCGACTTCCTTAGCAAAAGGGTTAGCAACTGGCGCACAGCAATTTAATGCACTCGTGACAGGTTCGGCTTCGATGGCAAATGGCATGAGTACGTGGCAAAAGGGTAATCAGGCGTTATATACAGGGGCACAATCTTTGCAAAAGGCGATGGGAAGTGCCGCACTTGGTGCATCGCAATTGAACCAAGGTATGGCGACTGGCGCGATGCAGTTTACAAAACTTGTCGCAGGCAGTCACAAGCTAAGTAACGGCCTAAACGCTTTACATGTTGGAACTATTGCATTAACTTCAGGAGCACTTCAACTTGAAAAAGGGCAAGTGAAAGTAAGTACAGGTGCCAAAGCACTCGTCCATGGCGCAACGCTCTTGGTCCAAGTGGATCAAAAAGCGACGCGCGGCGTGTCAGCTCTTCATGGGGGGCTTACAACGTTAGCAACTGGATCCACGACGTTACAAACAGGTCTTGGTTTATTGCAACAAGGTGCTAGGACACTTCACCAAGGGTTGGAAAAAGGGTATAACGAACTTGTAACGAATCTGCCTCAACAGCCAAATTCGGTGGCAACCGCCATGACAGGCGCTACTACCATTCAAGAGATTCAAACGCACCCAGTGAAAAACTACGGTACAGGATTTACTCCATACTTTATCCCGCTTGCTTTATGGGTAGGTGCGTTGATTCAGTTTTTCATTATCAATACACGAGATAATCGTTTACTTGCGCTTGGCGTCAGCCGTTTTACGATGACCGTCGGTAAATGGGGAACGTTTGCCGTACTTGGTGCTGTGCAAGCGATTATTGCCTCATTTGTCTTAATTACGTTCTTGCACTTGCATCCCGTCAATGTATGGGGATTTTATTTATTTAATATTTTACTATCCTGGTGCTTTGTGTCGATTTTGTATCTCTTAGTGCAGGTATTCGGTATGACCGGTAGATTCTTGGGACTCGTGCTTTTGATGTTACAACTGACATCCGATGCAGGAACTTTCCCACTTGAACTTGTTCCAAACTTTTTCCGCGTCATTAATCCCTATCTGCCCATGACCTATGGTGCCGCGGCACTGCGACAATTGGTATCAGGCAGTGCTAACTTGCCGTTAAACGTATCCGTTTTTGTGATTGCTTTGTTTACGGTTGTGGCAATTGCACTTAGTGTACTAACGAATGTGCAATTTTTGCACCGTGAAGATTTGCAAACTGTTGAAGCTAGCGCATAAAAATCCTATTGTGTACCACGAGAGCCTCTTATGCTAAGGGGCTCTCGTGGTACAATAAGGGCTATGAGTGAGATACGCGATTCCTATGAATATTATGCGGCCATGTTGCGATTAACAGGGTGTTTGTGTGTGGTGGCTGGAGGTGGCACGATCGCATCACGAAAAGTGGTCACTTTGCTCAAAGCTGGTGCACGTATACGCGTGGTGAGTAAGACACTAGACCAAGCCCTCACTGATGCTTGGCATGCAGGCCTGATAGAGTATACTGAGAGGCCTTGGCAAGATGGCGACGGAACAGATGCATGGTTGATTATCGCTGCAACGGATGATCGCGAAGTGAATCGTGCGATCGCTTTGCAAGCGCACTCAAGGAGACAATGGGTTAATGTCGTCGACAATCCATCCCTGTGCACGCTGATCGTTCCTGCGACGGTAGCACTTGATGATGTCATTATCGCTATGTCTACGCGCGGACTTCGGCCTGCTTATGCTAAGGCATTACGGCAAGCTTTAACTTTTGATGTAGAGCAAGGAACGGATCAATTCGTTCGTTTGCTTCAGCAAAGTCCAGAAGATTTGTGATACAAGAGGTGATTCGATGACTAAGGGGTTATGGACGGTAGAGGAAGTAGCTAAATTTTTGCATGTTACACCTCGTACGCTCCATTATTATGAAGAAGTGGGCTTAGTCTTGCCGACAGCACGTACCGAAGGTGGGCATCGGCTTTATGGAGAAGAAGCAACCGATCGCTTGGAACATATCATTCATCTCAAAGGCAACCTTAGTTACTCATTAAAAGAGATTCGTGAGATTTTGGATGCAGAAGATGCACTCGATCGACTGAAATCTTCCTACAACGTCGCAACGGATGAGGAAAAGGTGCGCATCTTGGATCAGTCGATCGAATTAATGAACAATCTTGTTTCAACAATCAATCAAAAGTTGTCGAATCTTGATACGATGCAAAAACATTTCACCGTACGTCTTGATACGATGCAAAAAGCGCGTGCTACTATATCGAAGTAGGTTCGTAATAGCACGCTTTATCCTCAGCAAGTGGATCGCCATAAGCTGCATAAGCGCGCGCACGAGATCCACCGCATACGTCACGATGATCACATGATCCACAACGTCCTGTGAATTCAGCCGCTCGTATTTTCTTTAGTAGCGGATGATCGCGATAGATAGTTGATAAGCTGTCCTCTCGAACATTGCCTAAAGGCAATGGCAGAAAACCAGCTGGATATACTGTTCCGTCATGAGCCACAAAGATAATTCCCTTGCCGTCGCGTGTGCCGCTTGTTTGGCTGAGCGCCTGATCCTCTGGCTTACCGAGCCGCTGCAAGAGTTCAGAAGATAGTTGTTCATATAAGGAGCCTAAAGAAAACTTCTCTAATACTTCAGCAAATGAAATCGTTTCTTGACTGCGCGACTGAATGACGCGCCGGAAGAACGGTCCTTCGACCGTGCGAACATGAATTCCATAGCGTGATGCCTCATACAAAAAGTGTGCTACTTGCTCATGTTCATAAGCATCGAGTTCCTGTACATCTTGTCCGCGTCCAACGTGAATCAAAAAGAAAACTTCCCAAACCGTAACACCTGTTTGTTTTAAAATTTCTACGATTGCTGGTAGTTCATGTACATTATCGCGCATAACAGCTGTATTGACTTGTACAGTAAACCCACGCATGACAAGTTGTCGTAACGCTTCTACCGTTTGATCAAAATGCCCCGCTACGCCGCGAATACCTTCGTGTGTGGTAGCCGTTGCACCGTCAAGGCTGATCGACACGGCTTTGATGCCAAGATCAGTCATATGCTGCATATTTTCATCGGTCAATTTTGGCGTCACACTTGGCGCAAATCCCACAGGAATACCAAATTCACGTGCACGTTTGGCTAAAAGAAATGCATCATGACGCATCAAAATATCGCCGCCAGTCATGATCAAAACGGGATATGGGCGTCCAAACGATATCAAACTTTCGATAAAACGCATACCTTCTTCTGTAGTCATTTCATTCGGAGAAGGGTCGACCATGGCTTCAGCACGGCAATGACGACATGCTAAAAGACACGAACGAGTGGTTTCCCAAAACACCAGGATAGGGCGTTCATCAAAGTTAAGGTTTTTCATGATATAGTCTCCTTGAGAACGTTATGTACTCATGATAAACGTAGTAGCTTATATTCGTAAACATCTTTATGATTATTAAGATGAATTTAAATGATGAACAGTAGTCTTGCAAATGGAGGTGTTTTCATGCATGAATTTAGCTATTTATCACATTTAGAGTGTTCCCGCTGTGGGCACACGTATGAAGCGAGTAAACGCAGACAAGTTTGTGAACATTGCCAAGCTCCGTTACTAGCTCGCTATGACCTTGAGGG
>JAKADA010000049.1 GCA_021820975.1 Bacillota bacterium
TTTACCCACTTCTGACCCTAATTCACCCCGCCATGAATATTTCAGGTTCAAGTCTCTGAAGGAGGCTGTATTTTCGGTAGCATTTCGTGGAGCTCCATAGCTAGTTTGATATTGTACGCATATTTTCTGTGCTGTCGTGGTCTTGGACCGACACGATTCGCATTCCCGTCACAACTGACAATCTAGTTATCCCGTAGGTGTACCGGGTATGCGTCGTTAATGTTGTTTCCAACAGAATTTCACCTACTGTCGCCGTAAAGGGTGGACGTCGGTTCATTATCCATATACGTAGTACTCAGGCAGGCTCCCTGCCTTAAGATTCGCTAAAAATTCGTCGTTCCGGGTTAGCTTCGTCTCAAAAATCTACTTAGCTATTTGTCAAAATCTGTAGTATAATATCTCCGAATTGTACTTGAGGCGGTGGTGGATATTCCAAAAGTTAAAGCTGAGAGGCTCATAAAAAAATCAAAGGTACGTCCACCGAACCCTGTCTCGTGCGTTGCTCAGATGGTAATTCGTATTATGTGAAATTTGCTCAAAACCCAGAAGGGCCTCGTGTGCTGGTAAACGAGTTTGTTGCTGGATCCTTAGCCATACTGCTCGATTTACCTGTTCCAAAATTCGAGTTTATTGACGTTCAACAGGACTTTATCGATGTCTTTTCACCGGATCTTCCGTTTCCTGTTACCGCCGGTATTCATTTCGGAAGCCAAGAAGTAAAGAAGGCGTTAGCAATTACAAACGGGAAAATGTTAGATGAACTTTCCAATAGTGAAATTGTACCGATGCTGTTGTTATTCGATCACTGGATACATAACGCTGACAGAGACAAAAATAAAGGAAATTTGCTTTTGAACTTGAGTACGAAGGAACTGATAGTAATCGATCATACTCATGTCTTTGAAATTGGTCCATTATGGGATGCAGTTCAACTTCATCATAGGATAGCCGAGACTTCAATTGCTCCATTAGATCTTGAGGGATTTGTTTACCATAGGCTAATTAGGTTCGTGAAAGGAAACGACCCGTTTGCCCCTGCGTTGGACAGTTTCAATTCGTTAGTTAAAGAATCAGTCGCATCCATTGTTGGGGAAATCCCCGAAGAATGGGGTTGCACGGAACAAGAAAAGCATATACTGTTAGAGTATTTGATGAACCGACACTCTTTGATACCATCTGTTCCACAATTATTAAGATCTCAGTTACCCTACTGGAAAGGAGGCGTGTAGGTTGAACAAGGTAGCGAAATACGCAGTGTTAAGGTACGTCCCTGACATTGAGCGACAAGAATTTATAAATTTAGGTGTAGTTCTTCACTATCCGGATAATCAACAGTTGAAGATGCAGACAACTGAAGCGTTCTCCAGACTTAGGGTTTTTGATGATGAGATTGACTTGTCGTTTCTTGAACTCTTATTGGAAGGTGTCAAGATGGAATTCGATTCTGAAAGTGCAGAGGGTCACTCTAGAAAAGACTTACGGAATCCGAACCTTTTGACCGGAATGACTTCTCGGTATTTGAATCAGTTTCAGTTTAGTGACATTAGGTCAATTGTTATTAGGGATTTTGATACTGACCTAAATGACTTGTTTCGGATCTATGCATATTTTGAGGTCCCGAGGTCAAAAAGAATTGACGAAAACAAGGTTCGTTCACTGCTGTCAAGGACTTTCCGCCAGTATGAGGTTTTGAAATTTCTAAAGTCAGCTCCTTCTGTAAAAGGGAAGTTCGAAGAAATAAAAATGGATTTTGCTTATGAGAACATGGAATATGTAAAGGCATTTTCGTTTGACTATGGCCCCAGACAGCTATCACGTGTGCCGGATCTCGCGAGAAGTTGGGCTTTCCGATTCCGTGAGGTTATCGAGCAAAGAGAAGAAGAGCAGCGTAATAGCTCGGGGATATCAGCACCTGTTTTTATCAGTGTTGTTCATAAAAAGCGTGAAAGCAAGCACGTATCTACAGCACTTGAGATATTGAGAAGTGAATCAGAGATTTTTTACATGGATGAAGTAGAAAAGGTCGCAACACGTTTCCAGAGACGTATTGAAAGCGATTTGGGTCAACATAGGCTTAATTTTGACCTAGAGGACCGTGTCTAAGATTCGGTCCTCTCTTGTGTTTGTTAGGACAAGTTTAAGTTTGCAGAAGCACCCAAAATATAGATAGGTAAATCATTTTGAAAAGATCGGTCGTGGCTTTATCCTAATACGGATCACTTGGACCAGAAATCCCTTGTCCCATAAGGAATGAGCCTCCACCAAACCACGTCAATTCGCCGGAAAGTTATGGTGGACCGTAGATGTGGGCCGACAGAGATCGCATGTACAAAAATATCCTTGTTATATAAAGGCAATACTTTCACTATACCCGTCCAAAAATACCACGGTATTCGTGTTGTTTTTGTCGTATGGTTATGGATAGTGAATTGAATCGATTTTCTAGAATTCGTAGAGTATTGCAGGTGTTAGCGCTTATCTGTAAAATAATATAAAATTCTGTTTTGAGGTTACTCTTGGAGGTTCTATGCGGCGACGTTTAAACGAATCGAGACAAGTAAAGCTTGCCTTTTCTGATTTGAGAGACAATGGACATTTGCTCGAAGAGAATCGTCGTTTGCATGTCGAAAATGAGCGATTACTGGCACAAATGAAGGCTTTAATGGCCGAAATAGACCATCTTCGACATCTTATTAATGTATATAGCCAGCCTGTAACTCCTTATAAAAATGACGATCAAATTTTGAACGCTAAGTTGGTATTGACTGAAGATTCATCATTATCTGTTCTCACTGTGACGAAACGGTCAGCGATTCACGAGAAGATCGATTTGTTTAGGGCCTATTTTAAGGGTCGAGACGATGTGTACGCAGTAAGAGGAAAGGGGAATAACGGTAAATTATCGTATTACCCAAAACGTCAATACATTGGTAAAGATGACGGTAAAATTATATGGGGCGATTACCTGCCGCTTACAAATGAAGTCATTCGTACTCATTTGCAAGATGAGAAAACTCCAGTGGTTATTGGTCTATATCCACTTCTGCTTGACGAAACGTGTTGGTTTCTCGCCATCGATTTTGATAAAAGCAGTTGGAAATATGATGCAACAGCATTTATGCAAACTTGCGCTGATTTCAATGTTCCGGCAGCTCTTGAACGATCCCGATCAGGGAACGGTGGTCACGTTTGGATCTTCTTTCAAGAACCAATTTCAGCTCGAACGGCTCGTGTGTTAGGCACAATTTTGTTAACTCGAACGATGGAAAAACGCCATGAAATCGGCTTGGATTCTTATGACAGAATGTTTCCCAATCAGGATACGTTGCCGAAAGATAAGAAGCTCGGTAATTTGATTGCATTGCCGTTACAACGAATGGCTGGAAAGGAAGGGAATAGTCTATTTGTCGATCTTCAATTTCATCCCTATTCTGATCAGTGGATCTTTCTTTCATCCATTCGGAAAATGACGTTGTCAGAAATTAACGTAATTGTTCAAGATGCGGAACAGAGGGGCGGTGTCATAGGAGCATCCAATGCAACGACCACTGAAAATAATGGAGATGAGCCATGGAATTGGGTAACTCGCGAATCCTCACATTCCTTTTTAGGCACACTACCGGATAAGATCCAAATCGTAGTTTCAAATATGATCTTCATCCCCAAAGAGGATCTAAATTCGTCTCATATTAATTTTTTAAGACGTCTGGCTGCATTTCAAAATCCCGAGTTTTACAAAGCCCAGGCCATGAGATTGTCGACGTACGGAAAACCACGCATGATTGATTGCTCAGAAGAAAGTCTAGAATACATTGCTTTGCCGCGAGGTTGTCAGGATGAACTCCTCCAAATTCTGAATGAGCACGGTACAGAAGTCGATATAGCCGACAAACGAAATTGTGGTTCAGAAATCAATCTGGTTTTTCAAGGGACATTACGAGATGAGCAGCATAAATCGGTAAAGGAATTGTTGCGGCATGATATTGGCATATTGTCAGCAACGACCGCATTTGGCAAGACGGTTGTCGGTGCCTGGATGATCGCAGCAAGGGCGAAAAGCACATTGATTTTGGTGCACCGAACGCAATTGATGGAGCAGTGGAGAGAACGGTTGTCGGTGTTTTTGAACATCCCTGCACAAGAAATTGGCATGATCGGTGGGGGAAAATCAAAGCGTATTGGTTATATCGACATTGCCTTAATTCAGAGTCTATACACTGATCGAGAGGTCAAAGATTTTGTGAAAGATTATGGTCATGTCATTGTCGATGAATGCCATCATATTTCTGCAATCAGCTTTGAGCAAGTTCTAAAACGTGTTAAGGCGAAATATGTGCTTGGGTTGACGGCTACGCTTGCTCGAAAAGACGGAAAACATCCTATCGTCTTGATGCAATGCGGTCCTGTTCGTTATAAGGTGGATGCAAAATCGCAAGCATTGAAGCGGCCTTTCACACATGTTTTCATTCCGCGGTATACGAATTTCAAGCTTTCTGAGTATGAATCCGCGTTAGATATCCAACAATTGTATGGTCGGCTTACTCTCGATGAATCTCGCAATGATATGATTTTTGATGATTTGCTAACATCTTTGGAACAACGAAGATCACCAATCCTCTTAACAGATCGGACGGCGCATCTTGAATATTTTGAAAATAGATTAAAAGGATTTGCAAAGAATATTATTGTGTTGCGCGGAGGAATGGGGAAGAGACAGTGGAAATCTACTATCGAAAAGCTACGAGCCATTTCGTCTGAAGAAGAGCGGGTGATACTCGCGACGGGGCGATTTGTAGGAGAGGGATTTGACGATGAACGTTTGGATACACTTTTTCTTGTTATGCCAATTTCCTGGAAAGGAACCCTGCAACAATATGCTGGACGACTTCATCGAATGAACGATTTAAAACATGAAGTACAAATTTACGACTATATTGACGGTCATGTCCCTATGTTTCTGCGCATGTATCAAAAACGGCTTAAGGGATATCAAGCGATGGGCTATACTGAGCGTGTGACAAGATAAACATAAGGACTGAGATGAAATCACGTGTTTTATTTAGAATGGTTCAGTTTATAATGAAATTGATTGATAAGGTATGGTTCTTTGGGTCAAACAGAATAGGAAATCCTGGTGTCATTCATAAGTGGTAACGTATGCTATACGAAAAGGTGAAAGGGCGGGATTTTGATGGCCTTGAATGAAAAGCTTGACCCTGATCTTGCGATAAAACTTCGGGATTTTTTGAAAAAAATCACATTAGTCGTAAGCGGATTGTGATTGATATGGAGTCGGAGACCATTGAACTGAATGCTGCTGATGATTTGGATGAAATTTTAAGTGCACCGCCGGTCTTCACGGTGGAGGAGGCAGAAGCGGTCATTGAAAATATTCGACGCTCACGTGAGGAGTGGATCTGATTGCCGGGGTACTGGCGAATGGCACCTCTGTTACCGTTTTTTTGCTAGAAATAATTGGTCAGCGATAACGAATAAAGCAGCGATTTTGCCATCGTATAATTGTACAAGAGACGTTGAGTAATGGTATTTTCGCGAAAGATCATGGATAATGTGGATAGAATGATGGTTATGCACGGGAGGCGTGCCGCATGGCTATGGATAAAGACATACTACACAGGATGATTGATAACATCGAGGATCCGGCAAAACTACGTCTGGTGTTTGTTGCCATTCACTCCATCGTCGAAGGTCGCGTTGAGCATTTCGAATTAGATGCGTGGCAAAGGGAAGAAATTAGGCAGGCGCTGAAGGAAGCTGACGAAGGGGATTTTGCGAGTACTGAGGATGTAAATAGGTTCGCGGAAAGATGGCGGTATGAAAATTAAGTGGCTTCGCAAGGCGCTTCTGAACTTACAGGAGGAAGCTGAATATATCGCGCTGGATAGTCCGGAGTCTGCTCGTCACGTTGTGGGGAGAATTTTAGAGCAGATTGATCAACTGACGGAATACCCTGAGTCTGGCCGGATAGGAAGAATTGCCGGGACGCGCGAGTTGGTCGTAACAGGAACACCGTACATTGTTCCTTACCGAATACAAAGCGATTCTATTGAGATATTGAGAGTCTTTCATAGTGCACGGAAGTGGCCGAAATCACTGTAAGCGTTCGCTAGCGGGGAGGTCGTGGTTTTGTCCTGGCACGATTCGCCTCCACCATGTAAAACCACGAACCGACATACAGGTTCGTGGTTTTTATCTATACATAGGCGCTCTTTTCCTTTACCTCTTTGACGTGGCAAACAGTATGCCTCTAGCTTTCATTAACAGAGGTGAAGGTGTATATGGTAAGATGATTCTATAAGCGCCCTTTGAGCGGACACAAAAATGGTATGGAGCAATGTTGAATGAAAGGGAATATAAGTAATAATGAATTGAGGATTCCTGAGTTCTTGGAGAATGGGAATCTTCCGCCGGGAATTCATTCAGTTTCATGGAGCGAGTTTAAGGAAAAATACGGAATTAGGTTCAAAAGGAAGCAACAATTGGCTGGTCTAGACAAAAAGGAAAGTGTGAAATAAAATGCAGATAAATAATTCGTTATATGAATTATTCGAGGAGTGTAGTAATGCTCGATATTAATCGGTTTTTGGATTTCATTTTTGATGACTTAAAAAAGATTTTTTTCCCAGAGGAATGGATCGACGTTGATTTGAAATTTTCAAAAGCAGAGATTTTTTCCCTGTTGCTTATTGATAAACGCCATGAAATCACCATGAGCGAACTCGCGGAATACATTCATTCTCCTTTAAGTACTGCGACAGGAATTGCGGACAGACTGACGAAGAGCGGATATATCATACGAGAAAGAAGTGAAGCAGATCGAAGGATTGTCGTGCTAAGGCTATCTCATGAAGGTTCGCAGTGGATTGTGCATCTAAAGGAGTGGCTCTCAGGCTACCTCCGTGTGATTGTTCAAGATCTGACTGAAGAGGAATTGCAGTTGCTCATGGCCATTATTCTAAAGATGATCCGTAACTTAGAGGCGAACTCCGGCAAAAAACTACACGATTCACAAACCGACGTTACACTCAGGAGCATTGATATCGATTAACGGTTTAAATGCGCTGATTTACGGCATATACTTCGTTTATCGTATTATACGAATGACAAACTAATGGGTTGCATCACTCACGGGAGGAATCGACGATGAGAATCATCATCTATACAGGAAAAGGCGGCGTCGGAAAAACAAGCGTTGCCGCCGCGACAGCCTTAAAAAGTGCCCAACAAGGGTTGAAAACGCTTGTGGTCAGCACAGACCCCGCACACAGCCTTGGTGATTCTTTGGAACTCAAGTTGTCCAACGAGCCGATCGAGATCAGGGAAAATCTTTGGGCGCAGGAGATCGACACAGTACATGAGGTGGAAGAAGGATGGGGAAAGATTCAAAAGTACCTCTCAGAGCTTTTTATGGCAAAAGCAATAAAAGACATTACCACACAAGAACTGACTGTTTTCCCCGGTATGGAAGACCTGCTTAGCCTTCTTAGGATCTTGAAATACTACCAAGAAGGCAGATTTGACGTCATCATCATCGACAGCGCGCCAACTGGAGAAACCCTTGCGCTGCTCAGTTTTCCTGAGTTACTAAGATGGTGGATGGAGAAACTTTTCCCGCTGAAAAAAAAGGCCGTACAAATCGCGGGACCGATTGTCGGACCGATTCTTGGCATACCGATGCCGTCCGTTCAGGTCCTGGATGAGTTCGACAATATGTATGATCGCTTGGATGAGATGAAAAAGATTTTTTCAGACCGGGATGTTACGAGCATTCGAATTGTTGTCAATCCGGAAAAAATGGTCATCAGTGAAGCGCAAAGAAGCTTTACGTACCTAAACATTTATAACTTTAATGTAGATGCAATCGTGGTCAATCGAGTGATTCCGGAAAATGTGACCGATGATTACTTCAAAGTATGGAAGGAAATCCAACGCAGATACAAAACGGAAATTATTGAGAGTTTTACGCCGATCCCCATCTTTTACGCTCCGCTATTTGAATCTGAGGTTGTGGGACTGGCGATGCTGGCAAGAATGGCCGAGGAAATGTTTCATGACGAAGATCCGGTGGCAATACAATACAATGTCAGAGTCCAATCAGTTGAAAAGGAAGGTGAGGATTATATCTTGGCCGTCGTCATGCCTTTTATGGAAAAGAATGATTTGACGCTTAACCAAAAAGGAGACCAACTCATTATAAAAGCGGGAAATATCAAGAGAAATATCACACTTGCAAGGACGCTGCTCAGTTATTCTATTGCAAAAGCGACCTTTGAAGATGGCACTTTAAAAATTCGCTTTAGGAGTGGTGGCAATGGATGAAGAACTGATTCGCAAGCTGGTCAAATGGAAATTAGATGCGACAGATAAGTTGATCGACCGATTGCCTGCAAGGTTGTCGATCGAGATCAAACAGTTTGGCAGAATATTTCTCGAGAGCATGACGGAAAGGGCTCAGGAAAAGAACGAACAACCGGCAAATCAGTTGAATCACGTCCAAATCGAGTGAACAATACGCAAGAAGATTGGTCAGAAAATTGTAAAACATCTCGATATACTCAAAAACCGCTTTTTCTGCCTCGTGCGCATTACTTTACTTGGTAGGTTTGTGCGTTATGCTTGATGAATGGGGATGCTATGAGTGACCTGGTGACCTATCTTATCAGTCAGATTGAATCCGAACTGTACGAGATGAAACCTGATAGTGAAGCAATCGGCGAGGAAGTGGCAATGGTCTTTACCTCCGATGGCACTGTGAACGGAGCGTTCGGCACCTTCCCGGGGATAGCCACGGAACCGATCACGCTTTCTGGACAGGATCACGCGTTGGTGCGAAAACTGGTGGAGACCGGTTGGATCGCGGCGATCATGGATACAACTGGCCTTGACGAGACACTCATTGTACCGGAGTACGCGAGTGCTCTCCTTGAGGTTTTTCACAGCATTGTCGAACCGGGGCAAAAGCGTTACAACGCCTATGTCTACTCAATTTACTAACATCATGATGGGCGAAAGAACAGACTGAAACCAGTGCTCATGTCGTATATGTCGCACTATCCGGGTGAAAATTGGATAGTATTTTGATGTATAATTTCAATATGGAATGGTTATATACGAAAGGGTGCGAATCACAGAAAGGAAGTGGCATTGTGTTCGAGCACGTAGATCAATTGAAACGAGAACTTGATGCCAAGCGACCTCTTCCTTCAGGGATGGTTAAAAACCTTCGGGAAGTCATACGTATCGAATGGACTTATAACTCCAATGCCATCGAAGGAAATACGTTAAGTCTCTTGGAAACAAAGATGGTTGTCGAAGAAGGATTGACTATCGGGGGAAAGCGGTTAGCGGAGCATTTGGAGGCCGTTAACCACGCAGAAGCAATAGATTTTGTGGAACAACTGGTGTCTGAACAAGAAGTCCTTACGGCGAGAGTTTTAAAACAAATTCATTATTTAGTGCTCAAGAATATTGACGACGAAAATGCCGGGAGGTATCGGGGGTATGACGTCGAAATCAGTGGTAGTGCCCACCGACCTATACATCATGTGAAGGTTCAAGAGGCGATGGACGAACTGTTCGCATGGTATGAGCAAGAACGTTCCGTTTTGCATCCCGTCGAATTGGCTTCTCGATTCCATTTTCAGTTTGTCTATATTCACCCGTTTGCTGACGGGAACGGACGGACGGCTAGGTTATTGATGAACTTAATTCTGATGCAGAATGGATATCCACCTGCGATCATCAAAGTTCAACCGGAACAGCGATTGAGGTACTACGAGACGTTGGAGACGGCTCGTGTTCAAGGGGATGTCGGTTCTTTTGTAGAACTGGTAAGGGATAGTGTTGAAGAAAGTTTATATCGATATCTAAAAGCGCTTGGTGTCTGAAATTCAGGTTCAATAACTTCGAAAACAGTTTTCTTTCAACAGGAGGCTGTTTTTAACGAAACTCGGGAGCATGTTTATGCACTTTTCAAGGCTTTAATGGTAGTCAAGTTCACCCCCTAGACATCCACGTATTTTGGGAATTCAGGTACCGACTCAAATCGGGAAGCAGATTGAATCAGCCTATCCATCCGGTCGTCTCTCTCCATTTATCCATTTTTCTTTGCTCTTTTAAGTGCTCAATACTCATTTCTTACCTCATCACATCGTTGGCGACACACATTTCTATGAAAGTCGTGCTGTAAAGGTCATTCTCGATTATCTGCGGACAGCGTATGACAAATCCGATCCGGCGTTGTGGGGACCGATTATCAATTGTCCCAAACGCTTTATATCGAACATGGTCGTGCGCGAGGTGTAGCAGGGATGGCAGAAGGAATTCTGCCTCATAAAAAGTTTCTTGGGAAAAGCTTTTGAACTCTCGCGATTCATTAAGGTCTTGCAGTTCTGAAGAATAGTGCCCTCCGACAGTCATGACCAGCGCCTCACTCATTGTTCCACCGATTCATTGGGTGTTCATTTAAAGGGATTGCTCTATGCCAGGGTATGGTACAATCGTCCTCATAGTCGCTGAAGAGGGTGACGAGGATGACCAAAAAGTCCAAACAGGTACGACAAGAAGAACAACAAATACTGAATGACTACCATAAATGGAAGGAATTTGAGTATACAGAGCGTGACTACCTCGTCCTGTATGCCAAGATGCTACTGGGAAGGCTTACGACAAGTGACATTGCGCAACATGGACCATTGTTGGATTCGTGGGGGTATGAGAACGCATGATTCAGGTGGTATCGACACCAAATGAAGCTGGGGTCTCGGTTCTTGGAGACTTTGAAGATATAGAGGGGCTCTATGAAGCCCTGCATGAGG
>JAKADA010000050.1 GCA_021820975.1 Bacillota bacterium
ACTTGGTCTGCGGAGTCTACAGGAGAAGTACTTGCAACTTCGTAGTGCTTCATGAACCGCCGTATGCGGACCCGCATGTACGGTGGTGTGAGAGGACGGGGGCTAGGCGCCCCCTCCTACTCGATTTTCGTCCAAAATTATCTATTCAGTGATATTAGGTTGAAAGAAAAATATCTACAAAACTTTAAGTTCAGTATCTTTACAGATTACACAAATGGGTAGTAAAATATGGTAGTGATTATAAATGAGATATAAGTAAGGGGTTGATATCGAGTGAATGATCAATTAGGGAGGAAAATTCGTCTATTGCGTCACCGTAGAAACCTTACACAACAAGAAGTAGCTTATCGAACGGGTATTTCTACACCGCATATTAGTTCTCTTGAAAGGGGGCAAAGACAACCATCCTTAGAATATGCCATTCGTTTAGCAGAAGCCCTTGGTGTACCGATTGGCTATTTTTGTGATGGGGCTGAGGTTACAAATTTACCAGATGAAACCGCATACGGTGGTACATCTGACTTACCAAGCTATCTCAAGAGTTTTTTCATGCGTGAGGATGCACAACCTTACCTTATAATGGCTCATCGAGTAAGTCGACTGGAAGAAGAAGATTATAAAATAATTTGTACGTTAATCGAAGTTTTAGTGCAACGTCACAGGTTAAAAGAATTGTCTGAGTAGGTGTAGTGAATTGTGTTTTATTTTGTGTGTAATTTCACGAACAGCATGCATTGGTCATGTACAAGCCGTTTTTCTTTGCGAAAGACGGCTTTACCTGTCACTTGTGATAGGGTTCTAAGAAGCTAGATGGGTATGCATGTAGAAGTCTTGCGGTTCAGTGGCAGAACTTCTATAAAGAGTTTTGCCTCATTGTACGATTCGCGAAAGGTCATGGGATTCCATGGATGGTGATGGGAAACGGTACGAAATAGCACGCTTACTTCTCGCGTTGTGCACTAACAATTACGATTTATTTAAAAAAATCTTGATCTTACATAATGAGGAAGGATGTGGATATAATTAATTAATAAGGCACATAAGTGAGGTTGCTTACATGACGACCACAAATGATCAAAAACAGGATGATCAAGTACACATTGAATTAGATCGTAATGAAGCATCTTTTAAGGAAATGTTTTTGCACTGTGATGATATAAGTTACAGACTTATTGAGATTGGAACTTCTGGGCAACGGGGAATGGTCATCTTTGTGTCCAATCTGGTGAAACAAGATCTAGTCGATGCGGTCATTTTACGCGAACTTGTAGGTGGACTGCGTGATGTGGAGTCTGTTTCCATTGATCAAATAAAAAGTCAACTAGTCACGGCAAGCGATGTTCGCACGATTACTTCTCTATCTGAAGCAGCACAGGATATCATTTCAGGTAGAGCTGTCCTTGTTATTGACCATGATGATGTAGTTCTCTCGATGGATGTTCTTGGATGGGAACATCGAGGCGTTGAAAAATCCGAGAATGAAGTATCCATTCGCGGATCACAACAAGCTTTTACAGAAAATCTCATGAACAATGTTGCCCTTGTACGAAGATTTATCCGAGATACCCGATTAAAAGTAGAGAGAAATGTTATTGGTGATGTAACGAAGACTCCATATATCATACTATACATGGAGGGGTTAGTTGCTAAAACCTTAGTGAGTGAGGTAAAGCAGAAATTAAAGAACAGTAAAATTGATAAAGTGCTTGATAGCGGCAACTTAGTAGACTCTCTTCGAGAAAACATCATTTCTCCTTTCCCTATTATTAACCGAACAGAACGTCCAGATCGTGTAGCAGCGTTACTACTTGAAGGACGAGTTATTATCCTATTAGACAATTCTCCTATTGCGTTAAGTATGCCATCCTTATTAGTCGAATATTTGCAGGTGCCAGAAGATTACTACGAAAATTACTTCCTTCAATCGTTTATACGTTTGTTGCGTTATGTTGCTTTTGCATTGTCTCTTACGGTGCCATCGCTCTATGTTGCTCTGGTAGGCTATCACCATGAATTGATACCTGGTTCCATGATGCAAAGTATCATGAGTCAGCGAGTAGGAATTCCTCTTCCAACTATCATTGAGGTTTTTGTTATGGAATTGACTTTTGAAGTCTTACGAGAGGCTGGATTGCGATTGCCTCGCGCTATTGGTCAAGCCATCAGTATTGTCGGCGCACTCGTTATCGGACAAGCAGCCGTTCAAGCAAAGCTAGTCATGGCTACTACAGTCATCGTTGTGGCAACCACAGGAATTACATCTTTCACATTGCCCGGTTACGGACTTAGCAGTGCTGTTCGCCTCTTGCGATTTCCTTTGCTCTTGCTTACCGGATTTCTAGGACTATTTGGATTTTCTATAGGCATATTTTTCATTCTTATTCATCTTGTTTCCCTACAATCCTTTGGTGTTATCTATACAGGATCACTAGCTCCAAGGACTTGGCAAGATATTAAGGATACGTTTTTTCGAGGCCCCGGTCAGAACCAAATTCATATACCCTGGCGCGGTGCACGTCATCATCTTGATCATGATGAAGCTCCTAATTAATCTACTATGATATCCGTCAAACAATTGTCGTATCTGATCGCCGCAGAGATATTTTCAACGGGCATCTTATACTTACCATCGATCAGTTTAAAACAGTCAGGCAATGGTGGATGGCTTAGCCCCTTTTTTAGCCTGTTGGCAGGAATAATCGTAATCCTTGTTTTGACTTTTCTTTATCAAAAGTATCCATCCAAAACATTGACTGACTATCTGCCACAATTGGTAGGTAACGTGGGTGCTAAGATTATTGGTGCTCTTTATGTTCTTTTCTTTTGGGATTGTGGGCTTGACGTTGTGCGGGAGATTGTCGGAGTTGTTCAAGCAACGTTACTTCCTCACACACCCGTCGTAGCCATTTGCTTCGCAATCAGTTTTTCGATCATCTATGCTCTGTATTGTGGTCTTGAATCTTTAGCTCGCTTTATAGAACTGATTTACTTTTCGATGCCAGCCTTAGTTATCATTTTAACTTTAGGGGTAGCAGGAGCCATCCATAGCAATGCCTACTTTCCTATGTTGGATGCGGGATGGTCTGGAGTTTTTCGTGGTGCCTTTGTACCATCGAGTTGGTTTGGTGAGGTTGTTATTCTAGCTTATTTACTTCCTGAAGTTTCAAATAGTTCCAAAGTGTTATCACGCCTTTTATGGACTTTGGTTGTGACGGCCGGTCTTTTAAGTATTATGACTTTGCTGATCATTGGGGTTCTAGGTACTTCAGAAGCTGCTCGTACGCAGTTAGCAAGCTTTGAAGTCATGCGCTACGTCCAATTTGGTACGTTTTTGCAACATATCGATGCATTATTTCTTCTACCTTGGTTAATGCTCATGTTAATTAAAGGAATTTTGTTTTTTTATGTTGCTGTTGTTAGTTTTTCACAAACCGCCAAGTTATCTAAACCCAAAATCTTGATTATCCCTTTAGTTTTCTTATCGATTGTGATTAGTCATTGGTTATTCTCTGATGAGTTCACGATTAGTAAATTTCTTGAAATCGTTTGGCCTAACTATTCCCTTTTTTTTGAAGTGCTTGTGCCAATTCTTCTTTGGATCACCTATCTTATACGCCAAGTCTTGACGAGAAAGCAGAATGCCACACCATGAAAAAGCGATTTTCACCTTGGAAGTATCGATTAGTTTTTTCGTGGACACTAACATTTACTTTATCGGTCTTGATCACCGGTTGCTGGGATTACCATGAACTGGATGAGGAATCAATCATATCTATGTTTGCTTATGATATTACCCCTTCCAATCTGCTGCAAGCATCGGCATACCTTCAAAAGCCCATTCAAAATAGCGGAAACAGCGATAACGGAGGCGGCAAGAGCGATAAACCTGAAATTCTTCAATCTACAGGCACATCGATGTATGAAGCGATCAAAAATATGTCGATGTATTCACCCAATCAATTGGCTTTTCATCATCACATTATCACCATTTTAAGTGAAAAATTTGCCCGATCCGATAATTTTGGCGATGGCTTGGAAAGAATCACTCGTGTAGGTGGTACGCGAAGAAGAGGATTGTTTGCTGTCACGTCTGGCAATGCTGTTGACGTACTGCGCCTCAAATTACCTCTGGTGGATAATCTAGCCCAAGGTTTATACAGTTTGACAGAAGCGTCCGCAGAACAGCAATTTAGTCTGAAAGTGGATTTGAATGATGTTTTGTATGATCTCACAACGACAGGCATTGAACCTATTGTGCCGAGAATCGTTCTTAAGCCAAATAAGTTACAGAGAAATGGGAAGTTAGAAGTAAAACTTTTTGGTTGTGGGGCGTTTCGCGGAACACATTTGGTGGGGTGGTTATCAGGAACTGAAACGAGAGGAGTTTTGTGGTTGCGCCACAAAACGGGACATGCCATTCTTAGGTTTCCGTGGAAAGATGGCAATATGATTGTTCAAACGGAAGAGATCAAGGTAAAAATTATTCCTCCAAAGCGAATAACACGAATCAATAAACGCTTGTTGTTTCAGATACAGACGCAATGGAAGGGGAAGATCGTTATGTATACTGGTCATCGCATTTTATCCATACAGGATATTCCGTCCATTAAAAAAGGAATCGATAATCATATTAAGCTTATACTCGAGCGATCGATTAAAAGAGCCCAGACCCTACACACGGACGTAATTGGCTTTGGAAATACGCTCTATTGTGCGTATCCAAGTCTCTATCGACAACACTATCTTGATGATTGGGATACTGTGTATTTTCCTAAAATCACATACTCGATACAAGTAAAAGCTAAGGTTCATAGTATTGGTTTGACCAATCATTATCCAGAGGATGGTCGGTGAAGTAAGTGTGGACATGGATTATTGGGTCAATAATTATTGGTTCTGTTGATGTGATTCAAGCGGTGCAATTACGCAAGGAAAAAATAAATGCGAAAGAATGGATTGTCTGGGTAGTATTAAATGTCTTCGTTTTTAGTGGTATAGTGATTTGTGCTTTAGAACTTGATAGTCCTATACCTAACATTATCGCATGGGTGACGCCTTTTACGGATGGAATCTATCGTTTACTAGGCTGATATAGTAGACACTACGAACTGAAAATGTGACAATAGAAAAAATCTATAATCATATCACTTGTGTAACGTATCCATCTTGTGAGGGGAGCTTGACGTTAACCGATGGTGAATGAATTGATCTACGTGTTGTGGATAGCCGTCGGTACTACCGGATTTTGGGAATCGGTAAATGGGCTACAACGGTTTCGTATTTTAAAAAAATTACCCTGCTGGTTATGGGAAATAGTAATAGGAATCGTTCCTATTGTCTGGATAGGGATCATTCAAATACTCCTTCATCCGATTAATTTGTTGCTTTATAGTGTCATTACTGTAAGTTATATGGAACTCTTGCGCACGCGACATAAAAGCAGATGGTGGAGCATTCCTTTGATCCTTGTTCAATGTGTGATGTATTTTTTGCTACCTTTTTGGCATGCTCAGGAAAATCGATTTTATGTATTGATGATTGTAGAAATTGTCGGACTCCTCCTTCAATCTCTTCGAATGAACCCCATGTGGGTAATGATCGGTATCGGATTGTGGATTTTTCTTAAACCTTATTTTTTTCCTGCTCATGATCAATGGATGGATATCGTAGATTTGTTTGGTTTATTTGTACCTTTATTTCTCTATTTGAAGGAAAGTGCAGGACGGTTGCGCATTGCTTATGAACGAGGTCACGATGCTTTAACCGGTCTCATGAATCGGACAAGTTTTAATGAGTGGCTTCAAGAATTCCAAGGTCAACGTGGCGTGTTAGCCATTGTGGATTTGGATAATTTTAAGTATGTCAATGATGTCTTTGGCCATCAGGCAGGAGATCAACTGCTTGTAGAAATGGGGGAACGAATCAGTCGGGTAATTCCGAATCAAGCGTCTGTATATCGATGGGGTGGGGATGAATTTGTTATCGTGTGTCAACAACCATCGGGAGAAGAGGGGGAGATATGGGTTCGGAACATGATACAAACTGTATTTCAAGCGTTGGAGGCGATTCCATCGCAAACGATTCCTTCTTTTACGATTCGAGCTACTATGGGAGTAGCGCTAGGAGAGTATGATGGGAGGTTGTTTAGCCAAGCGGATACGGCTTTATTGTACACGAAACGCATGATAAAAAATCAGTTAAAATGGTACAGTGAAGATCTTAATGATAAGCTGATGATAGAAAATGATGGACAAGAAACCTTACAAGAACGCGATCAACGACTGCGCATCGCTGACGCTGTTTGGGAATACGCTCATGAAGGTATGTTGATCACTGATCTGGACGGAACTATTCTTCGTGTAAATCGTGCGTTTACAAAGACGACTGGGTTTACGGCTAAGGAAGCTTTTGGAAAAACACCGCGTTTACTGCAATCAGGGTATCATGATAAGCCGTTTTATCAAGAATTGTGGAATCAGTTGTTGAAAAAAGGTGTGTGGGAAGGGGAAGTGATCAATCGCAAGAAAAATGGTGATGTCTATCGGGAGTGGTTGCAAATTCGAAGTATTGGCCAAGACGAAGCATCGTCAAGCTACTATTTAGCAACGTTTTATGAATTGGAAAAGAAAGAGGACAATGGGAATGAAGACACGAGTGCGAGTTCGAGGGTTACAGGCGCCTCCTACAACACGTGAAGAGCGAATGATCAATTTTAATACCCTGCTTATTCAAGTCAATCAACTCTTGATGACGATCAAGGAGGATATAGGATTCTGTCAATCAGTTTGTGACCTGATTGTAGCCTATGGCCGTTTTACCGTTGCTTTTATTGCTGTCCCTGATGAGTATGGTTTTTTTCAATATGTGGCTGCATCAGGGGAACTTGGCTATATCCAAAATTTAGTTATCTCAACGGATCCTGCGTTGCCAGAAGGGCGGGGTTCTTTAGGCATCGCTTGGCGGGAGAATTGTGCCAAGTACAATCAAATGATTCATGACGCTTTACACATGACGCCATGGAAAGATCGTGCCTCACGCTTTGGAATTCGATCAAGCGCATCACTCCCCATTCATCGAAATGGAAGACCATGGGGCATGTTGTCCATTTATCATAGCGATGAACAAGTTTTTAATGTTGCCATGAAATCTCTCGTCGAAACGCTGGCGCTTGATATCACAAATGGATTAGAACGGTTGGATTTGCAAAGGGCAGAACGGCGCTCGGATGAAATTTACCGTCATTTTGTGGAACGCGGTCATGTTGGCATGTTGTTAGTGCAAAATGATGGAATCGTGATGGCAAATACGTACTTGATAAAACTACTCGGGTATACCAAATCATCGGAATTGATCGGTCAATCGATATTGACATTATTCCCCTCTCTGTCTGACGTTGATGAGGAGACAGTGACAACGATGATCACAAAAACAGGCGATCAATTGTTTGTAACGATTGCTAGAAGTGAACTGGAAGAACAAGAGGGTTCCGCGTTAAGTTTATGGACGATTCAAAATATTACGGCAACATATCAATTGCAACAACAATTGGCACATGCTGCTTGGCATGATGTGTTGACTGGACTTCCCAATCGTCGCTGGCTTGATATTCGTTTATCGGATGCGATTGATCAAGCTGCTAAAACACATCATTCCGTGTGGGTGGGGATGTTCGATATTGATCGATTTAAGTGGGTGAACGACACTTATGGACATGTAGCTGGAGATGGTCTATTGATAGAACTGGCCCAACGCTTATTCTCTAAGATGGGTGAGGATGCGATCCTGGCACGGTGGGGTGGCGATGAATTCGTAGCTGTCTGGTCACAAGGGCATGACATGCCTAATCGTGATAAGTTGTTTAAGATATTAGATAATTTACATACAGTTGTGGAGTCACCCTTTGAGGTGATTCCTGGTGAATTTATGACGATCGATATGAGTATGGGGATTGCCGAGTATCCGTGGCATGGAGATAATAGTTATCTGCTGTTGCGCGAAGCAGATGCAGCTTTGTATCAGTCAAAACGTCGCGCAAGACCACGGACGTCTTGGTGGCAATGGGGTAGGGTGGATACCTCGGTGAGTTCTTCTCACCCGAATTTTGCGTTCCCTATTGAAGCTATGGTTGTCCAATTAGAGGAATCTCTCGTTAATCATCCGGTGCAACAAGCGGTGAACGCCGCCTTGAGTCCTCTTGAAAAAGCTCAGGTAAAGCAACGTCAAATTGATCATTTAAAATGGCTTTTGTACGAAGCCGAGGAAAATGAAAATATTCGTGACCAGGCGAATCAGTTTGGGGAAGTTCAAGCGTTGATGGGACTTAGTGGTGACATCGTGATGCAGGCGACAGCCACCTATATGCGCTTGGTGAATCAGACAATCTTGCAACACGATCTGCCCTCCCCAATGCCTTGGTTATTTGAATATTCGTTTCGTGTACAACTCGATTCGCAGGCACAGTTGCAGGCCATGGAACAAACGATGATGAAGTATTTACAAGTGCTGACGCAGCAGGAATTGCCCATTTTAACACAGGGATGCTCATATGAATTACTACATTGTGTCGGTCAATTACCGGGTATGCTAGGCGTGCTCTGGATTGAACTCGATTTACAGAAGGGCTTTTTGGTAAAAATCGCTGTGGGTGCACAAGCCAAGGATATTTCGGATGAAACAGTTAAGGTAGATAGTCAAATTATGGCGAGAGAAACAAGAACAAAAGGGGAGAGTTTGTTAGCGCAAGCTTGGAACCAAGGGTCCATTCAAATTTCTGCTACTTATCAACAAGATGGTCGTTTTGAAGTATGGCATGAGGCGGCACGCCGGATGGGCGTGCGATCGATGATGATGATTCCTGTTTTAGATGATGCAAGACGTACAGTAGCTATGATTGGTATGTATGGTGCTTATTCCAACCAATTTACATCATCCTGGATGCAGGTATTTGCACGAGGGGTTCAGCAATGGGGACAAGAACGTTTCTATTTTGATTATCGCGAACGACAAAAAATCAATATGGAAACGGCGAGTGCATATCGCAAGCGTCTTTTCCAAGGCGGTCTCGTGATGATGATGCAACCGATTGTTGAGTTGAGAACTGGATCCGTTTTGAAGTATGAGGCATTGGCTCGCTTACAAGATGTCGATGGGACGTTGTATGCGCCGGATGTATTTCTACCGCTTCTTGGGAGAATGGAAACGGCGAGATTATTTCAATTGGGATTTGAGCAGGGGCTCTGTGCGCTCACTCAGTGGGGAGAATCCGAGGGGCAAGCCATGGTTGCCGTGAACATTGCGCCCACTACGGTGAACGAACCAGGAATGGGCGATTGGATTGAAACGACACTGAGAAATCACAATGTGCCGCCATCACGCATTACGTTAGAATTACTTGAAACAGGGAGCGACAATCTTGAAGAAGTAAAGATACCATTACATTTCCTTTCATCGCTAGGCATCCAATTAGCAATGGATGATCTCGGTGCAGGGGACAGCAATCTAGTAAGATTGGCGACTCTTCCGTTTAATATGGTGAAATTGGATCGTGGCTTGTGGCGTGCATTGAAGGAACAACCGGTTTCCACGTTAATGATGCTAGAGGGTTTGATTCGAGCGGGAAATGAGTTTGGGTGGGGTGTGGTGGTTGAAGGTTTAGAGACGCTTGACATGACGGAAGCCGCGTTAGCGCTAGGTGCTCGTTATGGACAAGGCTATTTTTTGGCGCGTCCCATGCCAATCGATCATGTCGTTGCGTGGCACGCATCTTTTCGTAATAGAATCGATTCAACTCATTTGCAAACGGAACTGGGGACTCTCGCGTATCTTGTTCGTTCCTTGAGTGTTCGGGAAGATCTTCATGAATTGGAAAAAGACTGTCCGGTGACACAATTCATGATAGAACATGGTTGGCAGGACAGCGAAGCGATGACATGGCATCGTCAGTTGCATGAGGGAGTATTTGATTTTACTCTAGCTCAAAAGTTAGTACGATGGATGGAGCAACAATACCAACAGAAAATTTCTCATAATAATCAGCCTATAACCACATCCAAATAGACTATTTGCTGCTTATATACCCATACAGGTATATAAGCATTTTATGTCATGAATTACTTACTTACTTCGTGCATACTGATCTTGTGCTTAAATTCACAAAAGCAGTTGAAATTTGGGAGGTTGTTGGCTATGAGCAAGAAAGTATTGATTGTGGGTGGAGTTGCGGGTGGTGCTTCCACAGCTGCAAGATTGAGAAGATTGGATGAGCATGCAGAAATTATTATGTTTGAACGTGATGAGTATATTTCCTTTGCTAATTGTGGGCTACCTTATTATATCGGAGAAAATATTAAGGAAAGAGATAAACTCCTGGTTCAAACACCTGAAAGCATGAACGCCAGATTTGCTATTGATGTACGCATTAATAGTGAAGTGATTTCCATGAATACACAAAAAAAGACGGTTATGGTGCGCAGTAAGGATAAAGCCTGAAATATTCATGGTGTGATCGTGGAGGGGCTAAAGAACTAAGCAGCGCAAGGTTCTATGGGGATTTGACGATTCACCCAAAAAGTGAAGTGATAGCATAGGAAAAGAGCCCAACCTTTGGTA
>JAKADA010000051.1 GCA_021820975.1 Bacillota bacterium
CATCCTGTTTCATCGATCGCGAGGCAGATTCCCTCGCATAAGCAAATACCTGCGGATACGTCGAAGAACCAAGCCCCAATAGAATCGTTGATACGATCAATAGGATTATATAATTATGCAGGAACACAAAACTCAGGTAACCAAATATGGAACAAAACGCAGATAATAACATGACTGTTTTTCTTGCTGAGTGCGTATCGGAAAACTTCCCGAGCCAGGTACTCGCCACAATACCGCCTAGCGAATTCAGACACATGAAAATGCCTAATTGTGCAGGATTCATATGAATAACATTGGTACTAAACAAGGATAAGTAGGGCCGCGAGATAGAAACACCAACGCCTAACAGTGTGATAATAAAGGTTAGAATCACAAAGCCAGGAAGTCGTTGTGATAATCTTGGTGATCGAAACAATACTGCGCCTCCTGATAACGCTATCTTTTTCGATATTGTAGCATAGTCATCTACGACCGCGTTGAAATTCCTCGATTAGAATCTAATCATGCAAAAACGGCGTCCTCTATTGAGTGACGCCGTTTCATTTTTAACTCTTTTGAAATTGTAAAAGAAGATCATCACGATTCGCGAGTAATTCTGTTACCTGCTCGATCGTACTTGGCGTCAATTCAGACAACACACGCAAAATATCGCTATCTATATTTTGCAATTCCGTCAATAAAATTTGATTCGCTGCTTGACTGTGATGAACAAACTCTTGAGGTGGGATAGCAGCTCCCTGTACTCGAACGCGCAAAGATTCGACACTACGGATATATGCGTCGAGCGTTTTTACGGCCGCCAAGCCTTCCATCGGTGGATCTGGATTTTCCCGCGTCGGTTCTGGTAGCAACTTTCGCAAACGACTTAATTCCTGAGATAATTGCACTTTATACTTGCCTAACGCCTCATCTGCCAAGTTGCGCAATTGCAGACTTCTATTACGCAGTTCATTTTGTGGGTTACGATAGTCGTACGTCCATGCATTTAACGCACCTAGCAAAAGCGTCGTGATGACAGAACTTGGCGCAAGCGTAATGCCGTATCGTTGGAACGTATCACTCATGGGTAGAATCTTTTTGTTCATTTTCCAACTCATTGGTCAAAATAGGTATACCTGCAACCTGCGGATTACCAACAAAAAACGGTTGACCAACCGCCATATTGGGTGCCGATACAACACCGCGCTGTGCCATCATCATCGCAGTATAGTAACGAACAGCATCAATTTCCGATAAACCAAAAGCGCGTAGTGCGATGAGCTCTTTCATGCGCGGATCACGCGGAAAAACGAGTGCCTTCACATCGTTTAGCGTGATGCCGTACACCGATAAAAATTCCTGTAAATGATCTTTGACAAGTTCAAGGATATCAGGCATCTTTTCATTAACACGTTCCAAAGCAGTCAATTGCCACGATACGGTTAATGGATTGCTCAACAACAGGGCCAACGTACTCATTCACTTCTTGAATAGTAAGAAAATGGCCTGATAATGGCATGTGCTGAACCAATTTCAGGGCATCGTCTTTAGTATCTACATGAATATAACAACTGACATGATACCCCATCTCCGCCATTTCACGCGAATACGCGGTACCTTGTACATCGAGGATCAACTTCGCCCGATTGACATACAGTACTTCGTACTGCCATGGACTTTGACCGCCAAAAAAAGCTTGTTGAAAAGCGCCAATGAGTGGTTTGTCTGGCGTTTGAATAGGGTATTGTCCCGTATCGTAGACATTTAAAATCGCACCGCGAGATTTTAGTACGGCGAAATGATTGCTTTCTACAGTAAGTAATGATCCTGAAACAATCGAGTTGTCCGGATAATGATAAGCTAAGATATTTGGTCCCATGGCCTCTTTGCCATCGTTACTAAGCGTTGAGATGACTTGACGTATACCTGCCACAATATCCCCTCTTTTCGATAATTCCAATAAAATTTTAGCGCATCAAGGATCAAATTACCAGTGGGGAGCAAATAGCGAACATTAAAAAATTATTGGTAATCGTTGTATTCCCTAAGATTTCTTTATCTAGTAAAACGAGAATTGATTAGCTATTGAAAAATTCTGTTTTATTATAGAAATTACTAAATTATATCTTATTAGGAGAGTGGCTTTGTGATCTCGAAATTTGCAAAAACACGTAGTGCATTGACCGCAGTAACGCTACTTGTCGCCACAGCAAGTTACGCATTGATGCCAACATCTGCTTTTGCTGACACAAATGATTTTGTGCCTGCAAGTAATGGGGGATTGAGCATAAGTGCACCTTCTGCTGGCAAGTATGTTACTGGTCAAGAAGTAACCATTACGTTACATGTATCAGAAACTACGGTAGACCAAGGCGGTGGTGAAAATCATCCGCATGCTGTTCCTCCAACAGTTAGCTTTACATTTACACCAAGTTCTAGCGGAAGTGTTGTAACAGAGACGGGAACTATTCTTTCAGGTGGAACGTATGAGACTGATAAACTCGACCAATCTTACAGTGGCACCTATCAAGTAGCACTACCTACTCATGCCGGAACCTTTCAAGTGAACACGAACGGTGTAACGATGTTTCAACCGAAAACAAACACTTCCTTAGGAACTCAAGTCAGTAAGACAAATGGTTTTTCTGATTCAGATGATCCAGTCGATGGTTTTGGTTCTATCCCCATAACGACGACATCAACCAATCCAGGTACACTTCCCGAAGTTCCTTACGCAGGTTTGCTTCCCCTAGTATTTCTTGGCGGTTATATTGTCTATCGGACAAGTAAAAAAAACCGCGTAATTCATTAATTTAAACAGCAAATGCAGCGAACCAAATTATGATTTCGATCACTACTTTGTTCGCTGCCTGCTACGTTTCCATACTGAACATCCTAGTATGGTACACGGTAACTTGATGTTCTTGTCCATCATCGATCAAGGGCAAGTATGACTGTGATACTTGTTTTCCATCAACATTCCATGTCGAATTTGCGTTATCAAGCGCTATGACATTGCTACCATCCCAATCACAGTGAACATCAATGTGATAAGATGCTTCTCCGTATTTGTATAACACAGTAAACATCTTCCACTCTTTGGGAACACAGGGTTCGATGAGAAGTCTATCTTCAACCCGTTTAACGCCAAGAATATACTCTAATCCAGCTTGGTACATCCACCCAGCTGCGCCTGTATACCAAGACCATCCTGCTTGTCCCTGATGGGGTTCGGCTGTATAGACATCTGCCGACATGACATAAGGTTCGTTGCAAAAGGTCAACACTTCTTTTGCTGTCTGTGTATGAGAAATGGGGTTAAGCATGGAGAACAACGCAAAAGCCTTGTCTTGTCGCCCTAGCATAGCCCATGCCACAATACTCCAGATAACCCCATGAGTATACTGACCGCCGTTTTCCCGAATCCCTGGCGGGTACCCCTCTATATATCCTGGGCTGGGTTTGGTTTCATCAAACGCTTTAGTCAGCAAAAGCGCAAGCCCTAACTCTTGATCGACTAACTCACGATCAAATGACCGCATAGCTCGGTCTTGTCTATCCAAGGTGGTACCTTGCGAAATCACAGACCAGGACTGCGCAATAGCGTCAATCCGACACTCTTTGTCGACAATCGACCCCAGCCACGCCCCATCATCCGTAAACGCCCGACGAAACCATGCCCCATCCCAAGCTGCTTTGTCCAGTGCAACTTGAAGTGTACAAGCCATATCTGCAAATTCTTGAACAAGATTTGCAGGAATTACATCGGAATGCAATTCACTAAATCGCTTTACAATGTGAAGTAAAAACCACCCCAACCAGACACTTTCTCCGCGCCCCTTGGCACCAACGCGATTCATTCCGTCGTTCCAATCCCCAATGCCCATGAGTGGAATGCCATGTTCGCCAAACTTTGCAGCATGTGAAATAGCGCGTACACAGTGCTCAAGAACAGTGCCAAATTCTTTAGATAAAACTGTGTCTTCATACCGTTCTAGCTCTATGTCTGAGAGCGGTGTACTATGAAGAAATGGTGCATTTTCCTTTAAAAGGTCTATATCACCAGTATGGACAATATAGCGTGACACGGCATACGGCAACCACAGCAGATCGTCTGAGTACTTTGTTCGAATGCCTTTTTTCGTCTCCTCATGCCACCAATGCTGTACGTCACCCTCTTCGTATTGATGTGCTGCATTACGCAGAATTTGCTTCCTTAAAATAGTTACATCGGAGTGTAAAAAGGCCAAAGCATCCTGTAATTGATCTCTGTACCCGTACGCTCCCCCAGCTTGGTAAAATCCAGTACGCGCAAAGAGGCGACAACCGAGAGCTTGGTAAAGTAACCAACCGTTTAACAGAATATCCATCGCCCGATCGGGTGTTTTAACCTGTACTTGACCAGCCACTTTCCCCCACTGTTTTACTACGGCAAGATACGTTTCATCATACGCTTTTGACGTACCATACTGGGTAGCTAAAGATTGCACCTCTTGCAGAGAAGTTGCGCATCCAAGCAAAATCGTGATTTTATGTTCCGCATGTGCTGGAACTTCAACCACCGTTTGAACCGCACCACAGGTGTTGTAAAACGCTCCCACCTTGCAAGACAACTGACTATCTAATAAAGCTATGGGGCATGCAAGTGTACCGCCTTTGCCAATAAACTCGGATCGATCACCGGTCCAAGACATCCTTTTCCCCTCATCCTCAGCGTTCATGTGAAGAAATACAATGGCATCCCGAAACGTCTCTTGATACCTATTTTTTGCTAGTAAGGTTCCGCTTTTTACGTCCCATTCTGTTACGATATACGGCGCCTCATCTTCACGCATCACACCAAGAACCCATTCTGCATAATACGTAACTGCGATACGCCGTAAGCGGGATCCCCTATTTCGCAAAGTGAGCCGAATCACCTTAAGTGAATCCTCTACGGGAACCGTTATCTCCATTTCATGAGTCATATCACCAGCCAATTGTTTTATGCGCGTAAATCCAAAACCATGTGTCACCGTATAAGTATGCAGATCACCCGCAGGTTTTGGTGCAGCCGACCACACTTCGTCCGTCTCTACATCACGTAAATAAAGACATTCCCCAAGTCGATCAAGGACCGGATCGTTCGTCCAAGGAGTAAGCTTACATTCCCTGGAATTTTTCCACCACGTGTAACCTGTGCCAAGTTCGGTTACCACCGTACCAAATCGAGGATTGGACAAAACGTTCGACCATGGCTTTGGCAGATAGTTTCCCTGTGAAACATTGATTTGATAAGCCTTTCCCTCGTCGACAAATCCACCCCATCCATTAAAAAACTCGCTACTTGCCTTGGTTGCCTTCAAGTGATCAAGTTCGGGAGCAATAGCCACCTGTGAAGTGCTTGCCCGGTGCATTGAAATTTGCCTTGCAAGTCGCGCAGATCCAGGTTCCCCCATTTGTAATTGTGCATGCAAACTAGGTCCACCAGCACGTAACAAGACACGGGAAACAGCCGTGATAAGGATCAATTCGTCCTCTGCCAACTGACTTGACTTTAGGCAGATCATGCGCCTTTTATCATGAATTCCTCGCACAGCGAGTTCTTCATAAAGTCTGTTCATTAACTCATTTTGGTAGCCGTCGACTGTTTCATCAAGCACAATTAAGTCGACTGCTAAACCATAAGTACACAAGTAATGGTGCTGCTTAGCAAGCTCCACTATAAAAGGAAGGTCTGCTACATTATTGACCCTGACCGTAACAATTGGTGCATCTCCACTAATTCCTCGCCGCCACAAAGACGATTGACCTAATCGATTGTGTGTGATTGCCTGTCTTCGAATTCGAGACAATGGTGATGTATATAGCAAACTAGCAGCTAGCTCATTGGCAGTCACAATCTGCTTTGCCGTAAGATGAAGATGACGAAGATCAATCTGCGTTCGCACAAAAGCCAAATGAAATGCTTGATCTGCCTGTGCAGGTTCACACAACTGTGAAATAAGTTTTAGAGCCTCCCCCTTACTAGTTGCAACGCCTGTTATCATATACAACGTAACGGACTCATCGGGTACGAGCCTGATACAACGCCGCATCACAAACGCTGGATCTACCACAGAACCCACGGATCCGCGAAGCCGTTTTGTCATCGCTCGCGGTGCTTGTAGAGATCCCCCACGTCCAATAAAAGCCGCACGATCCGTTTCAAATTCATAGTCTTTGGCTTTTTCTTTGTCATCCACGTACATCGTGTGTACTGCCCACGTCTCATTTTCCTTCTCTTCGCGTGGGCGTCGCTTAGCCAATAGACAAGCGGCATCTTTGTCATGACTCGTTTGAATAAACAATTTGCTAAAAGCTGGATGAATTCTATCGGTATCTTGACTAGCTAGTGCTAATTCAAAGAAAGAAGTGACTTCCAGTGTACGTTGCTCACTACTTCGGTTGACCACACGTAGACGCCGAACTTCAGCATCAAGCTCACCAGAAACTGTAATTTCAAGTTTTGCATAGATACCTTGATACGTTCCCTCATAAGTCGATCGATCTAACCCAAAAACCGTCTTTTGATCATCTACTTGATGGCAAGGAAAGTCAGTCGGTGTAAAAGTGACTTCACGATCAACATCATGCAAATAAATAATCGCACCTGACGAATCGACTACAGGGTCCTCCCGCCACCGAATGACTGAGAGTCCATTCCACAACAGCATACCGTTACCGTCATTCGTCCCTATACTTGTCATCCGGCCATTAGAGAGAACGTTGACAAACACGTCAGCTGTTGGTTCCGTAAACTTACGAATAGCCTCATCGACTTGCTGTGTAAAGTCGGGAATGGGCGCATGTAAGCCAATTGGTTTTTCAATCAGAGCTGCCTTGACGGGAGTTCGTTCTTGTAACAGTAAATCGGCTGCTCGCACACGTTTATCCGCATGAAATCGCCGAATCACACTGTCATTCGTTAGCAAATTGGTCAGTGCCAATAAACTCATCGCCTGATGGTGAGCCATAAAACTCTGAATGATTTTGTATCTGTCACCTTGGGGAAGACGATTGACCGTAAAATCAACCGCCTCATAAAAGCCATATTCACCTTTTGCACCCAATTCTTCAAACTGGCGTAAAGCTTTCATGCCAACCTCTTTGGCAAAAGGTAGGGCTAATATCGTCGCATAAGGTGCCACAACAAGATTTCGCTCGAGCCCACGATCAAAACCAAGCCCTGGAACGCCAAACGCACGGTACTGGTAGTTCATTTGCTCGTCAAATGCATAGTACCCGCTCTCCGATATACCAAATGGCACACCATGAAAGTTCCCATATTGAATTTGTCGCGTGACAACACCTCGATAGGTAGAATCCCAGATCGTATTGCGATAGGTCCTCATGATAAGATTCGGCATAAGGTACTCAAACATTGTTCCAGACCATGACAAGAGCACTTTATGCTTTCCTTGCATCGTCATCGTGCGACCCAACGCAAACCAATGTGATGCGGGAATCTGTCCAAGCGCAATAGCAACAAAGCTTGCTTGTCTAGACTCGGAAGCCAGTAAATCATACAGCACATTCTCTCTTTGGTTAATTTCCACGTGATACCCTAGGCAAAATACCTGTTCGTCAGGGTTAAACAACGCATAAAAATCTGTTTGTTCAATAAAATTTTCGATATCTGACATCAGTTGTTCGATACGTAATCTGAGTGCCGCCTCTCGTGTACCCCAATCTTCCAGTCCCTGACGAACGACCATGAGGTAGGAGATGAGGTTCCCAGAGTCTACCGTTGATACATACCGGGGCACAAGCGGTTCCCCTGTCACGGTGTCATACCAATTAAAAAGATGTCCATTCCACTTAGCTAAGGTAGACATCGTACGCAAGGCAGATTCAAGCCGTAAAACCATAGCATAAACGGATATCAACTTAAGATCTGCTGCAGCCACTACGCAAGCTAAATACAATCCAATATTCGTTGGCGACGTACGATGTGCAATGTTCTCCTCAGGGAGATATTGCACATTATCTGGTGGCAACCACGACTCTTGCTCCGTCACATAGCGTTCGTAAAACGCCCAGATTTGGCGGGCGAACTGCTCTAATTCAGTTCGCTTTGCATCAACAAAACGAAGACGATTTTCCTGCCTATCTTGATTCAACCATTTCACGATCGGATGAGCTAATACCCACAAAATGAGCAGGACAACGAATATCACCCTACCATCAACACCTGCTACCATCCAGGACAAAAAGACAAAAACAGCTACCAGTGCGTAACCCAGCGGTTCGTACACAAACACGCGTCGTTTCTTTGAACCATTATCCGTTTTAGCAGCAGGCATCCAGTCTAAGAGGTGTTTTTTACTCATTGTCATTCGGTATATCGTACGAAACACTGCATCCAAAGCAACAACCGACGCAAACGGCAAGGTTAACAACCGAAAGCCACCTTGCAAAAAAGTAATACCAACGGAACGTAGCGGTTTTTTACCCTGCAACCAAGAGATTACGGCAAACACAAAGGGGAGAAAGATCGTTACTAAAACGACAGTCTCCCATGCTCCTGGCCGACCAGGTAATATACCGAGTCCAAGGAGCATTACCATCAACAACGAAGGTGCAATTAGGCTTTTGCGCAAGTTATCTACAATATGCCAGCGCGTCAAACCGCATACGTCAATTTTTTGCACATCACCTTGACGGTTCCTACAAGTGCGCATAAGCCACCTGATCAGTTGCCAATCACCGCGAATCCAGCGGTGCGCACGAAGTTGATACGCATAAAACGAGCCTGGATGATCTTCGACAACCTCTATATCCGAAGTTAGACCTGCTCGAAGAAACCCGCCTTCGAGAATATCGTGACTAAGTACCCTATTGTCTGGAATGCGATTGGACAGGGTTTTGCGAAAAGCGTCGACATCAAAAATACCTTTACCTACAAAAACTGCCTTGCCAAATAAGTCCTGATAGGGATTGGAGACAGCAAATGCATAGGGATCAATCCCAGGTTCTCCCGCCCACAAAGAGGCAAAACGAGATTTTGTTGTGGATTCAAAACTTACGCCAATGCGCGGTTGCAGCACGCCGAAACCTTCGATAACACGCGTTTCTTCTTTGTTTAATCGTGGACGATTATAGGGGTAGTGGATCGTACCAGCCATCCTACTGACGGTACCCATCGGTAGTTGTGTATCATGATCGACGGTAAACACATATCGAATCTGCGATAAAATATTCGTCTCTCCACACACTGTCGTAAAACTGGTATCGCGACTGCCTGAAAGTAGGTCGACAAATTCCACAAGTTTGCCCCGTTTGCGTTCCCACCCCATATAGATACGATCCGTTGGGTTGAATCGACGCTTACGGTGAAACAGGAAAAATCGATCTTTTCCATATTTATTTTGCAGCGCTTTCGTACGCTGCAAGGCATGGGTTACAATCGCATCATCGCTATCCTGCTGCTCCGTCAAAGCATCGGGCAGATCCGCGAGAACAGCGAAATGGATATTTTTTTGACGGTTTGCCAAATGGTGTACCAACAACCTATCCATGACATCATCAACTTCGTCTATGCTTGACCAAATAATGGGCATGACAACCATCGTTATCGCACTTATTGGCAACCCCTTGGAAAAATCATAGCGTAAAAGCGGTGTCCTTTGGCAGCATTTTTCTAGGACTATATGAAGGATAGTCACCATCCATTCGCTAACCGGAAGAACAAGCGCCACAAACACTGCCAGCATAGAGAGTATCCGTGCTGTTCCCCCTTGCATGACAAAGATAAAACTTAGCACCATCCCTAGAACAAACAGCAAAGCTGCCCCTGAGAAATACGTCGAAAGCGGTCGTTTACGCATAGCAATTGTGGGCAAAAGGCGAGGGCGAGCAAGCTTAGATAATTGGTTACAGAGTGTGCTAATCCCATGAGCATCTAGCAAATAATAAGGAAAACAGGATTGTCGAGGAGGCAAGGAAGTAGCATGGATAGCCTCATCCGTAGAAATACGAAAATTTCCGGCAAGTAAAATAGCCGTTTCTGCAACAAGCGTCTCTGGCACGTGAAGTCGATCTGCGATTTCTGTTACGCGGTTGCGAAGCACATCACGACTCTCAACATCCAGCAGATGATAATCTGAATCTGTATGAGACGCCAATATCCGCTCTAAGCTTGAGATTTTTATAAATGTCTGACGCCATGGAAACCGTTCTAAGACATGCAGGCTTTGTACGAGGTTACCGCAGATTACCTGCAGTTGAGCCTGAAGTTGGTGCTCATAGGACACCATATGTTCGAGACTTGATTTGCTGTTATCGATATGCGCGGCCAACCACTCCTGCACCAACTGCAAATCAGGTTCCCATTCCGTCAAGTGTTGAACCAAATGAACGACTTCAACAGGACTAAGCGTACTGTCTTTCGTCTCTTGTAGCAAAATAGCGCGGATCTTTTCATCAGACCCGTCTGTTGAACGCACATGCTCTACTAGTGAACCTACTCTGTCGCAAACTTCATTGCGATACCTTACCTCTCGCATGGCCTCAGCCAAGCGACGGATAATCACAACGCGCATCGCACTTGGAAGTACCCAACACTCCAGTGTCTTTAACACAGAAACTTGTT
>JAKADA010000003.1 GCA_021820975.1 Bacillota bacterium
TTACACGTTGTCCTTCTCTATACGATGTTTAGTTTTCAAGGATCCACCGGGCTTTCTTGCTCGCCCGTGTCGCCCGTCTCTCGCGGCGACAGGTATCAATATACCATCCTAGAAATCGAAAGTCAACCTAATATGGATAAGGAAGTTTGTACCATTTTGAATCGGCACGAATAAGCTAGATTTGGGTGCATAAGTGTCGCATTTGGAGTAGATTCGAGGTCGGTGAAAAGCTGCGATCATGCTTTATCGTGGCTTGTTCGGTAATCCAAGCTCACTCAGTCTATGACAGTAGTCATGAAACGTAAGCCAGTTTTAATGGCTTATCCCGTTCAAGCGCCCATTTGCAACCCAAAGGAATTTCTAATGAAATTTGTATTATGTGCCATGCATATACCCTAAAATTCCACAAAAATCTGCACATAGTATTCCTCGTCATGTAACCTAGGACATTTTGTCATCGTCATAAGAGTAATCTAGAACATGATTCGCCGTGGCAAAGGAGCCATCACACTATGAACCCCTCATCACTTTTACAACTCTCTCGCACATGGCGATTCGCTTACGCAATTCCTAGAAAAATTCGATCAATGCATCAATCGCAGATACCTTTAGAAGCTGAATCTAGAAGCATGCCATTGCCGGCTATAGCCTCACAAAGAAGTTATATGCCCGCTTTAGATGGTCTTCGGGCATTATCTGTCATAGCAGTGGTTGCCTATCACCTAAACTTCAGTTTTGCTCAAGGTGGGTTAATGGGTGTTAACGTATTTTTTGTGCTATCAGGGTTCTTAATCACAGATATTTTACTTCACGAATGGCAAGAGTACGGTAAAATTAATCTAAGACAGTTTTGGTTACATCGCATGCGGCGACTGCTGCCTGCGTTATTTACAATGTTGCTTCTCGTAGTTGGCTTTATGGCAATCACGCAACCTACTTATCTTGAGCAGTTTTACGGAGATATTCTGTCTGCCATCTTTTATGTAAGCAATTGGTGGTATATCTTTCACCATGTATCTTATTTTTCCCAATATGGTGTACAATCTCCATTTTTACACCTATGGTCACTTGCTGTAGAGGAACAATTTTATTTGGTATGGCCTATTCTCTTACTCTTTGGACTAAGGTTTTTACGAACGCGAGGCTGGTTGTTTTTGCTCATCATCCTTGGCTCGATTGCATCCGCTTTAGCAATGGCTTTCTTGTACCAACCCTTTATGGATCCAAGTCGCGTATACTACGGAACGGATACTCGAGCCTTTTCCTTGCTCATCGGAGCAGCCTTGGCGCTCCTGATGATTCGTCAAAAACCAGTACAAAAATCAACGAAAAAGATTTCTTGGAGTTTTGATGCAGTTGGTATCCTATCTCTTTTGATTCTTCTATTGGTAATGGTTTTTAGTAATGAATATCAGCCAACACTTTACCAAGGTGGAATGGTTTTTCTATCGCTAGTCACCGCCGCTTTAATCGCAGTACTGGCCCATCCGGGCAGTCGACTTGGTGCGGTGTTTAGTTTTCGACCTTTACGTTACCTTGGACAGCGCTCTTACGGGATCTACCTATGGCACTACCCGATTATCGTATTGACGACACCTATCATCAATGCATCGGGAACAAATTGTTTGCTGATCATAAGCCAAATTACAGCAAGCCTCATCATGGCGGACTTATCCTGGCGCTTTATTGAAACGCCGATTCGTCATGGGAAACTTCCTTTTTCCCATCGCCATCGAAAAAAGCAGGAGCTTAGTGCAAAAAATAGTTCCACCAAATTTTATAGAAGTACCCTCATGGTGATAACTTGTTTTTCCTTTTTGATTCTCGGTGTTGGCTATGCAGAATTACACAAAATGTCGAAAAGTGACACGGTTTCAGCCAAGATCATTGCATCCAGGCATACACAACTAAAGCCAGGATATACACAAACAAAGCCGGTGGTAACGCAGAAACCCAAGCCTTCTTGGCATAAGAACTTACCCGCAAAGGTACAAGTACAGCAAGTAACACGTGTAGTAGGCCAAGAGGTAACAGCTATCGGTGATTCCATTATGATCGATATAAAACCATACTTACAAAGAGATTTACCGGGCATTTGGGTGGATGGTATGGTAGGAAGGCAGATGTATCAATTAGAAAACACACTTACACAATTACGCGCAAACAGGCATTTACGCGCAAATCTCATTATTGAATTAGGAACAAACGGCTCCTTCAATGAGACATCGATTGCTACGTTATTACGTAGCCTCCATGAGAAAAGGATTGTCATCGTGAATACGCGGGTGCCGCGATCTTGGCAAGAATCTGTAAATGAAAGCCTTGCACAGCTCGTGGCACAAGTACCCCATGCGCTACTTGTCAATTGGTACAAAGCAAGCGCCAATCACAATACCTATTTTTCTCCTGATGGGGTACACCTTGATCCGCAAGGGGCAGCTACTTTAGCACAACTCGTGACAATCTCATTGAAATCCTAGTGAAATTGGTGCACAGAAGGAAAACACAAAGCATACAGTGAGGTGAACTCATCGATAAGCCAACCAAGGGATACAGTGAACTGGCTCAATCGGTGGGTTCCGAATCATTATCCTTCCAACCAAAAGTTTCTAAGAAAACTTTATCCTGACGATCTAATGGCACGAATTGCAACAGTTCTGGTCGCTTGCGCCATGTCACAAGTAAAGACTGTTGTCTTCGCCACGTTGCAATGTTCGCGTGATGGCCAGAAAGCAAAACATCCGGTACTTTAAAGCCGCGAAACTCTGATGGCTTCGTATACTGAGGAAATTCGAGCAAACCTTGTGAAAAAGAATCATCCACAGCACTTTGCTCATTGCCCAATACACCAGGCAGGAGACGAGCTACAGCATCGATAACCACGAGTGCAGGTAGTTCCCCACCTGTCAGCACATAATCTCCGATAGATAATTCATCATCGACGAGGTGCTCACGAATCCGCTCATCAAACCCCTCGTAGTGCCCACTAATAAAAATAATATGATCCATAGAAGCTAGTTCTTCAGCGACACGTTGCGAAAAGACACGCCCCTGTGGAGAAAGCAGAATCACTTTAGGAGATACTGTTGAAGTAAGAGAAGAAGTCATCTTGGCACGTAACGACTCAACCGCCAAGAAAATAGGCTCTGGCTTTAACACCATGCCTGCTCCGCCGCCAAATGGCGTATCATCCACCGTCTTATGCCGATTCATTGCAAAATCACGATAATTGACGATACCAACATCAAGGTACCCTTGCTTGATCGCTCGACCAACGATACTTGATTTTAGCGGAGCCTCAAACATCTCAGGAAATAACGTCAAAACATCAATTCGCATCAAATCAATCTAACAACCCCGGCATGACATAAACAACCATTCGTTTTTGGGCAATGTCCACGTGACGTATGCAATCAGGGATCGCAGGTAAAAGCAACTCTATCCCAGAACTATTTTTAACCACATAAACATCATTTGCACCTGGTGAAAGTACATCCACCAATGTCCCCAAAATCGTACCATCCTCAATCGAAACGACTGTACATCCGAGTAAATCCCGGACAAAATAATGACCTTCTGAAAGATCAGGTAGTTGTTCACGCGAGACGAATAAGTCCATACCTCGGCATTTTTCCGCTTCATCAATCGTGTTAATCTCTTCAAAGCTCACAACATATATATTTTTTTGCAATCGGCCCGACAGTACGTGCACCACTTGTGCTGCACGGTGATTACCTTGCATCGTCAGAATAGACCCTTTTGCAAATCGCAGGTGAGGGAAATCTGTTCGCGAGAGCACGCGCACCTCGCCTTTTAGCCCATGCGTACCAACAATAGAACCTACCGTGAACATCTCAGCGTCCAGAAAACCTCACCCACCCAATTTTTCCTATTTTAGTTCGCCGCGTCACCATTTTGACGAATTTCTACGACGATACCATCTTTCACGATAATTTCAGCACCTAATAAAATCTTTTCCCATGACGCGCCCACTTCAACATCCACAGAGGTTTCAACTTGGCCATTGGGTACTTCGGATCCAATATCCATTTGTTGAATTTGTGATAACTGTTGAATCATTTGTTCGCGACGTTCTTCGCGTTGTGCTCGTTCCGCTTCAATGCGTTCCTGTGCTTGCGCTACAGCTACTTCGCCTTGCTTTTCAGCGTCACGAATCCATTGTTTACCACGGAATTCCAACTCTTCAAGCTCGGCAATTGTCGCATTAATCAAGCGACGCAATTCGGCGAGCCACGCTTGTTTCGTTTCCTCGGTCAATATGTACTTAACGGCAACTGGCTGGCGAATCGTTAACAAAGGGATTTCCTCCTTATGTCTATCCAAATAAACCTCAAACCACAAGGGCCCAGACAATTTGTCTCGACCCTTGTCATCAATTCACTTCGATGTGAACACGCCGGTTTTCTTGCAAAGCTGCAGCAGAAACTACAGTACGCATCGACTTGATGATACGTCCACCTTTTCCGATGATCTTTCCCACGTCACTCGGTGCAACAGACAACTCATAGGTCGTGGCACGCTCACCCTGCACTTCGCGTACTTGAACATCATCTGGGTTATCAACGAGGTTACGCGCAATCAATTCAACGAGTTCTTTCACGGTGATCCCGCCTTCGACTGGTCCGTGCTAACGATCAAAGCTAATAATTTATTTGCTAAGACGTTGTTCATGTGCCTTTTTCATAATTCCAGAAACACTCAACAAATTACGTGCTGAGTCTGAAGGTTGTGCGCCTGTTCCCAACCAATATAACGCACGTTCTTCTTTGATATTGATTTGTGCTGGATTCGTTAAAGGATTGTAAGTACCAATCTCTTCGATAAAGCGACCATCACGGGGTGATCTTGAATCCGAAACCACCACACGATAAAACGGAGCTTTTTTAGCACCCATACGTTTTAGACGAATTTTCACTGCCATCGTTTTCACCTCCTTGACGAAGTATCAAAATTTATTTACGACGTTTGCCACCATGTGAAAATGGCATTCCACCTTTTTTCCCCATAGAACCCATCGCACCTGCTAAACTTCCAAGACCCTTCTTACCGCCCTTGGCCAAGGAAGAAAATTGTTTCATCATTTTACGCATCTCTTCAAACTGGCGTAAAAGCTGATTGACATCTTTGACCTGCGTACCGCTACCTTTGGCAATCCGGATACGTCGACTAGAGCTTTTCGTTACGAGTTCCGGTTTGACACGTTCTGCCTTTGACATCGAAAGGATAATGGCTTCAACCTTACTCATCTGAGAACCATCCACGGCGCCTGCAGGCAATTGCTTTAACTTACCCATGCCAGGAAGCATACCTAGTAGTTGGTCGAGCGGGCCCAACTTACGAACTTGTTGTAATTGCGCTAAAAAATCATCCAACGTAAACTCATTTTTCAGAAGCTTTGCTTCCAGTTCCTTCGCTTGCTTTTCATCAATCGTTTCTTGTGCCTTTTCAATTAACGATAAAACATCGCCCATTCCTAAGATCCGTGACGCCATACGATCAGGATAGAAAGGCTCGAGGGCATCCGTCTTTTCACCAGTACCAACAAACTTGACAGGGCACCCCGTTACATGACGAACGGTTAGTGCCGCACCACCACGTGTATCACCATCGAGTTTTGTCAAAACAATTCCCGTGACGGACAATTGACTATGAAAGTGCTCAGCAACCGTAATCGCATCTTGCCCTGTCATAGCATCAATGACAAGCAAAATCTCATGCGGTTGTGCAATGTCTTTCATCACAGATAACTCTTGCATCAATGTCTCATCAATATGCAACCGACCAGCTGTATCAATAATGACATAATCATTGCCCGCTTTACGGGCCTCTTCCATAGCCTCACGTACAATTTCCGGAGGCGAAATGTGATTACCCGGTGCATAGATCGACACATCAATTTGTTTTGCTAAGATGCGTAACTGATCAATAGCCGCAGGACGATAGATATCAGCTGCCACCAAAAGCGGACGTCTATGTTCCTTCAATACAAGGTGCCGCGCAAGTTTTGCTGCAGCAGTAGTTTTTCCTGCACCTTGCAATCCAACTAACATCACGACAGTTGGTGGTTTGGCAGCCCTTGCGATCCGCTCTTGTTCACCGCCCATGAGCGATACTAACTCGTCATGAACAATTTTCACGACGTGCTGAGAAGCGGATAAACTCTGCAAAATCTCTTGTCCTACCGCTTTTTCACGGACTCGTTCTGTAAACTCTTTGGCGACAGCGTGATGTACGTCAGCTTCCAAGAGAGCCCTACGAATCTCACGCATCGCATCTTTGACATCATCTTCTGTCAATCGCCCTTTACTGCGCAATTTTTGAAAGGCCCCTTGCAAACGTTCAGAAAGCGCATCAAACATGACGTAGTCACCACCTATCGTCGATCTCTTTACAATAACTCGTTCATTAACTGGTTTATGGGATCATCATGAATACCTAAGTAGGTAAGTCGAGCTTGAAGTTTTTGCAAGGTATCATGTCGTTTCAATAAACTGTCTAAAAGATGTAGCTTATCTTCAAAATCTGTAAGTTGAGAAACAGTACGGTGCACGATATCATGAACAGCTTGCCGCGAAATAGATAAACGATCTGCAATCTCCGCAAGCGAAAAGTCTTCGAAATAGTGCAGTTCAAACGTTTCTCGCTGGCGTTCTGTCAACATCGAACTATAACAGTCATAAAGAAGATGAGCCTGAACCGCTTTATCCAACTGACCGATCACCTTTCAAGACATTGCCTATCGTACTAAATAACTCATTGCCTGTCAAGTAGTTATACTTGTCAGGCGTTATCCCCAACTATCCAAGTTGCTCCACTAAATAACGCTTGCGCATAGCCTGCTGCGGAGAACGGTTGAAGATCATCAATGCTTTCACCAAGTCCTATCCATTTGACAGGAATACGCAATGCCTGTTTGATACCAATGACTACTCCGCCTTTTGCCGTACCATCGAGTTTCGTCAATACAATACCTGTCACTTTTGCCACATCACTAAATAGCTTCGCCTGCGTGATCGCATTTTGCCCTGTCGTCGCGTCAAGCACCAAGAGAACTTCATGCGGTGCTCCGGGTAACTCTCGAGCAATAATGCGGTACACCTTTTCTAACTCTTCCATGAGATTCGCCTTGTTTTGCAAACGTCCAGCTGTATCGCACAGAAGAATATCGGCTTTACGCGCCTTAGCCGCATTGATCGCATCGAATATCACAGCAGCTGGATCAGACCCCGTCGTTTGTCGAATGACATCTACGGATGCTCGTTCGCCCCAAATAACCAACTGCTCGATCGCCGCTGCGCGAAACGTATCACCTGCTGCGAGTACCACTTTTTTACCCTCATCACTCCATTTTTTTGCCAGCTTACCAATCGTGGTCGTTTTACCAACACCATTGACGCCGACAAACAGCACCACCGTAGGGCCTGGTATCGCGAAAGTAAGAGGTTCTGGATCCTCACCAAGGATCTCCAAGATCGCTTCTTGCAGGACAGGAACCAATTGGTCAGCCGTTTCCAATTTCTTGCGACGAGCTTCTTTTTGCATACGATTAAGTAGGAACTGAGTAGTTTCAAAGCCGATGTCGGCAGCCAGCAATGTTTCCTCAAGTTCGTCAAAAAGTTCCTCGTCAATACGCCTTCTATGTAAAATCGTTTCGACACGTTCTGTAAATGCTTGCCTCGTTTTCGTCAAACTTGCTTTCAAACGATCAAATATACCCATCTTCAAGGCCTTCTTTCCCTAGAAATGCATCATTAGGCCGACTCAATGGAATCTTCCTCTTCATCGGTGACCCGCACTGATACCAGTTTCGAAACTCCTGACTCTTGCATCGTAACACCATACAATACATCAGCCGCTTCCATCGTACCTCTGCGGTGTGTAATAACGATGAACTGCGTCTGCGTTGAAAATTCTCGCAAATAGGAAGCGAATCGAGCAACATTCGCCTCATCCAGTGCAGCCTCTACTTCGTCGAGAACACAAAATGGCACAGGACGCACCCGCAAAATGGCGAATAGCAAAGCAAGCGCCGTCAATGCCCTTTCCCCACCGCTAAGCAAGGATAATGATTGCATTTTCTTGCCTGGTGGCTCAGCAACAATTTCAATACCTGAACCAAGTGGGTCTTGTTCATCAAGCAAAAACACATCTGCCTTTCCGCCGTCAAAAAGGGAAGAAAACACATAGCGAAACTGCTCTCTAACCTGAGAGAATACGTTCATAAAGCGATGCGCCATTTCTTCATCAATTTTCTCAATCAATTGTTCAAGTTGCGCTTGCGCTTGAAGCAAATCCTGCTCTTGCGATTGTAAAAATGTATAACGTTCTTCAAGGCGTTCTAACTCTTCAATGGCACCCAAACGAACGTCAGAAAAAGCTTCTAAGGCACGTCGCAAGGATTGCACCTTTGGACGCAAATCATAAGGTTGTTCTATTACAGGATATTTCTCTTTAGCAAGTTCCAAACCAAGCCCATACTCATCTCGCAACAATTCTAGTTTTCCTTCAAGTTCCGCCTCCATGCGGCTAACATTCAAATCATGACTATGCATCTCTTCTTGAAGTTGATGTAATGTTGCAAGTAGGTCATTGCGTTTACTTTCACCTTCTTCAAGTGCACGAATGCGTACTTCGCGAAACGTTCGCATCGCACTTAAGTCGCGTTGGACACCATCACGGATTTCTTCGGCACCTTTACCTTCTTGATCAAAGGCTAAAAGCTCTTGACGCAACTGGCTCAAGCGCTCTTGCGTTTTAGCAGTTTCCGTTGCGACACGATCCGACTCTTCCTCAAGGTGAATCTTGCGTTTTTTTAGCTGATCCATCGCCAACTGCATGCCCCGAATCATTTCTTGACGTTGTCCAACTTCCACTTTAAGGGCCGTAATGCGATCCTTTTGATCAGATTGTGCATCTTCCAGCGCAGACAACGTTTGCTCGAGCTGAGCAATCTGCTGTTCCGTCTGTAAAACAGCTTCATGAGCCTGTGTTAGCCTATTTTGGAAAAACACAACTTTATTCTTTGCTTCTTCCCAATCTTTACCTATACGTTCATACTCGGCTTCACGAGCCGTATCCTGATCTTGTAACGCCTGCAATTGCACATCAAGACGCATTTGATTTGCCTGATATTCGCGAACTGCACGATCACAAGTGACAATACCCTCTTGCCACAAAGCAATTTCACGCTTATCTTGCTGCACTTGTTGTATAAGTGACTCGCGTTCCTGAATCCGACCCCGTAAATTCTCTTCAAGTTCCGTTTCACGCCTTACCAAATCATCAATCTCACGAGATCGGCTTAAGAGTCCGACACCATTTTTTGCCACACTCCCGCCTGACATCGAACCGCCAGGATTGACCACGTCACCCTCTAACGTCACCACACGAACCCTATGTTGTAATACTCGTGCAATCGTGTTAGCTTGTGCTAACCCTGTGGCTACAATCGTATTGCCAAGAAGCCAATCAACAACCTGCCGATAGACGGTATCTGCCTTAACAAGTTCCGAGGCAACACCGATAAAGCCACTTGCTGAGCGAACCATTTGTAAGTCATGCAAAGGAATTTTACGCCCTTTAATCGTTTCGAGGGGTAAAAATGTTGCACGTCCAAGTTGCCGCTTCTTCAAATAATCGATCGCTTTTCTAGCATCCGCCTCTGTGGCCATGATAATATGTTGCATAGCTCCACTTAGCGCCGTTTCAATCGCACGTTCATGTTCTTGTTCGACTTTAAAAAGATCTGCTACAGCCCCGTGCACACCAGTGAGTTTATGATCATCTAAAGCTAACAAGATCGCCTTCGGCCCGCCTGCAAATCCATCTCGATCATGTTGCAATTCTTGAAGCGTCTTTAACCGACTTTGTATTGCAAAAAGCGTCCTTTCCAACTCATGCTCGGCCACAGAACGTTTCTTTATCTCGTCATCAAGTTGTTGAATAAGCTTATTTTTAGCATCAATTTTTTGCAGATAATCTTTAGCTTTTGCGGTTTCATCTTGTAGTACTATAGAGCACGTTTGCTGTTGTTCTTGCAGTCGCAAAATGTCCGTGTCTAAAGAGATTGTCTGCGCCAAAAGACGCTCCTTTTGATTTTCAAGTTGCTCGACAAGATTCGTAGCATTAGTCACTTCATTACGTTCCGAGGCTTGCGTACGCATCGCTTCAAATAAATTTGTGCGCGCCGTTGACAATTGATTACGCAAAGCCTGAACTGTTACTGACTCAGCTATCTTTTGCTCTTCTTGTCGTAATGCCTCTTCATGATGCATCAATTCCTCTTGCACAAGCTGCAATTGACGATGAGCCTCAGCTTGTTCACGATCAGCTGATTCACCTTCGGCACTTAACCGGTCCGCCGCGAGGCGCAATTCATCCAAGGTGGCAATCGCATGTTCTTGTCGTTCAAAAGCTACGCGTCGATTGGCCTCACTTTGCTCAACTTTTTGCGTCGTATCAAGAAGTCTTGCCTGAGCCAGTTGCATATCTTGATCAAACTGATCAGCCTGCATGCGTAGCGCGTTGACTTGTTGATCCGCCCCGGCAACATCCATAGTTAGCATGTCGTGGCGCAATGTGAATTGCTGCAGCAAAGCTTGCCCCTGCACTCGTTTTGCAAGCAATTGTTCTATTTCAGCAACAAGCAACGAAACCTGAGTTGTGGCTAATTGACTTTGCAGTAAGCGATATTCCTTTTCTTCTTGTGCGGCCACTTGCATTGGAGTAAGCTGCGATGCAAGTTCAGCAAGCAAGTCCTGCACACGTACCATATTGCTGTCGGCATCAGCCATTTTCTTTTGTGCTTCTCGTTTTCTAGCCTTATATTTTACAATACCTGCAGCCTCTTCAAAAATCCCGCGGCGATCTTCCCCTTTGGTAGACAGGATCTCTTCGATCCTTCCTTGTCCAATGATCGAATACGCCTCTTTGCCAAGTCCAGAATCCATGAACAGTTCCGCAATCTCTTTAAGACGACACGGACGTAGATTAAGCAAATATTCACTCTCACCGCTTCGATAAACACGACGAGTGATGGCCACCTCCGCAAAATCAACAGGGAGGTAACCATCACTATTGTCCAACGATAGCGTAACTTGCGCAAAATTAACGGACTTGCGTGTTGCACTACCTGCAAATATAATATCTTCCATTTTTGAACCGCGAAGTGTGCGAGCACTTTGTTCCCCAAGTACCCAACGAATAGCATCAGCAATATTGCTCTTTCCACTTCCGTTTGGTCCTACGAATGCACTAACTCCAGGCACAAATTCCATGTCCAAACGATCAGCAAAAGACTTAAAACCTAGTACCTCGAGGCGTTTGAGCCGCATGGCAAATACCCCTTATCATCTTTCCTCAAAACTGCGCATCGCTTCTTGAGCCGCTTGTTGTTCAGCTTCCTTTTTCGAACGTCCTACACCTTCTGCGATGGCCACACCAGCAATTTGTACGCGGACGCGAAACTGTCTTTCATGAGCCGGGCCTTTTTCCTCCACCGTATCATACAAAAGATCGCCAAGATTGCGATGTTGTACATACTCTTGTAAGACGGTTTTGAAGTCTTTGCGTGAGGATCCCTCCATCCGATCAAAAGCCGGAAATAAGTAATCCGCTAAAAAGCGTTCGGCTCCAGGCAATCCTTGGTCCAAAAAGAGCCCTCCCACAAAAGCTTCAAAAGCATCTGCCAAAAGACTCGCACGCTCTCTTCCCCCCGTCTGCTCTTCCCCTTTACCAAGTCGTAGATAGTAGGAGAATCCGAGTTGTTTAGCCAGATCAGCCAAGGAAGATTCGCAAACTACCGCCGCGCGCATACGAGTCATCTCTCCCTCAGGAGCGTGTGGATAATGCGTATAAAGGTATCGACTCACACAAAGACTAAGAACAGCATCGCCGAGAAACTCCAATCGCTCATTGTCAGGTGTCATGTCATTACGATGTTCATTTTTATACGACGAATGTGTAAATGCTGTTTTTAGTAAATTGCGGTCGGAAAATTCCAGTTGCAAACCATGACACAACGAATCTAAGCGGTGTTTCACCATAGGTTTCACCACCTATCTCATGCAAACCGTTTGAAAATGACACAAGCATTATGTCCACCAAAACCGAAAGAGTTGGACATAGCGAACAACAATTCTCGTTTGCGAGCTGTATTGGGAACATAATCCAAGTTGCACTCCGAGTCTGGCATCTCTTGGTTAATGGTAGGTGGTAACATGCTATGACGAATCGCCTCAATCGTCGCAATCGCTTCGATACCACCGGCTGCGCCAAGCAAATGACCTGTCATCGATTTTGTCGAACTTATAGCAACATGTGTTGCTGCTTCACCAAAGACCGCCTTGATAGCATTACTCTCCATGGCATCCCCAATTTGTGTCGATGTACCATGCGCATTGATATAGCCTATATCCATCGGTGATACCCCTGCTTCGTCAATGGCGGCGCGCATAGCTCGTGCAGCGCCTGAGCCATTGGGATCGGGTTGCACCAGATGATAAGCATCTCCGCTCATCCCATAACCAACAATCTCAGCTAAAATGGTTGCGCCCCGCGCCTGTGCGAATTCGAGTTCTTCAAGGATGAGAATACCCGATCCTTCTCCCATGACAAAACCATCACGTTGTGCATCAAAAGGTCGACTAGCCCGTGTCGGATCATCATTTCGCTCAGAAAGTGCTTTAGCAGAACAAAAGCCAGCTAACGCTAGGGGTGTAATGGTAGCTTCAGCTCCGCCACAAATCATGGCATCAGCTGCCCCACGGCGAATGATTTCATATGCATCACCAATCGCATTGGATCCTGTAGCGCATGCCGAAACGGGTGCACTATTTGGCCCTTGTGCACCAAAGAGAATCGAAACTTGTCCCGATGCCATATCTCCAATAATCATAGGAACAAAGAAAGGACTCACCCGCTTCGGCCCACGTTCCAACAGCGTACGATGCTGTTCCTCTAATGTCGTTAAACCACCTATGCCCGATCCGATATAAACGCCGACGCGAGGAGCGATATCTTTCGTAATCGCAAGTTTTGATTGAGCTAAAGCCGAAGAAGTCGCCGCAACAGCATACTGAACGAAACGGTCCATACGCCGCGCATCTTTACGATCCATATAATTCTCTGGCAAAAAATCATCAACTGTAGCTGCAATCTTCGTAGAATAATCAGTAACATCAAAACGATCAATATGGTGCACGCCTGACTTTCCATCAAGGAGTGCGTTAAAAAACCCATCGACCGTGTTGCCTAAAGGTGTGATGACACCCGTACCAGTTACGACAACTCGCCTCATGCAAACCCCTCCCTACTATAAAGACAGTAATTCATCTATACAATACACGAAAGCCCCGCGCATCGCACGGGGTTTGTGCTACTAAGAACTGTTCATGACAAAAAGCATCACAAGTAGTTTACAAACTCATTCGTGAGCTTCGATATACTTAACAACGTCTCCAACAGTAGCGATCTTTTCCGCATCCTCATCGGAAATCTCGAGATCAAATTCATCTTCAAGTTCCATCACGAGCTCAACGACATCGAGAGAGTCAGCACCCAGATCATCTTTGAATGAGGCCTCCATCGCAACCTGGCCTTCTTCAACGCCGAGGCGATCGACGATAATACGCTTTACGCGATCATACACATCTGACATGCTATCACCTCCTTTAGAGAGTATACTACATGGACAAACCGCCGTCGACTTGCAGAACTTGACCTGTTATGTACGCGGCTTGATCACTAGCTAAGAAACGGACGAGATACGCAATTTCGCTAGGCAAGCCTAAGCGTTTTAAAGGCACATCGCGTAAGAGCTTGTCCTTATCGTCTTCTGTAAGTACAGCAGTCATCGCCGTGGCAATAAAACCAGGTGCCAATGCATTCACGGTGACTTTACGTCCCGCAAACTCGAGCGCTAAGGTCTTGGTCAACCCGATCATGCCAGCTTTTGCTGCAGCGTAGTTAGCTTGTCCTATATTTCCAGCCAAACCCACCACAGACGTGATGTTAATCACGCGGCCAAAAGCGGAACGCAACAAATAGCGTGAAGCTGCCGACGTACACAGATAAACGGATTTGAGGTTCGTATTGATCACAGCATCCCAATCTGCCTCTTTCATCCTTAAAAATAAGCTGTCTCGTGTAATTCCAGCATTATTGACAAGAATATCGAGGCCGCCAAAATGTTGAATGGCTGCTTGCACGAGCTTATTAGCACCATCAGCAGTTGAGATGTCAGCTTGCACGATTTGCGCTCGGCCACCCGCTTTTACAAGTGTTTCGGCGAGCTCTTGTGCTTGCTCTTTGTGCGCACCATAGCCAATGATAACAGCAGCACCTGCAAAAGATAATTCACTTGCGATGGCTGCACCAATACCACCAGATCCACCTGTCACCACAGCTGTTCGACCGATGAGCGAATCGTTCACGCTGTACCTCCCTCCTGTCGAAGTGCCATCACCGTCTCTAGTAAACTAGACTGGTTTTCGACATGCATTGTCTGTAAGGTGCGATCTATCTTGCGCACCAATCCTGACAGCACTGTTCCTGGACCACATTCAATAAATGTATGAATACCGTGATCAATCATTTGATGAACCGACGCTTCCCATAGTACTGGAGAAGCCACCTGCTGCGCAAGAGTTTTCTTAATCTCTTGCGGGTCTGTTAATGGTTGCACATTCACATTGGATACAATGGGATAAGAAGGTCTCGTAATCACCTGTTTTTCTAGAAGACTTTGCAACTGAGAAACAGCCTTACTCATCAAGGATGAATGAAACGGTCCACTCACATCAAGCAACACTGCACGTCTTGCGCCGGTCGTTTTTGCACGGTCGATCAATAACTGAACAGCATTTTTTGTCCCGGATACAACTACCTGCCCCGGACAATTCACATTGGCCATATCAACAGGTTCATGAATTTCTTGTGTGATCGATTGACAAAGCATTTCTAAGGCATTTAAGTCGGCACCAAGCACCGCCGCCATGGCACCTAGACCCGCCTTATAAGAATCATCCATATATTTGCCACGTTCATATACTAGCTTGACTGCATCAGCAAAAGGTATAGCATCTGCCGCAACAAGTGCTGAATATTCGCCAAGACTGTGACCTGCTCCCATCATGGGCAATACGTTTATCTCTTGACTGAGCACACGAAAAGCAGCGATACTCACGGTTAAAATGGCAGGTTGTGTGTAATATGTCAAACGCAGATCCTCTTCAGGTCCTGTAAAGATCATCTTCGTCAGCGAAAAACCCAAACTATCGTCTACTTCTTCAAATGTCTCTCTTGCTATGTTATGCGCATCAGCCAACTCTTTGCCCATGCCGACATACTGCGCGCCTTGCCCGGGAAACACAAGCCCGATCGCCACGCAAACCCCTCCTGATTACACCTGCAAATCTTGTTCAAGCGCTTGTACAAGACCTGATGCATGCATCTTGTACACCTGGCGCAAAGCCATGTGATAGGCCCTAGAATTAGATGCTCCATGCGCTTTCACCATGGCACCACGTACGCCAAGTAGTGGTGCTCCGCCGTATTCAGCATAGTCAAAGCGATTAAAAAACTTGCGCAAACTACCTTTAAGTATCATTCCGGCCATTTTATTGAAGAAGCTCGTAACAAATAACTCTTTCAAAGATTTTTGCAAACCATATCCTAAGCCCTCATAAAATTTAATGATGACATTACCCACAAAGCCATCGCAAATAGCCACTTCACAATTACCTTGCAACAAGTCTCTGCCTTCAACATTTCCGATAAACTCCGAACAAGAATCTTGTAAAAGAGCGTACGTTGCTTTTGTGAGTTCATCTCCTTTACCAGGTTCAGAGCCAATGTTCACAAGACCCACTCGTGCGTCTTCATGGCCTTCCGCTAAACGCATATAAGCCTGTCCCATGCGAGCAAACTGTACCAAGTGATTTGCGTTACAATCCGTATTCGCACCCGAGTCTAGCAACAAGACACCAGGTCCTTTAAATGCTGGCAGCATTGCCGCTAAAGCAGGCCGATCGATGCCAGGAATACGACCAACAATAAGCAATCCCGAGACCATAAATGCCCCGGTATTTCCAGCAGAGACAACCGCATCAGCAATTCTATCTCGTAACATCGTCGCACATACGACGAGTGAAGACTCTTTTTGCCTTCTTACGGAACGTACAGGTTCCGCCGTTTGATCGATGACATCTTGTGCATGGAGAATGTGCACATTTTTAGGGGGTCCACTCATATGCTGCTTAATTTCCTCTTCTTTTCCCACCAAGACAAACTCCGCATCTGGATATTCAGCAGCGGCAAGTAAGGTAGCTTCTACAGGCACACGAGGAGCATAGTCTCCCCCCATCGCATCAATCGCGATTTTCACCGTCGCCACCCCCAAGGGTTTGATTTGGTGCGCGCATAATCAAAAAAGATGCGGATAAAATGGCTTCGCCTTCCGCCTTTATTTGTACTTCGACGCGCACATAGCCATGACGTTGACCTACGACCCGAGCTTTAGCGACCAAAGCAACACCTGTTTTGGCAGAACGAAGAAAGCGAATGGTCGCTTTCGTCGTTAAGGCTCGGTCGGCATCTACAATAGCCACTGCCAGAGAATTTGCTTGCGCAAATAAGTAATGACCACGAATAATTGAGGAACGCAAAAATGCGTGTTGAGCCTCTCCTCGCCAAACCGAAATGCCAGACTGTCCCACTTCAATATCTACGATTTCTCCAAACACTTCAGAAGGGGAGAGGGCACGCATCGATTCCATTTTCGAAGAAGCTACCGCTTTGACTCTCTCTCGCAACTCAGGAATTCCCAATTGCAAACGATCAAGACGGATCGTCTGTACACTAACGGCCAAATGAGATGCTAATTCGCCGTCGGATAAAAAAGGATCCTGAAAAAGCAAAGTACGCAATGAATCTTGGCGAGCCTGCCGTGATATCCGGGTCAACGATCGCCACCCCGACTTGTCTTTTCTAGATACCTGCTTATAAAAAAAGAGTGTCATTGGACGCAAGTACGCCAAGACCCTCTTTTCCCTTACGCTTGTTCAATCACTTGACGTCGATTATAAGTTCCGCAATTAGGACAGACGCGATGAGACAACTTCATCTCATGGCATTGCGGGCACTCTACCATCCCTGGGATCGACAGCTTAAAATGTGTGCGACGCAGTCTTTTTCTCGTCTTGGATGCACGGTGTTGAGGTACCGCCATGAATTACACCTCCCGGCACAAGTATATCCATCTTATATTACCGGTTATCATGGTCATCGTCAAAAAATGATGATAACACACTAAGCCGGGGATCGATCGCGAAATCATCACATGTGCAAGGTGTGATATTGCGGTTATTACCACAAACAGGACACAAGCCTGCACAATCAGACTTACACAGTGGTTGAATCTCTAGTGCCAAGATCAATTCTTGTTGCACCAAGGGTTGCAAATCGATCTCTTCTTGAGGAACGTAAACAACTTCTTGCTCCTCTTGTTCCTTTGATAACGGGTGCTTCGAAAGCACGAAGGAAAAGGACGTATCAACGCTCTTTTTCACTTCTGTCAAACACCGTACACACCGATAGGTGATGCTTGCCTGCAATGTACCACGTACTGTACAAAGTGATCCCTCAGCATGAGCTATTCCATCAACATGTACAGGCTGTAAGCATACCACATCATACCCTGAAACGGCTTGTAAAGGTATATTAACGATCAGTGAAAAGCTCTTACCTTCTGGTTTAGCTGCTTGCGCCCACGTCATGGTCACAACTGCAACACTCCGATCACAACAAAAGTTAGTATACCGACTCGCTACGATCCTGTCAAACACGCTTTTGCGGCAAATGCTGCAAAAAGGCTATTGCTTGCTTCAGCGTGTGTACGGGTACCACTTTCATCATCGTATGAATTCTCTTCGCCGCTTCCATAGCATGAACCTCATTGGTATCTCCTTTGCTTGTGTCCATCGGAACAAAAAAGTAATTCGCATGAGCACGAGCAGCAGCTACAATCTTATGTTCCACACCACCGATCTGCCCGATAGTGCCATTTTCGGACATCGTTCCAGTCCCTGCTATACGATAGCCTTTGGTCAGGTCGCCATGGTTATACAACTGATTAATCACTTCAAGAGTAAACATCAAACCAGCAGATGGACCATTGATATCACCGCTATTGATGCGAATACGAATCGGCGTTTTTACCGATAAAGCGATGCCAGCACTAATCCCTAAGCCTACTTCATGTTGCTTAGGGTTTGCAGCTAGGTTAACCAACGGAACCACGAGATGCAGTTTATGGCCACTTCGCAAAATGGATAGCGAAACCTTATCTCCTACGCCTGCATGCTGAAATATCTGAATAAGTCGAGACGGATCTTGTAAACTTTGACCTTGGATCGATGTAATAATATCGCCTGATTGCAATAATCCTACTGCTTTTGAAGTAGGATAAACGTAAATAATCTGTACGCCTAAAACATGTACATAGACAGGTTTTTTTAGGTACTGCAAAGCCGCAATTTCAGCAGATTGATGCGAAGAGGTCATCATATAATCTTCAATCTGGTTATATTGTTGATTAGTAAGGCCTGGATCCACTTGAGATACAGGAATCAACTGGTGATCTGGCAAGGACAACCCATATAGTAAATCGTACACATTTTTAGCATATACCACATAGACGGTCGTTAACATAAAGCTGCCCTTTTCCGTCTTATGTCCACCCGACACCTGAATCAAAGGCTGCAAACTTTCTGCATTCCCAGGTGAGTAAATATAATACGGAAGTGGGATGTAGGACAAGGCAATCAAAATTACACAAACAAGAATCACACTAATAAAAAACCATGGACGTTTTCTTCTGACTACGTTAACTGGCATCATCGGATTCACGGGACAAAGCACCTTTCTTTGTAAGTAATGCGAGCAGATCAGGGATGAGTGCTTGCATTGCCTCACGCCCTGCCTCAATGGCACGATCAATGCCTGTGAATGAAGTAGAACTCATTAAATCCAATTTTGGACGAACTACAAAATCCGCATCCAAAATACGGTTGCGAAATACTTCTCGCTCCATAATGTCAATGGATTGAACAATCACATCAATAACATTTTTGACAGGTGGCAAACGATCAAACAAACCAACATCGACGGCCACTACAAAATCGCATCCCAAATCTCGAGCTGCTGAAATCGGCACACGATCGATCACACCACCATCAACTAACATACGTCCATCGATACGATGGGGTACAAAAATACCAGGTATAGCAATACTAGCACGTACTGCTTCGTGAATAGGACCTGATTTAAACACGACCCGTTCACCCAATTCAAGATCTGTAGCCACAATGGCAAGCGGTATGACCGTTTCAGCAAACGTGCGCTCTTTCGTTAAAAGACGTACCATATGATGCACGCGTTGACCAAGAACAAAACCCATACGAGGCATCGTAAAATCAACCCATTGCGAGATAGGAAGATTCATCGCTAGTCGTTCCATCATCGTAATAGGAGCGCCTGTTGCATAAATTGCCCCAAGCAATGCACCCATACTCGAACCTGATACACCAGAAATCGGAATATTATGTTCCTCTAGTACCTCTAATACGCCAATATGAGCAAATCCCCGAGCACCACCACTGCCTAATGCGATACCGATTTTGGGCCCGTTTTTCATGCCTATACCCCCACGTCATAGAGCCATTTACCGTTTAGAATCTGCGTATTTGACTGCAAAACCCTGCAAAACATTATTTGGTACAAATCGACTTACATCACCACCAAGATGGGCAACTTCTTTGACTATACTTGAACTTAAATAAGAAAATTCATGATGTGTCGGAATAAAGATGGTTTCAACATCGGGCATCAGGTCCTTATTCATCGAAGCCATTTGCAATTCCGTCTCAAGATCACTAACAAAGCGTAAGCCTCGAATAATAAAGCGAGCTTGCCGTTCCTGTAAAAAATGTACTAAAAGGCCCGAAAAGTGATCGACACTCACATTACTCAAGTGTGAAACACTATCTGCAATAAATTTCATACGTTCTTCAACAGAAAATAAAGGTTCTTTTTTCAAATTGACCAAAACGGCAACGACAACATGATCAAAAATTTTAGCACTACGTTCCACAACGTATAAATGTCCCTTTGTGACAGGATCAAACGTTCCAGGATAAACGGCAATTCTCATTATATTTCCTCCAAAAACGCTTATGCAAAACGAAAAACAGCTATTTTTGTAATACCGTAGATCGCTTCTTTACTACATAAAAGGCCTGGTATGTCAGGTGTCGCGGATTCCGAATGCATCTCGGCGATAACAAGTGCTTGAGGGGCAAGCAACGTTAATTGCACCAGAGCATCTAAACAAGAACTGAGAAGTAAAGCACTGTAAGGTGGATCAGCAAAGACTAGGTCAAACATAGCACCTTGTTCATGCAAGTGCATGAACGCCTGTTTAAAATTCATACGAAAAATTGTCACACGATCAGTTAACCTAAGATTACTCACGTTCTCATTGATAATAGCTACGCTCTCTTTATCGATGAATGTAGCATACTGAACACCGCGACTTAGTGCTTCAATTCCGAGAGCCCCTGAACCAGCAAAAACATCAAGGCAAGATTCTTGCGTAAAGTAAGGTCCAATCATAGAAAATATCGCTTCTTTTACACGATCTCCTGTTGGTCTTGTTGAGCGGCCCTTAGGCGTCTTGAGGATTCTCCCCTTATAATCTCCTGCTATCACACGAAGCAAAGACGTGATCACCTCATTTCTTGACCTATAGCGTACTTCATCACATGCCTCATCGGCAACAAAACAGGAAAAATTCTCTTTACGATGTATAAGAAAAACGGCTGGCGATCACACTGTATATAGCGACTAAACATCGCTAAGGCAACCAAAGAGAGTCGTTAAACACTCTCTTCCGGTTTCTCCTCTCCCAGTAGCTGAATTTGGACATGCACAAAAAGCTTCTAGCTTTTGCAAATGTCCAAAAGAAGCAGAACCCCCTCGCGTACCCGGGCGAGGGGGATTTCTTTATGTATACAGGCAAATGTCCCTAACAACATGATCATTTGTTGCATTACTTAGAGTGTACCATCACCACTTGAAAGAGAGGAGTTACCTCAATGGAAGGCGTATTTGGCGGATATACACGTTGGGCTGTAGTATTCTTAATCATCTTCGTCTTGTTCTTCCTGCTCATCCCAGTTTATACGACACAGTGCACCACAGTTCCTGTGTACTAAAACGGGATCAATCCAATCCGGAATTTAATTACTAAGGAGGATGTCATTCATGGGTACTTTCGGCGGATATACACGTTGGGCAGTTGTGTTTTTAATTATCTTCGTTCTCTTCTTCTTACTCGTTCCTGGTATCGGCTATGGTACAGGTACGACCGGTGCCGCAGTCGGCGCATACTAAGATAAAGAGCGTCGGCGAGACGGTACACTGTGCTGTCTCGCCTTTACCATGTACCAATTTGTTGTAAAGCTTCAACACGCTGCCCCTTTTGTAGTGACAATGCGACCTGGCCTTTTTCAAATAACAAAATGACTGTACTGCCAAATTCAAACCATCCTAATTCTTCCCCTCGCAACACGCCGATGTCTGGTTTTCCCTCAAATTTTTGCGAAAGTTTCACACTACCCACAAGTGTCGAGCCAACTGCAATAAGCGAAAAACAATAAGTATCCTGTACCATCGAAAAAACCACGCGTTCATTTTTCGTATACAAGCTATCAATCGCATACAATCCGAGGCGGTTAACAGGAAATAATGTCCCGCCGATACGCATCTGGTTGACGACCACCGACGTAAGCGGTGCATGAATTCGATGGTAATCCTGTGGACTCAAGTACAAAATAACGTACATTCCGCCCTCAAAACCATCATCATACATCGCTTGATTCAACAACTCCTTGACAGTAAATTCAACGCCTTTTACTTGCACGAGCAATCCCTCTTGTATGGTACCAATACTTGAAACAACACCATCCACCGGTGAAACAACAACTCGCTCATCGATTGGCATCACACGCAAAGATGGTTTAAGACGTCGTGAAAAAAAAGCCGTGAGGGATGTATAGTGACGATGCGGATATTGGGCTTGATCTAATGGGATTTTATAGAAATAAGCAAATAGTGGAATGCATAAAGCGCTAGTACGCGTATGGCAGAACCAACCAACCAGAGCGGTGAGAGCGCGTTTTGGCATTAACCAAAGTATTCGTGAAACAAGAAATTTCCTTACCATTCCTTGACCCCTATTCCTTAACCGTTACCATGCTATCGTATGACATCACGAATCAGCCAATGACTCGGTTTCACGCAGAGCATAACGAAGCAGTGGCGCATAAGCAGGTAACAACCACAGGTCACCAGATGACATCAGTGTTGCTACTTCATCTCTAGCCACTTCCATGATACGCAAGTCACGAATAGGATCCCCTACCTGAAACGTCGGTAAGCCACTTTGGCGATCACCAAACACCTCGCCAGGTCCTCGCAATTGTAAATCTTTTCGTGCCAAAATAAAGCCATCTTCGGTTTGTTGCATCAATTGCAAACGCTCACGCGCAACATCCGTTGATGGATCGGCAAGCAAAATACAAACAGACGCATGGTTAGATCGCCCTACGCGGCCACGAAGTTGGTGCAAGGTAGCTAACCCAAATCGGTCTGCATCATAGATCATCATCACAGTAGCATTAGCAACACTAACGCCAACCTCGATAATCGATGTTGCTACCAAGACTTGCAAAGCACCTTGCACAAAAGCTTCCATCACTTCGATGCGACTACTTTCAGACATCGCTCCGTGGAGCAAGCCCACCGTCCAAAAGCCTAGTTGTTCTTTAAACTTCTCGTAGAGACCGATCGCACTTAATTCTTCTTGCTCAATTGACAATGATTCAATACGAGGTGCCACAATATAGGCTTGTCTACCTTTAGCTAATTCCTTTTGTAAACGTTGCAAAGCAAGTTGTTCTTTCCTTAATGAAAAGACAAGCGTTTCGATCGGTACGCGTAAAGGTGGTCTTTCACGCATTGTAGAAATCGCAATATCGCCATAAAGTGTCAAAGCAAGCGAGCGTGGAATTGGCGTGGCCGATAATTGCAAAACATCGACAGCAGCACCGCCCTTTTGACGCAACATTTTACGTGCCTGAACGCCAAAACGATGTTGCTCATCGATGACAGCAAGTCGCAGTGTGGAAAATTCCACACGTTCTTGTACAAGAGCATGCGTGCCAATAACGACATCAACATGCCTATCACGAATCATAGCCAGCGTCTTATGGCGATCTGGTGATGACCCTGTCAGCAAAACAACTTGGATACCTAAAGGCTTTAAAAATTGTTCCGCTTCAAGAAAATGTTGCCGTGCTAAAATCGAAGTAGGAGCCATGAGTGCTGACTGAAAGTTCATTTTAGCCAAAGCGACCATGACAGCAAACGCCACCGCCGTTTTACCTGAGCCTACATCGCCTTGCAACATGCGATACATGGGTATACCACTTGCCATGTCTTGCAAAATTTCTGCAATTGCTTGTTTTTGTGCTTGGGTTATTGTAAAAGGCAATGTATCAAGGTATTTTATGACACCCTGCTGAAGAGAAAGAACATTTAAAGGCTGATGTGTTGTCTCACGGTTGCGATAGCGTTGCATTGCAAGACGCAATTGAAACAGCAAGAATTCTTCAAACACTAACCGTCTATGAGCCTGACGAAGTTGTTCAGCATCCTGAGGGTTGTGCATAAACAGTACTGCATCTTGAATAGAAACCAACTTAAAACGATCACGTAATGTGGCAGGAAGTCGATCTTCAAGCTGAACGCCATGCGTCCTAAGCGCAGTTGTAATCATCTTTCGCAATGTCTTTACCGATAGATTTTCTGTCACACGATAAATCGGATTGCTCGGCGCGCTAACCTCATCCTTTAGAAACTCATACGAAGAAACTTGAACAGAGCTGTAACGGTTATTATAGCTCCCTGTAATGCGCAGAGTCTTTCCTATTGTCGCTTGATGTCTCACATAAGGTTGATTAAAAAAAACCGCTTTAAGCGCTTTATCATCACTTTGCACAGGCACCGTCACTGTTGAACGCGAGGCTCGAAATCGCACAGCAGGAGGTCCAGATACGGTCACCACCAAAGATACTTTAGTGCCATCTTCTAGTGCGACAGAAGATGATGTCAATTCATCATACCGGAAAGGAAAGTAATACAAGAGATCATGCACACTAAATATGCCCAATTTGTGTAAAAGTCCCGCGCGTTCCGGACCGATTCCCGGAACGAACAGGACATCCACCGACTGTAAAGAGTTTACTGCAGCCATTTCACTCGACATACTCTACACCTCTTTATTCCGATGCAAGTAAGTACTCATACACTGGCTGTCCACCATAACGCACCTCAAACTCAACGTCTGAATAACGCAGCGAAACGTTATCAACAACAGTTTGTGCCTCCACAGACAAAGCTTCTTGTGCATAAAAAACGGTACAAATTTCAGCACCTTCTTGGCAAAAATGCTCAAGCATACTTTGTAACACAGTTTCTCGAATAGGATTAACAATAAGCAATTGTCCATCCGCTAGGCCCATGTATTCCCCTTGCTTTATAACATGATCATCCATGGTGCTATCCCGAACGGATGCTGTAATGGCTCCAGAGTGGATTTTCTCCACCGCATCTTGCATAGCTGCCTCATTATCTTTTGCACTTGCTGATTTATCAAAAGCTAACGCCGCAGCAAATCCCGCCCCGATCGATTCCGTTGGAAGCATTTTTGCTCGTCCATGAGTGACTTCTTCTACTTGTTGTGCAGCCATAAAGATATTGCTATTGTTCGGTAAAATAAATACGTCATGTGCTTGTACCTGTTCGACCGCCTGCAAAATCTCTTTTGTCGAAGGATTCATGGTTTGCCCGCCAGACACCACCGCATCCACATGCAAGCTGTGAAAAATATCCGTTAACCCTTCCCCCGCCACCACGACGACAAGGCCGCATGGTTGAGGTACAGGATCAGCTTGCACAGCATCCTGATGACTTTTCACAAGCAACGTTGCCTCTTGCGTGGTCAAAGCTTGGTACTGTTCGGTCATATTATCAATTTTTACGGTAAGCAGGCTCCCGTAAGCTAAACCCGCTTGCAACGCCAAACCAGGCGCAAGCGTATGCACATGCACTTTAACGATGCTAGACGTTGAAACAATAAGCAACGAATCACCTAGAGTCAGCAATTCCCTTTTGAGATTAGCCTCAACTTCTTGTAAATTGTGCTCTGACTCATCAACCTTCAATAGAAATTCCGTACAATATCCATATTCACCCTGACCATGAACTTCGGCTGCAGCATAAGCTAGGGGTTCTTGGCGCATGGACCGCTCTGACGAAAGTAACTCCCAATCATCTTCCTGGATAAAATTACGCATAAACCCTTTATAAATATGAACAAGGCCCTGACCACCTGAATCGACAACACCCGCTTGTGTAAGCGCCGGAAGCATTTCAGTCGTCTTTTGTAACGTCACTTCACCTGCTCTAATGGCTGCCTCAAGCACGGCTACTAAGGTCGCCTGCGGTTTTTTGGCAACTTTAAGAGCGCTAGCTGCCGCTTCTCGAGCAACAGTCAAAATCGTTCCTTCTACAGGCCGTGCTACAGCCTTATACGCAGTTTCTACACCTTTACTAAGTGCTCTCGCCAATAATTCGGGTGTAATCTCATCGCAACCCGAACACACTAACTGAAATCCGCGAAATAGTTGCGACAAAATAACGCCTGAATTCCCTCGTGCACCCATCAAAAGACCAAGGGCAAGCGCTTCCACGATTTTTCCAAGTTCCGCATCAGATGAAAGTTTTTCCATCTCACGTATGCCTGAAGAAAAGGACAGGTACATATTGGTACCTGTATCACCATCGGGCACAGGGAAGACATTTAGTGCATTAACTTCCTCTTTCTTAGCTTGCAGTTCTTCATAGCCGTAGTGAATCATTCGCATAAACTGCGACGGGTTCATCCGCTCTTGATACTGCACCAAAACGTGCCCCCCTATTTCTCCCCGATCACTTTAACACCTTGCACATGAATGTTAATTCGATCGGCAACAATTCCAAAAGACTCTTGTAGTGTATAACGCACCTTATCGCGTAAGTTAGCAGCTACTTCAGGTATCCGAGTACCATAGCTAACAATCACGAACAGATCAACTTCTAAGGAGTCAGATAATGCCTTAACTTCTACGCCACGTCCAGGGTTCTCTCTACCTAAAAGTTCGGATAAACTATCGCGCATGCCTTTTCTCGCTGCCATGTCTGCCAATCCATAACAGTCTAACGCCGCCATTCCGGTCGCTGTGGCAATCACTTCGTCGGCAATAAAAATCTTACCCAAGTCGTTTGTAACAACTGTTGGCATATCGATCCCTCCACCTGAGAACTATCCCTTTAGTTTTTCTAAGTGTACTACACCAAACTCATCAAGAAAAGTGTGAAGAAACGCAAGGAGAATCGGTGATTGTTATCAGCACACGAGTGTGCTATTATAACAAAGTTAATGTCTTATCGAAGGGGGTGCATTGTCTTGGCGAAACGTTGTGAAGTATGCGGTAAAGGTCCTCAGGTTGGAAACGCCGTGAGCCACTCCCACATTTTAAACAAACGTCGTTGGCTTCCTAATCTTCAATCGGTACGCGCGAATGTCAACGGCTCCGTGAAACGCATTCGAGTTTGCACACGCTGTCTCAAAGGCGGCAAAGTGAAACGCGCTATCTAAAGTTGTCTAGTTTGATTAAAAAAAGCACCGCGCGGGGTGCTTTTTTCATTTTGTCTTCGCATAACAAGTTAACTGCGGTTCTTCACACCGAGCAGGGCCTTGACGATACCCCCGAGAAATCGCGGCAATTTGATGGTATAGAATCGCATTAAGACTCCCCCTTCTATCGCACCAGAATGAAACGAATTATAGCTATGTCAACAGCGAAACGCTATCACTTTACTATATTCGCCTAGGAGAGATTTTGTGCCTATTTCCCACGCAAGCTTGAAATTGCCTGCGCCATAGTATTGGCACTAAACACATAGGACCCCGCTACAAGAATAGAAGCCCCAGCACTCATACAACTTGCAGCCGTACTGGGAGTAATTCCACCATCGACTTCGATCGGTACAAAACGTCGTCCGTGTTTTGCCAGGACTTCACGCACTCGTTTAATTTTTTCAATCATCGCAGGTAAAAAAACTTGCCCGCCAAATCCAGGATTGACCGTCATAACAAGTACAAGATCGACATCATCTACAATATAATCCAAGACTTGTTCTGATGTCGCGGGATTGAGGGCAACACCAGCCTGAGCACCAGATTCTCGGATCATCCCAAGTGTTCTTTGCAAATGGGTACACGCTTCAACATGCACGGTGATATGATCAGCACCTGCTTGACGATAAGCCAAAAGGGAATTTTCAGGACGTTCAATCATCAAATGAACATCAAATGGTAACTTTGTATACTTACGTAACGCAGCAATGATCGGCGGTCCCATGGTTAAATTGGGTACAAAATGCCCATCCATAACGTCAATATGAATAGCATCTGCACCTGCATTTTCCAGGGATTGAACAGCCTGTCGAAGTTCAGCAAAGTCAGCAGACAAAATAGACGGTGCGACTTGAACAAACACTAGTAACGCCTCGCCTTCCATTCTTTAATAGCTCGCAACATCTGTACATAGCTGTCATAACGCGATTGCGCGATACTTCCCTTGGCTACAGCATCAACAACAACGCAGCCATCCTCTTGTTCATGTAGACATCCACGATAGGTACACGATTGACCTATGCGGCGAATCTCAAGAAATAACTTCTCGAGGTCTGCCGGGTCCTCAAGTAGCACATCATACTGAGAAAAACCAGGTGAATCAGCAATATAACCTTGTTCAAAAGGATACATTTCGACACTCGTTGTCGTGTGTTTGCCACGATGACTTGCATCACTAATATTTCCTGATACTGCACCACTTTCGGGGCTAAGTGTACGAAGAAGTGTGGATTTGCCTACCCCTGATTGCCCAGTAAGCACTGTAACAACCCCTCGTAACCCATCTCGTAGCGCAGAAAATCCGACTTGATGATGTATTTCAATGGGGTATATTACGTAACCAAGCGGTTCATAAATACGAGCTACCGTAGTAAGCACATTCATCGCACCGGGTAGATCCATTTTTGTAAGTGCGATGCGCGCAGTAAATCCATGTAATGTTGTCATCGCCAACATTTTGTCTATTTGATAAAAGGATAATGGAGGGTCAACCAAAGAAAAAACTAATAAAATCTGATCGACATTTACGATCTTCGGTCGTGTTATCTCATTTTTTCTTGGCTTTACTTCATCAATGATACCTTCCATTGTTCCTTGTGGATCGATAACAACAAAATCACCTACGCGTGGCGTGATCCCGCGTTTTTTAAAGACGCCACGCGCTTTACAAGCTAAAATCCCACGCTCCGTATGCACATAATAGAAACCCGCAATCGCTTTGATAATTCGACCTTCTAGTGGTCGCAAATCCAAGCCTCCCGACACTTAGTGTGTGGACGGACCTGTCGTCCCTGTTGTCGTCCCTGTTGTCGTCCCTGTTGTCGTCCCTGTTGTCGTCCCTGTTGTCGTCCCTGTTGTCGTCCCTGTTGTGCCTCCAGGCGCCGCAGGTCCTGAAGGAGGTGTTTGCGTCGTTCCTGTCGTCCCTGTTGAGGAAGGTGACGATGGAGTCGTTGTGCCAGAACCAGAACCGCTGGTACTACTTGCTGTAGTTCCAGCAGGTATAATCGACGTCGTATCTAACTGCCCATCGATATAGGCATCGATTTCCCCTGACTGGGTAGATGTCGTCGTAACCTTAACGGAGTACGTAGCTTGCGGATTAGATTGCGACGTATCAACCACCGTATTGGTTCCCGTAGCATCAATCACAACGATTTTCACCGTTGCTGGCAATAATGTACCTGGCGGTAACGCAACTTGAACATCTTGCGTCGTTACTGCTGTTCCTGCCGGTTTGCCCGAACTAATCGTCAAATCAACCGTTGAACCTGAACTTGCCTGCTGCCCAGGTTGTGGGCTTTGACTGATAACTTCGTTAGCAGGAATGGTAAATGACGATTGTTTCGTCACAGTACCTGCTGTAAATCCATCAGCTGAAAGTGTGGATTGTGCCGCACTTTGCGTTTTACCAACGACATTGGGCACGGCAGCATATTGTGCCCCTGAACTGACAACTAACGTGACAGGAGCAGTATTCGTTGCAAAAGATGTACCTGAAGCTGGCGTTGTAGAAATCACTTCGTTAACCGGAACCGATGCGCTAGGTTGTTGAGTAACGGTGATATTGCCGCTTGGAACCCCCATATCCACCAATTGTGCCGAAGCAGCACTTTGTATCTCGCCAGCAAGATTTGGCATGACAGCCTGAGCACTCCCCGTTTTTACCTTCAAAAATACATCTTGATCCGGTAAAACACTACCAGGTCCTTGACTCTGACTTTCCACCTGCCCAATCTGAACACTGGAGGATGAGCTCGAGTCATACGTCTCATGGATCTTCGTTGGAGAAAAGCCAAGCGTGATTAATTCCTGATGTGCTTGATCATACGTCATTCCAATTAAACTAGGTACTTTAACAGCCTTAGTATGGCCAAAGGTAGAAATAATGTAAATCGCGGCGACAGCCGCCAAAGCTGTTAATCCAAGTAAGCCGAAAAACCATGCGAAGAAAATTAAAAGACGCTTCCACCATGGTCTTTTGATTTCCTCTTCTTCGTCGTCCTCTTGCTCATCTTGCATACTAGGTTCATCTTGTAAAATCGGTGAAGTATCATGTTGAATAGGTAACGGCCTTGTCGTTGCATGTAAAGAAAAATCAGTCACCGATGCCCCATTACCTGAACTGCCAGGTATCACGCCACCTTTAATAATCGGGATCTGAATGGTCGGATTGGCATCAGGGTATAATGCTGATTGCGAGGAAGAATACGCAGGCATGTCCGGCAAATACACTGCCCGTTCCAGATCATCAGCCATTTGCCGAATGCTTTGATAGCGTCTTTGCGGATCTTTCTCAAGTGCCTTTAACACGATTGTTTGCAGATTTAGGGGTATGCTTGGCGTCAAAATGCGTGGCTCAGTGATAGGCTCTTGTAAATGTTTTAGTGCGATACTAATCGGAGAATCCCCAGAAAAAGGAACACGACCTGTCAACATTTCATAAAGTACAACACCGAGCGAGTATACATCTGACTTTGCATCTGCAACGGCTCCACGAGCTTGTTCGGGTGAAAAATAATGAACAGAACCAAGTACAGAAGAACTATGATGCGTGATCGTATTGGTCGATACGGCTCTAGCAATGCCAAAATCCGTGACTTTAACGCGTCCCGTTTTGCTAATTAAAATATTATGAGGTTTAACATCTCGATGGACGATATTATGTTCGTGCGCATGGGAAAGTGCATCGCAAATTTGACGGACTATAGCCACTGTCTCATCGATTGGTAACGGTGCACGCTCTTCGATTAACTGTTTGAGCGTCTTACCATCTACATATTCCATCACAATATAATTTGCTTCACCATCTTGACCCACATCATAAATATTGACGACATTTGGATGAGACAAACTGGCAGCAGCCTGTGCCTCACGCTTAAATCGACGCAGAAAATCAGCATCTCCGACCAACTCGGGACGCAGCATCTTAATCGATACTGGGCGATGCAACAATACATCAAGCCCTCGGTACACGATGGCCATGCCACCGCCGCCGATACGCTCTAAAATTTGATAACGTCCACCTAGAATATTGCCCATCATGGTCAATTCCTCCGTACTGTCTCGTCGTCCATGGCGACAGCCACGACGGTAATGTTGTCATTGCCGCCTTGATGAAGGGCATCATCAACCAAGGTGTCAACTTTCGCCTCTAAGGTGGCATCGGTTGAGAGAACAAACTCAATTCGTACATCATCAACATACCCGCTTAGGCCATCCGAGCATAAAAGCAGGATGTCCCCTGCTTGCCATGTATGTACAAGACACTCTGGACTGACATATTCCATGGTTCCTAATGCTTTCGTCAACATATGACGTTGCGGATGATGAGTAGCTTCAGAAGGCAAGATCTGACCACGCTTCACAAGTTCATTGACTAGTGAATGATCCTCTGTTAATTGCAATATGCCTGAAGATGACGAATACAGATAAGCTCGACTATCTCCGACATGAGCGATAACGACACGTTCATGACTGGCGATGCAAGCCACAATCGTCGTCCCCATACCGGAATATTCAGGGTTTTGTATGGAGTTTTCATAAATCTGTTTATTGGCTAAAGCAATACCATCCACTAAAAGCTGTTCTGGATGATCAAGCTTTCCTCTAGACACCGTTTCTTCTAGCGATTGCAAAGCGATTGCACTCGCTACTTCTCCGGCCACATGCCCACCCATTCCGTCAGCTACACAGGCAATTACAATACCCGAATCTTTTTGCACCGTCATATAACCGTCCTGGTTCACTTTGCGAACCAACCCGACATCCGATCTTGCAGCGAACCGCATGCCACTCACTCCCTAAATTCTCTCCCTCGCCTGCTGCGCGCGTAATTGTCCACAAGCAGCCGCAATATCACTGCCCATTTCGCGCCGAACAGTCGCATTAATCGATAAACGCTCTAATTCATTAGCAAAAGCGCGTATTTGATCCTGCGGTGTACGTGTGAGATCGCGTTCTGGAACATAGTTCACCGGAATCAAATTCACATGACACGGCAAAGATTGCAAAAGTTTTGCTAACTTTTGAGCATCTTGTATTTTGTCATTGTGACCATTGATCAGCGCATATTCAAATGTAATACGCCGCCCTGTTTTTTCATAGTAATATCGACAAGCGTCTAACAAGGTTAGAATATCATACGCTTTGTTAACAGGCATCATTTTTGATCTTGTCTCATCATCAGCCGCATGAATCGACACAGCGAGCGTAATGCCTCGCATTTCATCAGCCAATCGGTAGATAGCTGGAACAAGGCCAACTGTGGAAATGGTAATATGCCTTTGGCCGATTTTTAATCCTTCTGGGTCTGTGACGATATCAACAAAACCGATGGATGCATCATAATTGTCAAGTGGTTCGCCTGAACCCATAAGTACAACACTTGAAACGCGTTCATGCGTGCGATCGAGCAGACGTTGACATAAGACAACCTGTTCCACAATTTCACCAGCCGTGAGATTGCGAACCAATCCCCCAAGTGTCGATGCACAAAACTTACAACCCATTTTGCACCCGACTTGGGTCGAAACACAGACGCTATTGCCATAGTCGTGGCGCATAATCACAGTCTCAATCGTTGCTCCATCGTGCAATTCAAGCAAAAATTTTATTGTCCCATCTTGCGATTTTTGTGAAACGAGTTCTTTCATCGAACATAACAACGTTGTTTGTGCCAATGTGCTTCGTAAGTTCTTTGGCAAATCAGTCATTTCCTCAACATCTTGCACGCGTTGTTGATATAACCAATGAAATATCTGCTTGGCGCGATAAGTTGGTTGGCCTTCTTGTCTAACGTACTCTTCAAGTTGCGGTAAGGTAAAACCGTATAGCGATGGTTTCAACACGCGTTCATCTCCTTTGCATACGCGCCACAAAAAATCCGTCACCAAAAAAATCTTGTGGTAGAATCCAGCCGATACCTTTCGCTTTTTCAGCATAGTGCAGATGAGCACGTTCGAACTCATCAAAATCAAGCATAGTAAATTCCGGGTGCTTTTCTAGGAAGTGCCCAATTTGACGTTCATTTTCATACGCGGACATGGTACAAGTCGTGTAAAGTAAGACACCGCCACTTTTTACATGGGTGGCACAAGCATCAAGTAATTGTTCTTGTAGTAACACTAACGCTTTTACTTTATCAGCGGTCATCGTCCATTTTAAGTCAGGTTTTCTCGCAATCGTCCCAATTCCTGAACAAGGGGCATCAAGCAAGATACGATCAAATTGCCCAGTAACATGTCGCGCATCCATCGTCTCACAGTGAATCGATTGCAAGCCCAACCTTTGCGCCTGTTGCTGAATCATCGTTGTTCGGTGCTCATGCAAATCGATCGCTGTGATACAAGCAGCATCCTCTGTTAATTCAGCAATATGTGTCGTTTTGCCTCCTGGCGCGGCACATGCATCAAGAATATCCATGTTAGGTTTTGCTCGCAAGAGTTTAGCCACAAGCATAGAGCTCTCACCTTGCAACGTATACAATCCACGATCATAGCCAATCAATTGTTGTGCTACGTGGCGATGAGTCGCATAAATGCCCTCGTCATTGATCGCAGAAGCGTGTACTTCAACACCTTGTTCCTGAAACAAAGTAAATAACTGATCGCGAGACAAACGTAGGCGGTTCACCCGAAACGCTCGCTGTGCTTTTTGATTCAATCCCCACATAACTTCGATGGCTGTTTCTTCGCCAAGGGTTTTAGCAAGATGGTGCGCCATCCATTCTGCAAACGATAACCGTCTAGCAGCCTCGATAAGCGAGATTCCTTGCAGATCAGCAAAAGAGAGCAAGGGCTTTTCGTAAGTCTTTTGGCGCTGTGCACCGCGAAGTACGGCATTCACAAAACCTGCCGCTTTTGGTTGATGAATTTTCGAGAGATCAACAGCATCGGACAAAACAGCATAATCAGGGATTTTTTGTAAAAGTCGTAACTGATATAATCCCATACGCAAGATCGTTTTAACTTCGAGAGTCACCTTAGATCTGGAACTTTTCGTTAATGTCTTAATCCACTCATCAAGCAATCTACGCCACAAAAGCACACCATGAACAAGTTCTGTACAAAGTGATGCATCATCCTTAGATAAGGATTGATCTTTTAATGCAGTATGTAACGCAAGATGAGAATAGGATTTTTTTGATTCAACATCGTATAATACAGAAAAAGCACAACGCCGTGCAGGTGCTACCGTCATTTTGCACGCTCCCGTACGTTTTTCAACATCGATCCTACTAAGTTTCGGTTGCCACGCACAAACTCCGCACCAGATTGCATGGACTTTCCTTCAAGTTGTACTTTCGTTGCGATAATGGCTCCTGTACCACATGCGATAAGCGGCCCATCAGACGTAACAGCAACGATCTGCCCGGGATCTCCAGATCCTTCAAAGGACACATTAGCTGTAGCATACCAGATCTTCAAAAGTTTATCACCAAGATACGTAAAAGCCCCCGGAGAGGGAGATAAAGCACGAATCCGATTGAACACTTTCTGATATGATTGTGAGAAATCCAATTGTTCATCATCTCTTGTAAGAGTTGGTGCAAAAGAGACCTTTTCTGGATCTTGTTCAATTGGTTGTACCGTACCTGCTATAATTTTCGGTAACGTTTCCCTAAGAAGTTGCGAACCTTGATTCGCTAACTCATCGTGCAACTCCCCATACGTCATTACAGGGTCAATAGGTACCATTATTTGTGACCACATGGCTCCAGCATCCATAGCTTTTACCATCGTCATTATGGTAACACCTGTTTCCGTTTCCCCTTGCAAGATTGCGTGTTGAATCGGTGCACCACCCCGGTACTTGGGCAAAATCGATGCATGAACGTTGTAAGCTCCAAGTGTCATCATGTTCAGTAAGCTTACAGGTAAAATCTGCCCATACGCAGCCGTTACAATCATGTTGGGCTTTAAATTTGCGATCGCTTCTAACGCTTGCTTCTCGCGAATTTTCTCAGGTTGCAAAACTGCAAGCCCAGCTTCTTTCGCCAACGTTTTCACAGGAGGTGACGTCAGTACCCGTTTTCTTCCTACGTAGCGATCTGGCTGAGTCACTACGCCGACTATCGTATAAGGCATCGTTAAAAGAGTCTGCAACATGGAAAAAGCAAATACTGGCGTTCCCATAAAGATAATTCGTGGTTGATCCATTGTTCTGCCACCTTTTTAAAACCGTCGCTTCAGATACTTTGCGCGTTAACATCAAGAACTACATGCATTCCCAAAGGAGCTATAGCTAAATTTCCCTTATAGCAAGTTTCAAGGACTTTTTGCACACGAACAAATGCATGGTATTTTACAATCACTTGAAAACGATACAAACCGCGCATTCGTGCTACAGCTGCGGGTGCTGCGGGAAATAGCCGCACGCCCTTCATACCCTGTAACCTTTGCGTCAAATCATCATGCAAAGCGATTGCAAATTCCCGTGCTATCACTTCGTCTCGATGCGTAATCCCAAAAACAGAAACCTCTGTATAAGGAGGATATTCCATATTTTTGCGAACACGCATCTCCGTTTCGTAAAAAAGTGTGTAATTTTGTGTTGCAGCTAACGATATAGCATAATGATCGGGGTTAAACGTCTGTACGATCATTTGCCCCGCAAGATCATGGCGTCCTGCCCGCCCTGCCACTTGCACCAGAAGATCAAAAGTCCGTTCGCAAGCCCGATAATCCGGTAAATGAAGTGCCGTATCAGCAGCAATAACACCAACAAGAGACACGCGCTTAAAATCAAGTCCTTTGGCAATCATCTGCGTACCTAATAGAACATCAGCTTCACCTCGTTCGAACGCCTGTAGTAAACGTTCGTGTGAACCTTTTGTCGATGTGGTATCCACGTCCATGCGAATCACACGCAGGTCATCAAATTGGGCGAGAAGTTCTTGTTCCACACGCTGTGTCCCGGTGCCAAATGGTCTGACGCGTGTACTTGAACAATGTCGGCACGTTGGTTGCATGATCTCCTTATATCCACAAATATGGCACCGTAATACATTTCCCCCCTCCTTGTGTAACGTTAGGGAGATATCGCATGAAGGGCACGTGGCAACTTGTCCGCAATCCCTACATAAAACAAACGTCGAATAGCCTCTTCGATTAAGAAAAAGGATAGCTTGCTCCTTACGCTTTAGCACATCCTGCAATGCTTCCTTAAGTGGCGGACTAAAAAGAGCACTTTGTCCGTGACGCATTTGTTCTCGCATATCCACAATGTTTACGGTTGGTAATGCTCTTCCCTGTACACGATGAGGTAAAGATAGTAAATGATAAGCGCCTTTTTCAGCACGATACATCGCTTCAAGCGAGGGTGTGGCACTCCCTAAAAGCAACACAGCCAAAGCTTGTTTGCATCGATGTACCGCAACTTCTCGCACAAGATAGCGCGGTTCTTTGTCTTGTTTGTAAGAACTCTCATGCTCTTCGTCGATAATAATCAGTGCAAGATCCTTTACTGGTGCAAATATCGCACTTCGTGCGCCAATCACAACAGGTGTCTTGCCTTCGTGGATATTTTGCCATTGTTGATTTTTTTCGCGATCTGACAGACGGCTATGCAACACAGCCAGGCGATCACCAAAACGTTTTTTAAACCGAGCTGTCATTTGCGTTGTCAAAGCAATTTCCGGAACAAGCATGATAGCACTTTTGCCTTCGCAAAGTACTTTATCAATAGCTTGTAAATAGATCTCCGTTTTTCCGCTTCCTGTAACCCCATGCAATAAAAAGACAGATTCTTTGCGTTCATCAAGCGCATCATTGACCTGTTGCATGACGTCTTCCTGTTCTTTTGTTAATGCAAAGGATGCTTCTAGAGAATTAGGTTGGTACACATCTTCGACATCTTCTTCCCAAATAGTAAGCAGATGCCGTTCTTCAAGAAGGTGCAATGTTGCTGTTGTTGCGCCTGTCTCGCGACGTAACTCGTCCCACGAAATTGGCCGTTGTTCTCGCCACATATAGTCTGCTATACGCTGCTGAACACGACCCAAAGAGGGTTTTTGCACACCTTGTTCACCACACCATTGAACCATTTTGATACGTTTAGGAGCCACGCGCAACGTGATCCTTCTATCCTCTTTCAGCCATCCTTGCACAATGAATTTACGGATCTGTAGACTGGATATGCCAAAGCGTTTTTGCACGGATTCCTCAGGTACCGATCCATGTGCCTTCATATAGATAAATAGCTCATCATACCGATGGTCATTACCTTGTGCAAAGGTTTCTACATTATCAGCAAGTGCCAAACGACGTGTCTCTTTTGTGCGTGTAGCAGGCGGTAAAACGGTTTGCAAAGCTGCACCCCACGTGCAAACATAACGATCCCGTAAAAAATGTACGATCTTCACGAGATCCGGTCCTAAAATAGGATGAAACGGATCATCCATCAACCGGCTGATGAACTTTAGCTCGTGTACTTCATTATCACGATCTTCACTTGGCACAAGATCCATAATGTAGCCTTCTACTTTTCTTTTCCCAAATGGCACTTCTACACGGTGCCCCGCTGTAACCCACATATTTTGCGGGACAAGATAATCAAATAACTTATCAAGGCCACGTGCTCGTAAAATCACAGCTACTTTTGCAATCATCATGCCTGCATTCCTTCATCGTCAACCAAACCCATCCTGACTAACGCTTGTTGAAGAATCATGGTAGCTACATCCATTTTGGAGGCTAAAGGTAAAGCTGTCGTACGCCCATCTTGAAAATACAAATCGACACGGTTAGTACCCGTGCCAAAGCCCGCACCATATTCCAAGACATTATTTACGACGAGCAAATCAACACCTTTATCCACTAACTTTTTGCGCGCATACCGATCAACATCATGCGTTTCAGCGGCAAATCCGATCACATATGCCCCCGGCTTGTATTTTCCTTTAAGTGAAACTAAAATGTCTGGATTACGAACCATCGTCCACGTAACCGTATCTACATCATCTGTCTTTTTCCATTTATAATCATACGTTGTTTGCGGTCGATAATCAGCAACAGCTGCCGTCATGATGAACATGTCAACCTCTGCAATGCGCTTTTCAACTTCCTCCTGCAAATGAATTGCACTACTCACGGATATAACATCTATGCCGATGCCTGGGAGGAGATTAACTGCTCCCGATAAAAGCGTGACATGAGCTCCCAATTTCCATGCGCAGCGAGCAAGTGCATAACCCATTGTGCCCGTTGAATCATTGGTTACATAGCGAACAGGATCAATTCGTTCTTTGGTTGGACCTGCGGTGACAAGTATTTTTTTACCTTGAAGCGGTTTAGGTGACAAAGCAAATGAGAGTATCTCAGCAAGATCACTTGGTTCAAGTAACCTACCTTTACCCACATAGCCGCAAGCAAGCATGCCTTCATCTGGTTCCGCAATGATATAGCCTAACTCTCGTAACACGTGCAAATTTTTCTGTACTAAAGGGTGTTCGTACATGTGCACATTCATCGATGGCGCAACAATAACAGGGCAACGAGCCACAAGCAATATCGATGTCAACATGTCATCAGCTAAGCCGTGTGCGATGCGCGCGATGACATCTGCGGTAGCTGGTGCAATGATGATCGCATCGGCCTGATCAGCCATAGCAACATGGGAAATTCGTGTGGGATCTTGTTCGGCGAGCACATCGACGTATACAGGCTGTTTGGTTAATGCCTGCAACGTCAGTGGTGTGATAAATTCTGTAGCGGCTTTCGTCATTACCGTTTGTACTTGGAAGCCTTGCTTTACCAAAAGGCTCGCCAATCCTGCTGCCTTATAAGCTGCAATACCACCGCTGATGCCAAGAACAATCGACTTTTGCACCACGTTGTCGCCGCCTTTTTCACAAGTCAAACAATGGAACAACCACAGGCTGTTCCATTGTAGGCATTTATCTATGACAAAATGAGCACATACTTATTTTGTCGTTTCTTTCGTTTTTACGTACGTGATGATGCCTTGCTCAATTTCCTGTAATGCAACACTGACGAGTTTACCTGATCGAGCTATGGCGTGTGCAGGAGCGCCTTCTTGCAAACTTCTTGCCCGCCTCGATGCAGCTATAACCAACGTATACTTACTGTCTACTAATTCACCTAACTTATCGATGGATGGATACAAGATCACTGATGAATTACCTCCGCCTACAAACTTTTTTTATTCCTCATCTTCGTCATGCGACGTCTCTTTCAAACTCAAGCGATTGGCTACCGTTTCTGGTTGAACAGCAGCAAGGATTACGTGATCGCTATCGCAAATAATGACAGCTCGCGTTCGCCTTCCAAATGTCGCATCGATAAGGCGTTGGTTGTCTCTCGCCTCTTGAATCATCCGCTTAATGGGAGCTGATTCAGGGCTGATGATAGCAATGATTCGATTGGCTGCTACGATACTACCAAACCCGACATTAATGAGCCGTACGCTCACTTTATCCCACTCCCACAAAGGATATCACTCAACATTTTGGACTTGTTCGCGCATCTGCTCCAAAATGTGTTTTGCAGAAAGCACCGCTTCCACCATTGGCAAGTCATCACATTTTGCACCCATGGTGTTGACTTCTCTATTTATTTCCTGAAGTAAAAAGTCAAGGCGTCGTCCAACGACATTTGTCGATGACAGCAACAAGTCCTCAAATTGTGCAACATGACTTGCAAAGCGATGTAACTCTTCTTCAATCGACGTGCGTTCGGCCACCATGGCAACTTCAAAGGCAATGCGGTTTGCATCCAAGTCGTTATCCTTCACGACTTGTTTCAATTTTTTCATCAACTTTTCGCGATAGCGAGAAACGCTGTGATACGCAACATCACACATGGTCTCGGATAATTGATGCAAATCAGCCAGTCGCTCTTGCAAATGTTGGAGTAAACTGCGTCCCTCTGCTTCACGCATGAAACACAATTGATCTAAACTTTTCCTTGCTGTATCCATAACCACTTCTGTAACTTCTTCTATCGATGGAGCAGAGTCACTGACCACAAACAATCCAGGAATCGATAACAAATCTCCCGTGCTTGGCGGTTCGAAATCGACATGGGCATCCGTCGACACTCGTTTTAAAAGTGAGATCGCCGATTCTAACAACGGCTCATCAACATAAACACTACGATCTCTGACCAAAACACCGTCTGACACGAAAAGATAGACTTCGATACGTCCACGAGAAACACGGTCAAGAATCAGCTTTCGCGCCTCATCTTCAAGCGCAAAAAATTCGCGTGGAAAACGAGGAACCACCTCCACATAACGGTGGTTGACTGATTTCATCTCAACGACAACGGTTCCTCGAGGTAGTTTTGTCTGTGCTCGCCCATAGCCTGTCATGCTTGTCAGCAGTTTCGATCCCTCCGAACCTCTCACAAGCGTATTCTAACCTATGATACAACGGGGAACAAGCAAAAACCGTTTAACGCACTGCAAGCGACCGCATAATTCCCTTTTTTGCCGTTCGCCTTGCTTGCACAGCAAATGTTGGTATAGCGCCTGCGACGAGAATGATCCCCCATTCTAAGAAAGACAACACTGAAGTATGAAAGATCGGACGTAGCAGCGGAATATAAATCACGGCAAGCAACAGCAACAAGGAACTAAGTACAGCAAAAACAAGCCACAGATTGCCAAAGATGCCTCTTTCGATGATGCCATAATACACCGAGCGGCAGTCAAAGACATGAATCAGTTGTGCCATCACAAGGGTCGCAAATGCCATTGTTTGTGCAGTTTCTAAGGGGGTTTTCAGCTGTAGTGCTCCATAAAATACAAAAAGTGTCATAAATCCGATCAAAAATCCCCTTGTAATAATCTTGCGTCCAAGGCCCCTAGCAAAAATTCCTTCACGAACATCACGCGGCGGCCTTTGCATGGTGTCCTCTTCCATGTCGTCCACACCGAGAGCAATTGCTGGTAACCCATCAGTCACCAGATTCACCCACAGAATTTGAATCGGCAATAAGGGTAAAGGCAAGCCAGCCACCATCGCAAGAAACATGGTGACAATTTCGCCTACATTAGAAGCCAGCAAGTAGCGAATAAACTTACGAATGTTATCGTAAATACCTCTTCCTTCTTCGATGGCGGCTACAATCGTAGCAAAATTGTCATCAGCGAGAATCAAAGCTGATGCATCTTTAGCAACATCAGTCCCTGTTTTGCCCATAGCAATACCAATATCCGCCGCTTTGATTGCCGGTGCATCATTAACTCCATCACCAGTCATGGCTACTACATGTCCATTTTGCTGAAGCGCACGCACAATGCGAAGTTTGTGCAATGGGGAGACACGGGCAAATACATACACGTTATTTACACGATCTTGCAACATGCGATCCGTCATACCATCAAGCTCTGCTCCTGTGACGACCTCACCGTCACGAGGCAAAATTCCTAAGTCTCGTGCGATTGCTTCAGCCGTCCCTTTGTGATCACCTGTAATCATCACAGTTCTGATACCAGCGTTATAACATTGCGCAATTGCCTGTTTAACTTCAGGTCGCGGCGGGTCTGTGATACCCACAAGTCCCACAAAGATCAAATCTTTTTCGATGCGATCCGCCTCGCCGTCAGGTTGATTAACACGTTTATACGCAAATCCTAGCGTACGCAATGCCCTATCAGCCATATCCACAAGTTTTTTGAGGATAACGTCACGATGTGCCCTCGTCATCACCTCGATACGTCCATTCATCATCACGTGTGTGGAACGATCAAGAAGCAAATCCGGGGCACCCTTTACCCATAATTGTAGACCATCCTCTTGCTTCACAACGACCGACATGCGTTTTCTTTCCGAATCAAAAGGTAATTCATACAGGCGTGTATCGGGTGGAAAATTCATCACTTTTCGGCCCAAAGTTAACAAAGCCGCTTCTGTTGGATCACCCAAGGCAGAAATCTGCCCGTGCTCCTCAGTCAAAGAAGCGTTATTGCATGAAACACCAATGCGCACCAAAAGAGACAACGCTGGATCGCTTTCTTTAACAGGAATGCCCCCTGCCAAAACACGGCCAAGAGGTTGGTATCCATCACCTTCGACAATCAAAGATCGTGAATCGATAAAAATTTCTTTTACCGTCATCTGGTTTTTTGTTAAAGTGCCTGTTTTATCCGAACAAATCACAGTGGCACAGCCCAATGTTTCAACCGATGGCAATTTGCGCACAATCGCTTTGCGCTTGATCATCCGCTGTACACCAAGGGCTAAAGCAATCGTTACGATGGCAGGTAATCCCTCTGGAATTGCCGCAACTGCTAAACTAACACCAGCAAGAAACATCTCATAAATTGCATGCCCATGAATAACACCAGCCACAACTACAATAAATGTAATGATTAGCGATAGGTACACGAGAATTTGACCTAATTGCGTCAGCCGATCTTCTAGTGGTGTCGCTGAATCTTCACTTGCTTGGATAAGGTTTGCGATACGCCCCATCTCGGTATTCATCCCTGTAGCCACAACTACCGCTTCACCCACACCACGCGTCGTCATGGTTCCCATGTATAACATATTTACACGATCACCAAGCGCTGCCGATGGGTCATTAACTGCTGCCACTTTTTTCACAGACGGAATCGATTCCCCTGTGAGTGCTGATTCTTCCACATGCAACTCACTAACTTCAAGCAATCGGCAATCAGCAGGCACGCGATCCCCCGCTGAAAGGCCGATCACATCACCTGGCACGAGTTCCTTAGCAGGGATCTCATGCCAGGTGTGATCGCGCAATGCGCGAGCAACAGGTGCTGTCAATTCACGCAACGATTGCAACGATCGTTCTGCTTTAACTTGTTGAAAAAACCCTAACAGAGCGTTTGCAAATACAATGATCAAAATGGTAACAGCATCGGTAAATTCACCAAGTAACCCGGAGATCAGCGTCGCAACAAGCAAAACAATGACCATAAAATTTCGAAACTGCTCAAAAAACACGCTCAGGAAAGATATGCGATTTTGTTCAAGGAGACGATTTTCACCATGGGTCTGTTGCCGCAATACAACATCTTGCGACACCAAACCATTTTTATCTGTACCCAATGCAGCAAGAACCTCATCTTTAGAAAGCGTATGCCATAAAAGTTCTTTTGCCAATCGTTACACCTTCCCCGCATCCATGATCTTTGTACAGGCTATGCGTGAGAAAGGTCTTCTAGGACTTTGATTTTTTGTGGCCCTGCATTTGCTATACTATGAGTGAAACCTTTTTGAAAGGGAGTGAATCCTTGATGCGTAAAGCTTTAATCACAGGCAGCGCAAGTGGATTAGCAGTTGCCTTTGCGCGCAAACTAGCAGCGCAAGGATTTACGATCATCCTGAATTATCGAACTTCAAAAGCACGATGTGAAGCGTTAGCATCCCAATTGAGCGAAGAATTTTCTGTAACAGTTCACACCATCCAAGCTGATATGACCATTGCCCTTGATATTGACAATATGATGAATGAAATTGAACAACAATGCGGTGCTATTGACACCGTCGTACATAGTGCTGGACCGTTTGTTTTTCAACGCAAACGATTAACAGAGTATACTGCCCTTGAATGGGATCATATGATAGCTGGAAACTTATCCTCTGCATTTCACCTTTTTAAACGAGCTATCCCTTTGATGCGTCCGCTTGGTTTTGGCCGTATCATCACAGTCGGCTTTGATCGCGTGGAGCAAGCCCCTGGTTGGGTCTATCGTTCTGCTTATGCCGCGGCCAAAGTAGGCCTTGCATCATTAACTCGCACCATCGCACTTGAGGAGCAAGAAAATGGAATTACCGCGAATATGATTTGTCCAGGTGACATTAGGGGCAAAGATAAAGAAGCTGATTTTCGTGAAGATGATCTCATTTTACCTTTACGCATGCCGATTGGTGCTGATCTAGCTCATACGATTTCCTTTTTGGTTGATGAAAAATCACAATTTATCACGGGTAACATTATTCGCGTCGCAGGAGAGACCGACGTGATCACCCACTTTGATCAAGGCAAACGCGATGTGATAGACCCTACGTTCTTGCAACCAGGCTCTAGTGTCATCGTACTTCCTTGGCGCAAGCGTGGTGTGATCGTTAACCGTCACGATCGTCATAATCGGCGTTCTATTTATACGGTACAAGTAAATGAAAAAATCGAGCGTTTTACCGTAGATCAGTTGTTGGAGGTAGAAACAGATGACTTATGATGGATTGGTTTTATCCGCAGTGACAAACGAAATGTCTGCGCTTTTGACAGGCGCAAGAATCGATAAAATACAACAGCCAACCGATCATGACATGGTACTGACCTTGCGTAATGAACGGACAACCTACAAACTCTTGCTTTGCGCTAACAAAGCTTATCCACGTGCCCATATCACGACGCGTTTTGCAACGCCAAACCCTGCTGTAGCGCCCATGTTTTGTATGTTGATGCGCAAACACCTTGAAGGTGCACGGATCGAACGCATAAGTCAGTTCAGCCGCGAAAGAATTCTATTTATTGATGTTGAAGGACGTGATGAACTTGGCGAGCCTGCCATGCGTCGTCTTGTTCTTGAAATCATGGGTAAACATAGCAATTTACTGCTCTTAAACACGGTTGATGGCATCATCATTGATGCTATCTCGCATGTCACATCGCGTGTAAATCGATTTCGGGAAATCCTACCAGGACGACCGTATGTCTATCCACCTGTACAAGATAAAAGCGACCCTTTTTTAGAAACACAAGAAGGATTCCTTGAAAAACGTGCCCTCCAAAAGGCAACACCGATTGAAAAATTCCTCGTGCAAAACTACTTAGGTGTCAGCCCGTTTTTCGGTAAGGAAGTGGCTTATCGCCTACACGGCTTGGAAGAATGGACCGTGTTTTCACAGCTTCTTATGAAGTGTCAGCAAAGTCAAACTCCCACTGTGATGGTCGATCGAAATGGGGAAATGTCTGCATTTTATTTGTTTGACGTACTGCACACTAAACTAGAAGCACAAATCATGCCTTCAGTCAATGATTGTATCGATCTTTACTACACGGCGCGTGCGTTACGCGATATTGCTCATGCCAAAGCAGGAGCTTATCTTCGCTTAATTCGTACAGAACGTGACAAAGTGGCATTGAAAATCGATAAGTTTGAACAATTATTAGCTTCTTCCAAGGACGCCGAGCAGTGGCGCATCTCAGGTGAATTACTAACCGCCTACCTGCACGTTGCGCAAAAAGGGCAAACAGAAGTAAGTCTACCCAATTTCTACGATGAAGAAACACCACTTGGTATTGCGCTAAATCCAGCTTTAACGCCGCTTGAGAACGCCAATGCCTACTTTAAGCGTTATGCAAAATACAAAAAAGGAATTGGCATTACACAAGAACAGCTAGCACTAGCTAAAGAGGAATTGGTCTATCTTGATTCGGTACTTCATGAATTAGAAACAAGTCATGTTGAGGACCTTCCTGCTATTGAAGGTGAATTACGATTGGCAGGTTACCTGCGTAAACAAATGGATGTACCAAAAAAGAAAATAGTAACGGAAAAGAAATTTACACCAACACGGTATGTGTCAAGTGATGAGATTTCGATTATGGTTGGTAAAAACAATCAAGAAAATGACATGATTTCGCTTAAAGTAGCACGTAAAACGGATACTTGGTTGCACGTTAAAGACGCCCCAGGTTCACATGTCGTCATCGAACACCCTAATCCACCTGAATCGACGTTACTTGAAGCTGGAATGCTCGCGGCCTATTTTAGTCGCCAACGTGATTCATCCAAAATTGCCGTGGATTATGTACCCATTAAAAATCTATGGAAACCAAACAAAGCACGTCCAGGATTTATCCTTTTTACAGGTCAACAAACCATGCTGATTACAATCGCAAAAGACAAAATAAATACCTTACTGAAAACGCGCACCTCAACCAGCCGTCGGACATAAAGCACGCCAATTGTCTAGGGTTTTTTCCAGTTGAACGGATACATCGATGTAATCAAACAACGGTTGCAACAAAGATTCGCGTAATAGCAGCATCTCTAGTGTTTCTGTTTGTAAGGCATAGTGCGTATGCAAAACGCGAAAAATGAATTGTTCTATATCTGTGCGCCCTGTATACGATGCAAGTGAAGCCAATAACATAACGACCAACATGAGCAATTCGCCCATCTCTTGCAAATGATCGCCAGCATTTTGTGCCTCTTTTAACCATAAAGTCACCGGCGCCAAATCTCGCAGATGGGCTTGCTCCATCATCATTTTAGCCAATGAAAGGTACTCTTCGATAAGCCTCCATGTTCCCTCTCGTCCCTTATCTTGATCATGACGCAGATGAGCTTGACACAAAGATCCAAAACGATCGGCTAAGATTGCTCGCCCCACGTAAGCGCAGCCCGCCGTTTCTCGCACGACAACTTCTTGACCAATGGCACAAATCGCGGCAAAGGTACGCTGTGCAAACAAGATATGATCGGTATAATCTGTCGATCGATCAATCTCAAGCGCAGACTCCGCTAATCCATATAAGGACGCTACAGTCGCTTCGATAAAGTGAAATAACTGTTGGCCAATGAGTCCTGTACGAACGATGCGTTCTAACGCATGCACCACATCACGAGCATCCTGAATACGTCCTTGCGCTAAAGCGTCTTTGCCAAGTTCCTTCAAATTCGATAGCACAGCATTTAACATCCCAGCCTCTCGTTCCTTGGCGGCAATTGTAGCAATTTCAATAAATTGATTGGTGACCGAATTACGCGTTTCTTTCGTGCCTTTCGTGACGATGTCATGAAGTGTCTGCAAAGCGATCATTCCTGTAGTTGAATCAAGATCTACGGCTGCTCGCTTTGCAATATCACAAATCTGTTCGACTTTCGTCAGTGCATCTCGCTCATGGCCTTTTCGAATTGCAAACAAAAACTCCTGTTCAATGGCCGCAATGATGCGCTCAGGCTTTAACATTTGCATAATCGAAATCATGTAAAGAATCAATATGCCAAAGCACATAATAACGAGGACAATATCGGCATTCATCTGTGGTTGTAAATAACTAGGTAAGGTTTGATGAATCGGATCTGTAATGCGTGACAATAAAAATAAGCTTTGAATTATCGTGACAAGATAAAACAAAGCAAGTGAAATGTTATAAGGGAATTTAATAAACAAATCGAGCACACGATGCGTATACCTTGTCGCCGTCAACTGAATAGCTACTAAGGTGATCGATATACTTAAAGCAAAAATCGTAGATAAACATGAAACAATAGTACTGAGATAATTTCGTGCAGAATCCGTATCTCCTGCAAACGCTTTGGGAGATGCTACAAAGACAAACAGCATTATGGCAATTGATACAACAGCATGCAAGATCATCTTGCGAATCAAAAGGCATCATTCCCGCAGTAGTCTCCTGCGTAGTATTCCCAAAATTCTCCCCTTACAAACTTGCTGTTGTGTTACCACGGTGTGACACGATCGCTTTAGCCACGACGAAAAAGAAAAATAAGCCGCCGCCTGCGCGAAGTAAAGAAGATACGATCATTGCTGGATCCATGGAAATCCATGATAACAAATTAACCCCAATCTCTGGTGCGATAAATCCCACAAAGCCCATCACGATATTAAAATGCGCAATATATGCCGTGCGGTGTTCTTGAGGCGCTACATCCAAGAGATGATTAAATTGCAGCACGTTGACCCCTGCAACAAAAGTACCTGTCAATAAATTAATGATCACAAGATAAACCATGCCTGTTGAAAGCATCGTAAGTACAGGGGAAACAGCCATTCCAAAGCAGGCTATCGCTAACGTAATAGAGTTACCGAATTTCTCCGAGAGTTTCCCCCAATACATGTACGTCACGATCTGTGATATTTGGTTGGCCACCGTAAAGGAACTGACCCAAATCGCAGTCGCACCAGCATATTTAATTTGAAAAATATTAAAAAGCGGCCATGCCATCTGCCACCCAACATTAAAAATAACAGCTCCTATAACAAACCTACGATACGTTGGACGACGCAAAAAAACGACAAACATCTTAGGATTTAAAATAACTGGTGATTTTCTGTCGGGTCTTTGATCAACATGCTCTTTATGGCGAATGAGGTAATAGATTTCCATCACAGAACATAGTGCGGCAACAAAAAAGAATGCTTGATAAGGCGGAACACTAGAAACTGGAAAAAATTGTAGTATAATACCTGGTAAGAGTGTGGCTAGCATCCCGACAAAAGTCGTTATGCGGTTGCGAACGCTAAAAAAATGTGCCCGATGATCATCTGGCACTAGATCAGCAATTAAAGACTGCCATGACAAAGCGGTAAATGATTGTGGAAAATTCATAATAGCGATAAGCAACACAACCACTAAAGCCAAAGCACTGCCATGCACGAAAAAAGGTACCGTAGCAAGTAAAATATAAAAGAATCGCGCTACAAAACTAGCGCGAACGCAGAATTTTTTTTTGCTTTGAACAGCAGACATCCATAACGCACCAAGCCATGTAGCAACGATCGCCATCAATGCTGGCAAAGAGTTAAGCAGAGCGACTTCTTGGGAAGTAGCGTGCAAAGCACGCAGAACAAACAACGGCGCAAAGTTACTGACGATGCTGATTCCAACCGTCGCATAGCTGCCATTGATAATACTAAATCGCTCGTTAGCGTTAACTTCTTGTTCGGAATACAAGGACATGGACATTCTCCCGTTTACTTCATACAATCCACTGATATTATAAGGTGGTATTCAGTAAACGGTCAACGGGCTATCCCATAACTATGCGGGTCTTCACGAAAGCGTAATAAGGTTGAAACATCCTCATTTTGTAAGTATCCATGTTGTGCAGCAACATCGACTAATGTCCTAAAGTCGGTTACTGCAATGAGCGGAACTCCTGCCTGCAAAAAAGCTTGTTCTGTTTCTGCAAATCCATAGGTAAAGATGGCCAAGGCGAACGAAACGATAGCCCCTTCCTCACGCAATCCGTTGATCGCACTAATCACACTGCCACCTGTCGATACCGTATCTTCTACTACAACAACTTGTTGATTCGGAAGTAGTCGTCCTTCCACAAGATTTTTCTTACCGTGATCTTTTGCACTACTACGCACATAAACCATGGGCAGACGTAGCCGATCTGCTGCTAATGCTGCATGAGCGATACCAGCTGTTGCTGTACCTGCCACACACTCAATGTTAGCGCCATATTGATAGATACATTCTGTTAACCAATTGGCGATACGTGAGCGAAGTGGGGGATACGACAACGTAAGACGATTATCACAATACATCGGCGACTTGATACCAGACGCCCATATATAAGGCTCTTGTGGGCGAAGCGTCACCGCACCAATCTGTAGTAATGCAAGCGCTGCTTCTTTTGCAAAAGGGGATATGACTAACGATTCCATCATCGACACTCCTTATACTCTGTCTCTTAGTTCATCAAGAATACTTTGCAATACTTGTTGCGGATTGGGTGCCTCAGTGATAGGACGACCTACTACCAAATAATCAGCACCACGTTGTTTTGCCTCTAACGGTGTTGCTGTACGAGCCTGATCCTGCTTTTGCATGCCCTGCGGGCGAATGCCTGGTACAAGCGCTTTAAGCTTCGGATACTTAATTTTGATCGCTGCAAGTTCCTCTGCTGAACATACCACACCATGAGCATTGGCATCATTCGCTATGCTGGCTAATTCCAGGACCTGATCAAGAAAACTTTCCTGATGTTGCACAGACAATGGTAGAGTTTCTTGTGATAAGCTTGTTAGGTACGTAACCGCCAAAATTTTTGTCTCAACTTTGCGAAAAGATGCTTTACTTGCCTCGTCGACCGCCGCACAAAGCATAGGTAAACCACCTAAGGCGTGAACCGTAAGCATGGATACCCCCATGGAAACTCCCTCTTTGACAGCATGACGAACGGTGTTGGGGATATCCATGAACTTCAAATCAAGAAATACGGTTTTATCTTGAAGAAGTAATTTTTCCACAAACGAGTGGCCAAAAGCCATATACGCTTGTAGTCCAATTTTGTAATGTGTACCTAAGTCCCCTAATCTGGCAACGATATGTTGCGCCTCTTGCACAGATGAAGTATCTAGCGCAACGAACACAGGCGGTGTCTGTTGCTTTTGCGGATCATCTTGTAGTAACGTAAGATTCACTCCTATCCTCGTGCTGCACCAATAAGATCAGTTACTTTCTTTACTCCATGCTGATCACACCATTGTGCGAGTTCATCAATGATTCTTGGACATGCCATAGGGTCGATAAAATTGGCCGTACCTACTTGGACAGCACTAGCCCCTGCCATCATAAATTCAATCACATCTTGGCCTGTCCGAATTCCACCAATTCCAAGAACAGGAATTTGCACCTGACTACTTACCTCATACACCATACGCACCGCGACAGGTTTAATCGCAGGGCCAGACAGACCACCAATGCCATTGGCAAGCAGAGGTCGTCTTTTTTCAATATCGATATGCATACCGATCAACGTATTGATCAGCGAGATCGCATCTGCTCCAGCCTCTTCAACGGCTAGGGCCATTTCTACAATGTCCGTCACATTAGGGGACAGTTTTACGATTAAAGGAACCTTTGTGACGGATTTGATCGTATGTACCATGCCTGCCGCCATAGTAGGATCCGTACCAAATTGGATACCGCCGCATTTGACATTGGGACATGAGATATTCAATTCAATAGCCGATACATCAGGACTTTTATTAAGATTTTCCACAACTTCCACATAGTCTTCTACCGCTGTGCCAGCAACATTTACGATAACAGGCAAATTTGGGTATTTACGAAAACGAGGCAATTCTTCTTGAATAACTTGGATCACGCCTGGATTTTGTAGACCGATAGAATTCAACATCCCTGCGGGTGTTTCCGCAAGACGGGGTGTTTTGTTGCCAGAGCGTTCTTCAAGCGTTGTCGCTTTGACAACGACAGCGCCTAGAAGATCAAGATCATAAAAATTTTCCATCTCCTGCCCGAAAGAGAAACAGCCTGATGCGGGCATCACAGGATTCTTCAGCGTCAAAGAGAGAAACTTCACTTGCATATCGACTGAGTTAGGCGATTTATTCATCAAAAATCACCTCCTCAGCTAAAAAGACTGGTCCTTCTTTACAAGTTTTTCGATTGACAACCTTACCGTCTCTAGCAATTGGATGAACACAGCCCACGCAAATACCGATGCCGCAACCCATACGTTCTTCTAAGGATAAGTAACCCGCTATGTTGCGGTCACGCATCACTTGTTGTACAGCTTTTAACATGGACGTCGGTCCACATGCGTAGTACCGATCGATGCCCGCACAAAAATCCTCAGTCAAGAGTTGCGTTACAAAACCATGTTGCCCGAGGCTGCCATCTTGTGTAGCAACGAAAAGGGATCCACAATCAGACAATTCATCAAGCAAAATGGCTTGTGCTTGCGTTGCAAAGCCAAGTGCAGAAACAACGCGAACCTGGCTTTCATGAAATTGCCTTGCAAGTTCTACGAGCGGCGGCACACCAATGCCGCCACCAATTAAAAGTACTTTTTTATCTCCTTGGTGAGTAAGAAAACCATGCCCCAAGGGGCCGAGTACATCCACCCGATCCCCTGCTTTAAGGCGCGTCAAGCGCTTAGTTCCCTCACCTTGCGCACGGTATACCACCGTAATTTGATTGTTTTGTACATCTGCAGCACATAAGGAAAGCGGCCTACGCAAAGTAAAATCAAACGAATCGGTCACGCGAAAATGTAGAAATTGTCCAGGTTCAAACCCCTGTGATAAATCTGTTGGAGACTCAAATGTGAGCGAATAAACATCCGCTGTCAAGGCTTCTTGTGCAATTACTGAAACGTATCCCATAACACCCACCTCTAATGGTTTGCAGCACGTAATGGTGTAGTTGAAAACCGTAATGCTGTTAACACATCAAACACCGCTTTCGCTGTATCAAGGGATGTTAGACAGGGAATCGCATGTTCAACAGCCTCGCGTCGGATGCGAAATCCATCTCTTTCAGGCTTTCTACCGCGTGTCAATGTATTGATCACCATCGAGGCTACCCCGCCGCGAATAAGATCAAGCAAGGAAGGTTCTCCAGAAGAGATTTTGTTGACAAGGTGAGCAACGATGCCATAACGTTCAAGAAAACTTGCTGTGCCTTCTGTAGCATAGATCTGAAAACCAAGTGTTGCTAATCCGCGCAAAATGGGGAGTGCTTCTAACTTATCCTTATCGGCGATCGTTGCGATGATCGCCCCGCGATCAGGAAAACGAAACCCCGCTGCCAGCATACCTTTATACAGTGCTTTAGAAAATGTGGTATCCGTCCCCATGACTTCACCAGTTGATTTCATTTCAGGCCCTAAAAACACGTCGACTTCGCGTAATTTGGCAAAAGAGAACACAGGTACTTTGACCGATACTAAATCTGTTGCGGGAACTAGGCCTGTTTTATAACCTAATTCGTTAAGACGTTGCCCCATTACAGCTTTCATCGCTAGATCGACCATCTTTATACCGGTAACTTTGCTTAAAAATGGAATGGTGCGCGACGAACGAGGGTTGACTTCAAGCACATAAACATTGCCTGCATGAACAACAAATTGAATGTTAACCAAACCGATCACGTGCAGACCACGGGCGATTTGAATCGTGTCATCTACAATTTTCTGCTGAATCTCCGATGAGAGTGACTGCGCCGGATACACAGCAATCGAGTCACCGGAGTGAACACCGGCACGTTCCACATGCTCCATGATGCCTGGGATGATCACCGTCTCCCCATCGGATATTGCATCAACTTCCACTTCGGTTCCCGTAAGGTAACGATCAATTAAAACCGGATGTTCAGAAGAAGCCTGTACAGCCTCTTTCATATAATCCTGCAATTCATTTTGTGAATAGACAATCTGCATAGCCCGCCCGCCTAGAACATAGGAAGGACGTACAAGGACAGGAAACTGTAAATCATTTGCTGCAATAATCGCTTCTTCTAAATTCGTAACAGCGTGACCTGCGGGACGTAGAATATCTAACTCCGTTAAGAGATCATCAAATTTCTCACGATTTTCAGCACGATCAATATCTTGTACTGAGGTCCCGAGAATTTTAACGCCGCGGTTTGCCAATGGTTGAGCCAAATTAATCGCTGTCTGTCCACCAAATTGTACGATGACACCAAGTGGATTCTCTCGCTCAATTACATGCATTACATCTTCGACAAAAAGTGGTTCAAAGTAGAGTCGGCTTGACATGTTAAAGTCTGTCGATACCGTTTCTGGATTGTTATTAATGACGATCGACTCATAACCATAGTCGGTCAAAGCAAGTGAAGCATGTACAGAGCAATAGTCAAATTCAATTCCTTGCCCGATGCGAATAGGACCTGATCCAAGGACAAGCACTTTTTGTTCAGAAGAATCCTTTACTTCATCTTCATGTTCGTACGTGGAGTAATAGTAAGGAGTTTGTGCACTAAATTCAGCGGCACAAGTATCAACCATTTTGTATACAGGACGTAACGCTAACGCTTCGCGACGTTCTCGAATTGCCATTTCTGATTGTCCTACAAGCCTTGCGATATAACGATCTGGAAATCCATTACGTTTGGCTTGATACAATACTTCATCTGTCAAACCTAGTTGCACATTTCTCGATAACTCGATAATGTGTTGTAACTTATATAAGAAAAACGGATCAATTCGAGTGATTTCGTATAATTCTTCGATGGTTGCATCACGTTCGAGCAACTCATAGACAACAAATATCCGTTCATCATCAGGCTTTTGCGCGCGTTGCCACAAAGTTTCTGTCGACAGTTCTTTGACCGATGGTAAAGTCAGCGAATCAAGCCCTATCTCAAGGGATCTTACAGCTTTCATGAACGATTCTTCAAACGATCGTCCTAAAGCCATCACTTCACCCGTGGCTTTCATCTGTGTGCCTAGGTGTCGTTCAGCACTCGCAAACTTGTCAAATGGCCAACGTGGGATCTTCGTTACCACATAATCAAGAGCAGGTTCAAAGCAGGCATAGGTTTGTCCTGTAATCGGATTGATGAGTTCATCCAAGGTATAGCCTAAAGCAATCTTCGATGCCATTTTGGCGATCGGATAACCAGTCGCTTTTGAAGCTAAAGCACTCGAACGACTCACCCGAGGATTCACTTCGATAACGTAGTATTGTTTGGAAAATGGATCAAGCGCAAACTGAATGTTGCATCCGCCTTCGATGCCAAGAGCTCGAATGATGCGCAAACTAGCGGCACGAAGCATCTGATATTCTTGATCGGTTAAGGTTTGACTTGGTGCCACAACAAGGCTATCTCCAGTATGAACACCAACAGGATCAATATTTTCCATGTTGCAAATCACAATGCAATTATCTGCATGATCGCGCATCACTTCGTACTCGAGTTCTTTGCATCCTGCGATACTGCGTTCAACTAACACTTGTGTGATGGGAGATAACGTCAAACCAAGTTCAACTAAAGCGAAATACTCATCTTGCGTCGTAGCAATTCCACCGCCTGTTCCACCCAAGGTGTATGCAGGTCGAATGATGATAGGCAAACCAATGCGTTGTAGAAAATCACGAGCTTCCTCAAGCGACGTCACGATAGCACTGTCTGGAATTGGCTCCCCTAACTGGTTCATCAAATCGCGAAATTTCTCTCTATCTTCCGCCATTTTTATCGATTCAAGGGATGTACCTAATAACCGCACGCCTTGTTCGTCAAGGACACCTGATTCAGCCAATTCAACGGCCAAATTTAATCCTGTCTGACCACCTAGCGTAGCTAATAACCCATCTGGCCGTTCCTTTCGAATAATCTGGGACAGAAATTCTACATTTAAAGGTTCCACATAAACGCGATCAGCAATTTCAGGATCTGTCATGATCGTTGCTGGGTTGGAATTCACAAGAATAACACGAATTCCCTCATCTTTTAATGATTGGCAAGCTTGTGTACCTGCATAATCAAACTCGGCGGCTTGGCCGATAACAATTGGACCTGACCCGATCACAAGAATCGATGTAATATCATCATGCTTTGGCAACGTTTATGCCCCCTTCCCAAAATGCATCGATCATCATCAGAAAATCATCAAACAAATAGTCGCTATCATCAGGCCCTGGGCGAGCCTCTGGGTGGTACTGAACAGAAAAAGCGGATTTGAGTTTGTGCCTGATGCCTTCGACAGAGCCGTCATTTTGGTTGATATGAGTAAGCTCTAAGTCGGTATTGGCTAAAGAATCTGCACGTACCACAAAACCGTGGTTTTGCGATGTGATATACACGCGATTGGATTTTAGATCTTTGACTGGATGGTTGGCACCCCGATGACCAAACTGCAATTTTTCGGTTGTCGCTCCACAAGCCAACGAAAGTAACTGGTGTCCCATGCAAATGCCAAAGATCGGCACATAACCTAGTAACTGCTTTATCACAGAAACGACAGGTGCAAGATCTTCCGGGTCTCCTGGGCCATTGCTTAGCATAATGCCTTTTGGTCCCCATGCCATAATTTCTTTAACTGTAGAAAAAGCAGGTAGGACCACGATATCGCAGCCACGCTCACGAAGGGAACGTAGCGTTCCCATTTTCGTACCAAAATCCAAAAGCACAATCCGCAGACCATCCGCTGGGACTCGATATGCTGATTTCGTCGTCACTTGCGCCACTTGATCCTTTGGAAGCGTAAAATGCAACAACCGATCAAGCAGTTCAGCAACGGGTGTATCAAGCGTCGTAATCACACCACGCATCGTTCCATGTACACGCAACGTTCTTGTAAGTTGCCTTGTATCAATATCTGAAATGCCAATCACATTCTCTTGTTTCAGATAGTCATCTAAACTCAATTGGCTGCGATAATGATTGGGATGTTGTGCCGCCTCACGAACAATAAAACCGCGTACGTGAGATTTTGTGCTTTCAATGTCATCCATATTACATCCATAATTACCTATAAGAGGATACGTCATCGTTACAATTTGACCGTAGTAGGAAGGGTCTGTAAGTACCTCTTGGTAGCCGACCATGCCTGTATTAAAAACAACTTCACCAAAAGACTCACCAGTTGCCCCAAAGCTACTACCTGTAAAAAGTGATCCATCTTCAAGTAATAAACGTGCTTCCATAGGTTGTTCCCTCCCTTTTTAAAAGATATCGTGAACTAAATGCCCAGCATGATAAGTTATAAGTGGCCATCCTACTAGTGACTTACCATGAAATGGTGTCGCTCTGCCTTTGGAGTGAAACAACCTTGGATTAACGACACGTGTCGTATATGGGTCAATCACAGTCAAATCGGCTTGACCTCCTTCTTGCAAACGACCACCAGGCAGGTTAAAAAGCTGTGCAGGAAGTGAAGACATACGCATAACAAGTTGCGCAAGGGTTAAAAGGCCGCTTTGTACGAACGTTGTGTAGAGTAATGGGAAACTTATTTCAAGTCCCACAAAGCCATTAGACGCTTTATCGATGGTTTGTGCTTTTTCTTCTTGTGTATGTGGTGCATGATCCGTTGCGATTATATCCAGTGTACCGTCAAGAAATCCTTGTACGCAGGCTGTACGATCTGCTTCTGAGCGCAATGGAGGATTTACCTTGGCATGTGCGCCTAATGTTTTTACCGCCTGATCTGTTAAGAGCAAATGATGTGGTGCGACTTCTGCAGTCACATGAATTCCTTGCCGTTTTGCCTCACGAATCGCATGTACGGCTGTTTCGGGACTCACATGACAGATATGCACATGAGCTCCCGTCGCTTTAGCTAATAAAAGATCACGTGCGATCATAACGCTTTCCGCTTCCGTCGGGATACCTTGTACGCCAAGTGCACGAGACACATCGCCTTCATGCATCACACCGTGACCAGACAACAGCTCATCCTCTGCATGGACGGCGATAGGAACACAGAGTGTTTTTGCCTGAAGTAAAGCTTCTTTCATCATGGCGGCTGATTGCACACCTCGTCCATCATCAGAAAAAGCAACTGCTCCTGCATCATGCAGAGCACGAAAGTTGGTCACTTGTTCTCCTTTGGATCCCTTGGTGACAGCAGCGATTGGATGTACTGTAGCATAACCATGCCGCTTTGCTTCCGTAACGATATAGCGCACGATTTCCGGGTCATCGGTAACTGGTGACGTATTGGGCATACTGCATACGCGTGAAAATCCTCCAGCAGCCGCCGCATGCGTACCGGTTTCGATCGTTTCTTTGTTCGTAAATCCAGGTTCACGTAAATGGACATGCACATCGATCAACCCAGGTAGCACGTATAAGTCACGCAGATCTCGCACGGCATGCCCTGTGGTAGATAACGCATGCCCGATGCGCGAAATGACATTGCCTTCGATCAAAACATCAGCGATTTGCACCGTACCTTGTACGGGATCAACCACGTAGCCGCCTTGCAATAAAATGCCCATTGCCTGACCTCCTCTATCAAACCACTACGCCTACTCTTTCATGACCGCTTGTTTTAGTAATGCCATACGTACAGGTACACCATAATGCGTTTGTCGAAAATACGCAGCGCGCGGATCTTGGTCAACCACTTGCGTAATTTCTCCTAGCCTTGGTAAAGGATGCATGATGATCGAACGTTGCCCCATTAGCTCAAGGATCGACTCATCAATAATGTAAGCATCGCGACTCATCTCATATTGTTCTAACGTCTTAAAGCGTTCTTTCTGTACCCTTGTCTGATACAGTACATCAGCTTTTTTTGCAGCCACATGCAAATCCTGTTCAAATTCTACGTGTACACCTCGTGACGTAGCATATTCAATGACATCAACTGGCATGGGTGTTGTTTGAGGAGCAGTGCAGATCAAACGGATACCAGGAAATTGGCTCAACATGTACACTAAAGAATGAACTGTACGTCCGTACATCAAATCTCCAATCATCGCGATCGTCAAATCTTCCGTGCGCCCAATTTCACGATAAATCGTGAAAAGATCGAGCAACGCCTGCGTAGGATGTTCGCCTGCCCCGTCACCTGCTGATAGTACAGGAACCTGACTTACCTGTGCCGCACGTGCAGCAGCTCCAATCTCATAATGGCGAAGAACAATTACATCTGCATAACCGCTCACCACACGAATCGTGTCTTCCAAAGTTTCCCCTTTGATAGCCGAAGAAAATTCGCGGGCATTTTCGGTACTGATAACGTTGCCACCCAATCGATGCATAGCTGTTTCAAATGATAGACGGGTACGGGTTGACGGCTCAAAAAATAACGCTGCCATAATTTTTCCTTCTAGTACCCGGCTTGCGCCTTGTGTAAGCATGTTTTGCATGGTATTAGCCTCTTGCAAAAGCTTCTGCAAATGATCCTTCGTGAACGCCTTAGCACTAATCACGTGATACATCACAAAACCTCCTGGCCTACGTTGGCCGTAGCTATGCGTTACTTTTTTAAGTAAACCCCATCATGTAAATCAATTTCATTGACAAGAACTTGTACACGTTCTGCCCGTGCTGTAGGAATATTTTTGCCTACATAATCGGGTCTGATCGGTAACTCTCTATGCCCCCGATCAATCAGCACGGCTAACTGAATCAAATCAGGACGAGCCGTGCTCGTCAATGCATCCAATGCAGCGCGAACCGTTCTTCCTGTGAAAAGTACATCATCGACAAGTACGATCGACTTGGCTTCAATCATAGGTACAAATTCATGACCAAGGGATGCGTTATGCTGTCTGATTCCCATTTGCTCATCAACAAGCAAACGATCATCACGATATCGCGAAATATCAATAGCGAAATATGGAATGGAGCAACCCTCCAATTCTTCGATTTTTTTCGCTAAACGATCAGCCAATATGGATCCACGTGTATGAATACCACATAAAACTAAACGGTCAAGGTCACTGATGCGCTCGACAATTTCATACGCGATTCGTGATAACGCTCTGCGCATACTGTCTGCATCGAGCAACGTAATTTCCCCAGGTACTTTCACTTTTCCTACACCCCCCAGAAACGAAAGACAAAAAAGGCTACCTTCCAAGGAAAGTAGCCTTCAAGATACGCCAAAATTAATCCAACGCATATCATGTCGCCGTTTCCTTGCAAGTCTCTCTGTACTTGCTTAAAGGACCCATAATTTTTTTCATTATAGCAAAATGCTGATACAGGGTCAATCATCAGTTCGCCGTACTTCATCAAGTGCTTTTTGCAATACAGATGGCATTGGTGCTTGAAATAATAGACTCTCCTCTGTTCGCGGATGTACAAACCCAAGTGTTTTTGCATGCAAAAATTGTCCTGCTAGATGAAGTGGATCCTGCTTCGTATAGACCGGATCGCCCGCAACAGGATGACCTATGTAAGCCATATGTACACGAATCTGATGGGTCCTGCCTGTCTCCAAACGTAACTCCACCTGCGTGTAGGAAGTAAATCTTTGCAACACTTTAAAATGCGTTATCGCATCCTTACCCATATCGTCAGGAACCACGGCCATCTGCTGACGCTTTTTCGTATCTCTACCGATCGGTGCTTCAATAACCCCTGTCGCATGGTTGATCTGACCGTGAACAAGAGCCTCATAAACACGAACAACTGAGTGGTCACGCAATTGTAAAGCTAAGCTGTGATGAGCAAGGTCCGTTTTCGCTACGACCAAAAGACCACTTGTATCTTTATCAATTCGATGAACGATACCTGGTCGTACGGCACCACCAATACCTGATAAATTATTGACATGAAAGAGCAACGCGGATACGAGCGTTCCTTTTGAATGCCCCGCACCCGGGTGCACAACCATACCTCTTGGCTTATTAACAACAACCAAATCCTCATCTTCAAACACGATATCGAGTTCAATATCTTCTGGCGTGACATCAATTCCGAAAGGCTCAGGGATGCGTAAAGTAACAACGTCATTTTCATATACTTTTTTACTGCTGTGTCGAACAAGTATCGTACCAATCATGATATGCCCTTGGTCTAATAATGTTTGAACATAAGTCCGTGACAAATCTGAAACATCAGCTAGATACTTATCAATACGCATCCCAGATTGCTTTTGTTGCACGCTAAACGTTACAACCTGCCCCTGCGCTGCCTCATCATCGAAATTGTCGAGAGAATCGAGATTATCATCAAGAGGTTTTTGATTCATGATCATCGCCTCCTTTATTAAGAACCTCAGTTCCAGGGGTTTTCCACGAGCGAATGACAAGTAAAATCATCGCTACCACAATGGCGCTGTCCGCCAAATTAAACACAGGAAAATGAATCGCTTGAACATACACATAGTCGATCACATAACCATGTACCACACGATCGAAAAGATTACCAACAGCACCACCGAGTAACATGCCAAGTGGTATCTGTAAGGACAACTTTCCAATTGCAAATTTTCGATCGACAAAAATAACAATCATAACGACAATTACGGCGATAACAACCAGGATAATTCGCTGATTTGTCAGCAGACTGAACGCAGCTCCGGTGTTTCGTACGTAAAGAATTTCAAGAACCCCATGCAAAATAGGAAAACCTGTGTCTACCGCCACATGGCTAGCAACGATCCATTTTATGACCTGATCAAGAACGAATACCACTAAACCGATGAGATACACCAAGTTTGATTCGCGCCCCCTCACCTTGCCACATGGTACCATGAGACAATCGTTAGGGACAAGTCACCCTAAGCAATCAATCCGGTAATTGCGCTTTATATTGAACATTGGAGATTTGATCAAGTTCATCCACATACCCTCCACCTTCAGCATACAATTCATCATCGATAGAAGATTCCGGATCTCCGTGGCGATTATTCATAGCAGCTACCGCCTGCCACGTATCTTCACCATCAAAGCCTGTTTGATCCGCAAAATCCAAATTTGTTCTCGCAAATGGTGGGTACAACACTTCTTCTTCAACTGGACGATCATGAGGTTGCGTCTTGTGATCCTTTTTTTCTTCACAACGAATGCAAAGAAGAGCGGCAGGTTCAGCGGACAAACGCAATCGTTCAATTGGTTGATGGCAACGATCACATATTCCATACGTAGCATTTACAAAGTGTGATAGAGCCGTTTCTACTTGTTCAAGTCGTACGAGATCATGTTCACGTAAACTGATATCCTTTGACCGTTCGTACATCTCAGTGGCAATATCAGCTGGATGTTGATCGTATCCTGACAATTCACCAATCGCATCATTCATGGCATGATCTAGACCATAAGATTCATTGTCTTGTAACTTGTTTTGTAAAAGATTACGTTCGTGAATTAATGCTTGACGTTCTTGTTCAAATCGATCCATACCATTCATAATCAGTCCCCCTGACGATAAAGCTTACTCGTGTTTTTACCATAATAGTGTCTCCTTACCGCATCACCGTATGCTTGTCAAAAGAAGTTCATAGCCTGCCGTCAAATGTAGGTTGTCAATAGTCCAAACGGGTGGGATAGTAAGACATAACGGAAAGGGGTTTTTGTATGGGACGACGCTGGATTCGATCGCTTGGTACCATGCTCATCTGGATTGCCGGTATTGAAGTGGTCAGCAGTTTCGCCGTCAAGTATCTCTACAATGATGTCTTAGGATTCACGTCGTATTTTGTGATCATTGGCTTAATCGGCCTTTTGTTTGTCCTTGCTACACAATTTATCTAAAAAGAGGGGAAGCATCAGCGAGCTTCCCCTAAACTTATCGCGTACTTACAGTTGTTGCAAAATCTCCGCACATCGACCACAAACATCAGGGTGTTTCTTATCTACGCCAACGTCCTTCGTGATGTGCCAGCAACGAGCGCATTTTTCACCCTCTGCCGCACCTACGGTTATCGTGGCCACTTCGGTTTTCACAGCATCTAGAGGTGCTGTTTCTACTTGATCATGTAAGTAAACCTCCGACACAATGAGCAAATCACGCAATTCATCTCGATAGCGTACGATGTGATCATAGTCAGTTACTTGGTACAAATCGACACGAGCAGCTAATGATTGACCGATAATTTTAGCTTGCCGTGCCCCTTCAAGAGCTTGTAAAACTGCATCTCGCAAGACCAGCAATCGATCCCATGCGTTTTTTAGTTCATCATCACAATATTCTTTGGGAAGTTTTTCCCACTCCGTCATTTGAATGCTCGGCACCGCTTTATCATGGCCATAACTCCAAACTTCATCAGCCGTGAACGTTAAGATCGGCGCAATCAGTTCTGTCAAGACTCGCAAGCAGTCATCAAGTACGGTTTGTACAGAGCGACGTGAAAGCTCATCAGCTTTTTCTACATAAAGTGTATCTTTGGCCACATCAAGGTAGAAGCTTGACAAATCATTGGCACAGAAATTTTGTACAGCGTGATACACCACGTGGAATTCATATTGCTCATAAGCTTGAAAACAGCGTTCTTGTACACGCGCCAATCGATCAAGAATATAACGATCCATCTCACGCAAATCTTGATAAGCAACTCGTTTAAAAGGTGTAAAATCAGCTAAATTCCCCAATAAGAATCTTAGGGTATTGCGAATCTTACGGTATACTTCAGACACTTGTTTTAAGATCGCATTAGAAATACGAACATCCGCTCGATAATCGACCGAAGACACCCAAAGTCGTAAAATATCCGCACCCATCTGATCGATAACTTTTAAAGGATCAATTCCATTGCCGAGACTTTTCGACATTTTGCGTCCTTCACCATCAAGCGTAAATCCATGTGACAATACTTGTCGATAGGGTGCTTGCCCCGTGACGGCCACGGACGTCGATAAAGATGAATTAAACCAACCTCGATATTGATCAGACCCTTCAATATAGAGATCGGCCGGCCAAGAAAGTTCCCCACGTTGCCGTAAGACGGACATGTGACTCGATCCCGAATCAAACCATACATCCATGATATCTTGCTCTTTACGAAATATTGTACTGCCACATGAACAATGAAACCCTTCTGGCAACAATGCCGAAGCATCCAAGGCCCACCATGCTTGTGATCCTTGCTCATGAAACACCTGTGCAACGTGTTCAATGGTTTGTGATGTCAAGATGGACTGTCCACAATCCTCGCAATAAAAAGCGGGAATGGGGACGCCCCATGTCCGCTGTCTCGAAATACACCAGTCTGTACGATCCGCAACCATGTTATGTAAGCGAATTTTACCCCACGGGATCGCCCAATTGACCTGTTCAATTTGTTCAAGCATCGCTTCACGAAACTTTTCAATGGAAGCAAACCATTGTTCTGTAGCACGGTAAATCACGGGGTTTTTGCAACGCCAACAATGTGGATATTGGTGAGCCAACTTACCTTCACCAAGGAGTCTTCCACGTTTTTTTAAATCCTCTACGATAACAGGGTTAGCCTTTTCGTAAAATTGACCAGTGTAAGGCTGTGCCTGATCGGTAAACCGCGCTTTATGATCAAGCGGGGCAAGTACCGGTAAATTATATCGGAGGCCTACAAGGTAATCATCCATGCCGTGACCCGGTGCTGTATGAACCGCACCTGTACCAGCTTCGAGCGTTACATGCTCGCCTAAGATGACCACAGAATCTCGATCATACAAAGGATGCTTAGCAACCACATGTTCAAGCTGTTTACCAGTGAACTCAGCTAATTTCTTTACAGACGATTGAGATTGACCGATCTCCTTCAAAAAGGTGTCCAATAGTTTTTCTGCTACGACGAGCTTTCTGTCGTCGATTTCAATCAATACATAGGAAAAATCTGGACCAACGGCAATCGCCACATTGGCGGGAATCGTCCAAGGTGTTGTCGTCCAAATCACGATCTCTGCATCATTTGGCAAAATACCTTTGCCATCTTTCACTTCAAAAGCAACATAAATGGATGGCGAAACTTTGTTTTCATACTCAATTTCTGCCTCAGCTAAAGCCGTTTCACAACTCGGGCACCAATACACAGGTTTTAACCCTTTATAAATGTACCCATGTTCTGCCATTGCACCAAACACGCGAATTTGCTCAGCTTCATACTCCTTATCCATCGTGACATAGGGATGGTCAAAATCGCCTCGAACACCAAAGCGCTCAAATTGTCCTTTTTGCAAGTCGACAAATTTACGTGCATACGCTGCACATGCTTCACGAAAGGAAAGAACACCAAGTTCATGACGGTTCAGTTTTTGGGACTTGATAATCGCATTTTCAATAGGCAATCCATGCGTATCCCATCCAGGCACATAGGGCGCATCATAACCCGCCATGCTTTTTGATTTTACGATAATATCTTTCAAAATCTTATTTAGCGCATGACCTAAGTGTGTGTCTCCATTAGCATAAGGTGGTCCATCATGCAAAATAAATTTCGGCTTCCCTTGCTTTGTTTCTTGCACCTTATCATAAAGGTGCATTTCCTTCCATCGTGCAAGAACCTGCGGTTCCTTTTGTGGCAGGTTCCCACGCATCGGAAAATCCGTCTCAGGCAAATTTAACGTCTTATCATAATCCACGCTTACTCCTCCTTGTTGAACAAAAAAATGTCCGCATCCCCTAGGGGCGCAGACATCCGTTGTGACGTAACAAAGTCCTTAAAGGATTCCCGCACAGTCATCATCTTACGAGTCAGTGCGATCGCCGGCAACCTCATCCCACTCCACGGATTCAAGCAATTCACCTTGCGCCTGCAATAGTGAACGTAAACGCGCACGAAAAATCGCTGCTTGTTTTTTTACTTCATCCAAATCCAACGCTGTCCTTCTCGCTTTATTCAGAGCATCCTGTACAATTCGATCAGCGTTTTTCTCTGCCTCGCGAATCACAAGTTGTGCTTCTTTTCTAGCGTTTTGCTTTAATTCTTCAGATGTCTCTTGTGCAAGCATAATTGACTTACCCAAAGAATCTTCCATCGCTTTAAATTGTTTAATCTGATCCTCTGTATGTTGTACGCGTTCTTCAAGCTCTTTGTTTTGGCGAATCAACGCTTCATAATCTTTAATGACGCGGTCTAAAAAATCATTAACCTCATCTTCATTGTATCCCCGCAACGATCGCTTAAACTCTTTGTTATGAATATCGAGTGGTGTTAAAGGCACCAGACTCTACCCCCCGCTATACGGTTCTCGTTTCGAACTTATACCTGTTAACTTTATCATTCGACAGAACTCGACGAAATTCCTTTTTCTGTTTTTACTGATAGCGGCCAATCGTCACAAAGATGCGCCCACTTCGACTGTTTCCGCCGATCTCTAACACGCGTGCTCGTCCATGGCCACGAAATGACAAGACATCACCTGGGGAGATGGCAGTTGCAGGATCTGTACAAACGCTAAAATTCAATTGCACCAATCCCGCTTTAATCGGTTCAACCGCTTTTGTGCGAGAGAGTGAAAAAGCATGTGCGACTAACGCGTCAAGCCGTAAACTTTGCATCGTCACGGTTTTTTCTTCAATAGTAGGCGGTGCAAAGTCACCTTCTTGAAAGGATGTCATGAGTTGCACTGATAGATGTGTTCGTCCCGCTTCTGACCATTGTTGCAAAACTACATTCGCCATATCCGATGTGCAAAAAACGTAAACACCACCATCAAATAGAACAAGATCACCTAACTTATCACGTTTGATACCAAGACCTAAAAGGGATCCAAGATAATCGCTATGGCGAAGTGGCGCAGATCCACGCTTCTTAGTCGCCATAAGGCAAGAGATTGCAAAGGATGACGTGCTTGGCTGATCTTGTCCTATCACATCACAAAACAAGACGCGACGTCGTTCTGCCTGCTCATAGCCCCCAAACGCTTGGCTTAGAAAGCCATTGGTGCGAGCGATATGTTGTGCAATAACTTGTTCCCTCGGTGTAAAAAAATCGGTTACATACGATCGTTGATCATCCACACGATGGACGCGATCACTCAACTGTCGAACAAAAACTTGCTCAGAAGGTCGAATTTGCACCCATATTGCATCCTTCATCTCACTGCACACCAAGCGCATTCAAGAGCATTTGCACAACCCACAAGATCCCATTATCCACAAACGTATACAAAATCACAGCCACGATGACAGACAAGTCCAAATAGCCTCCACCCAAACGAAGAGGCGGAATCAACCTACGAAAGGGTGCAAGGTACGGTTCTGTGATATTGATAAAAAAGCGTCCTAACGCGGTTGACTGCACATTTGGAAACCAACTAAGCAAAACCCGAGCAAAAATCGCATACCAATAAATCTGCAAAATGAAAGATAACCAATATAATATCGTCGCCTGCACTGCGTCACCTCAAATATGTCTCGTCTCGCCTGCCAGATATTCACTAATCGTTCCTTGAATATCCACATTATCCGGAGCACACAAAAATATATTCTTCCCTAATTTTTGCATAGTACCTCCAAGAGAATATACACAACCACTCAAAAAATCCACCACACGCAACGCTTGCGTATATTCGGCCTTATGCAGATTAACAATCACAGAACGATGCCCCTTCAAATGATCGGCGATCACCTGAGCATCTTCGTAACTGCCTGGTTCTGCCAAAACCACGCGCACTTGTTTTTGCGTGTGTAAGTTCAGTACCGGCGCCCTATTTCTAGAAGCATTTGGTTCAAAATCCATATTCTCTTCCATCTGTTCGCGCATCACAGGCGCTTCCTCTGATTCTTCATCGCCAAGGCCAATAAAATTCCATAGGCGTTGTAACATGCATAAACGACCTCCCTATGAGCGAAACTATAATCTAAAGATACACTATAATCCACTTATGTTCGAGGATTTTCTTCCAAAACCAAAAAACGGCCAATTCGGACCATTGTCGCTCCCTCTTCTACCGCGACCGAAAAGTCCTGAGACATACCCATCGATAGCTCAAGTTTCGGCAGCGAAAGACGCTCTAACAAGTCATCGCGAAGCCCACGTAACATACGAAATTCGTTTCGAACCAAAGTCATATCATCATAGCGAGTACCGATCATCATTAATCCTGCTAATTGCAGATGGGCTTTGCTTAAACAATGGATGGCAAGATCAACAACAGATTCTGGGTCAACCCCGGATTTTTGTGGTTCATGAGAAATATTCACTTGCAGAAAAACTTGCAACGGTTTTTCAACTGTCCTATAGCGGTCAAGTGCATCAAGTAGTTCCTTGCGATCTACGCTATGCACAAAATCAAAATATTGCGCGACCTTTTTTGCTTTATTCATCTGCACTGGTCCTATAAAATGCCAGAGAACCGGCATATGTGCCGCTAGTTTAGGCTCAGCTACCTGTAAACGATTTTCAGCACAGTCCGTGATTCCAGCCATCGGCAATAAGCGAGCTTTCGTTTCATCAATGTACTTTGTCACTGCAATCACACGTACATCATGATGCTGATGTGATCTGTTTAACGCATCACGAATTTCTTGAAGGATAGTGTTCTTTCTGTCAAGCACATCTCGTATGTAGGTTGCTTCCTCTTGTTGATCAAGCAAGAATAATCCTCCCTCTTACCGACGCAAAGCGATAAATCCTCCATGGCGTCCCGTCGTCCCATTTTCTTTTCGATAGGAATAATACCCATCCATGCAATGTGTACAAATCGCTGTATCCAGTATCCTATTTTGCGTAATTCCCAAGGAAATTAGCTGATCATTGAGCAACGTTGGCAGATCAATCATGACACGGTGACTGTGTTTTGTTGAAGGCTGCCATTGCGGTTTTTTACCGATACGATGATAAGCCGCTTTATACTGCGAGATAACAGGTTCATCCACCTCATAACAACAACCCCGAATGGCAGGTCCCATAGCAACATAAAGAGAACTCAGTGATGCTCCGCAAGCTAGCATAGTTTCTACCGTTTTTGTCACGATACCACCTGTGGCACCTCGCCAACCTGCATGAGCTGCACCGATGACAGGATGACGAAGATCCGCAAAAAGCAATGGCACACAATCAGCAGCCACGATAGCGAGTGCTGCATGATTAACCTTTGTCACCATCGCATCAACACCTTGCACAGCACTTTGCAAGGATGCATGACCCCGACCTACATGCAGTTCATCGATCACAGCAACATCGGTGCCATGGATTTGCTCTGCATACGTGACTTGCATGTCACTGATACCAAGATCATGTGCGATCACTTGACGGTTATGCAACACGACCTGATTTTCATCTCCAACATGCAAGCCAATGTTGAGCGATGAAAAAGCGTCTTTACTTAGGCCACCATGGCGTCCAGAAAACCCTGCATAAACACCATACTTTTCAAAGTCCCGTATCCTTAGCAACGTATCCGCCAAAAGTTTCGCCCCCAACCTCATCGTAGCATAAAAAAAGACCGGTAATCCGGTCAATAACCACCTGATGAAAAACTTGTTCGGGATTGAGGCAAATACGACGATCCTTCTCCTTGCCTTAAATCAACCAAAACAACATCTGATCCCACCTTGACGATCTGCGCCCAAGCAATGACGACCTCCTCGCCTGATGCCAGAAGTCCAAAAAATCGGCCGGCGGGAGGAATGATCATTGCCCGAATGAGCCCACTATCAACGTCAATATCCAAATCACCAATCGCGCCAAGTTTTCGGCCATCCGCGAGATTGACAACATCCTTAGCCTGTAATTCAGAAGCTCTCATACCCTCTCGCCTCCTCACGAAGCGACTAAAAAGACAATCCTTATATCATTAGGGTATGACACCTTGAACACCTTATAACCATCAGGTGACAAACTTTTGCATATGCACGATAGCGGCTTTTTCCAATCGCGAAACTTGGGCTTGGGAAATGCCGATTTCATCTGCCACTTCCATCTGTGTTTTTCCTTCAAAAAACCGCATCGATAAAATACGTTTTTCTCGATCAGACAAGCGACGCATCGCCTCTTTAACTGCTATCTCCTCAACCCACGATGTGTCTTGATTATGATCATCGCTAATCTGATCCATCACAAAAATCGGATCACCGCCATCATGATAAATTGGTTCAAACAATGAGACCGGATCTTGAATAGCATCAAGTGCAAAAACCACATCTTCTTTCGGAACATCCATGACCTTCGCAATTTCAGCGATGGTTGGTTCGGAAAGCTTTGAACTTGTTAACTGATCTCGCACTTGAAGCGCTTTGTACGCAATGTCACGTAGCGATCGACTAACCCGGATAGGATTATTGTCCCGTAGGTAACGTCTAATTTCTCCGATCACCATCGGCACTGCATACGTGGAAAACTTCACATTTTGACTTAGATCAAAGTTGTCAATTGCCTTCATCAAGCCAATGCACCCTACCTGAAATAGGTCATCCACGAATTCACCGCGATTATTAAATCGCTGGATCACCGACAAGACAAGTCGCAAATTGCCATTGACAAGCTTTTCACGCGCAGAGCGCTCACCGCTTTGTAAACGGACAAACAAATCTCTCATTTCTATGTTTGTCAGTACAGGCAATTGAGAGGTATTGACACCGCAGATCTCGACTTTGTTGCGTTTCAAGTTGGTCCCTCCAGGCGAGCAACGGGTTCAATTCGAGTACCAGTATGTCCCCGCCATGGAGAATTATGCAGTCACATCATCTTGTTAAACTCTTTGCGCAAACGCTTGATAATTCTCTTCTCTAGTCGCGAAATGTAAGATTGTGAGATTCCTAAAAGATCAGCCACATCTTTTTGCGTCATTTCCTGTTGTCCTGATAAACCAAAACGCAATTCCATGATCCTTCTCTCACGATCCGATAATTTATCTAACGCTCCATAGAGTAAAGTACGATCCACTTCATCTTCAATGTCACGATAAATGGTGTCACTGTCCGTTCCCAATACATCAGAGAGCAAAAGTTCATTACCATCCCAATCAACATTTAGTGGCTCATCAAAAGACACTTCAACACGAATCTTGTTATTACGGCGAAGAAACATCAAAATCTCATTTTCAATGCAACGCGATGCATAAGTTGCAAGTTTTATTTTCTTTTCGGTATCAAATGTATTGACAGCCTTAATAAGACCAATCGTACCGATGGAAACCAGGTCTTCAATGTAAATACCTGTGTTCTCAAATTTACGAGCGATATAGACCACAAGACGCAAATTTCTCTCGATAAGTAAGGCACGGACAGCTTCATCACCTTGCGGTAACCGTGCTAATAAATATTCCTCCTCCTCGCGCGTCAAAGGTGGAGGCAACGCTTCACTTCCACCAACATAGTAAATCGTATCTTTATCAACCTGAAATTTAAGCAGAATGCGAAGAATGAGTAACCGTATTTTGAGACGAATCCGAACGGGCATGAGCAACGCCTTCTCCCCCTTCCAATACAACTTCAGAACCAGCCACATCTGCGGGAAGAATCGAGTGATAACGCCCGGAACGCGACAAGGTACTGTTTTGCAGCGCCATCCAGATTGGCATAATGGACTTCTTCTCCCCGTGTTGCACAACCCATGCCTCATCCGGCCGGATAGCTAAAAGATGCCCCGTGGTTGCTCCTACAGCTTGAAAAGCGATGATGGTTAAGCGATCTTCAAGCCCATCTACATCTATGTTTTTGTATAATGCTTGCAACGGATCACTTCCAGCTGTAACAGCCGCACGTAAGGATGCAGGAAGTAAACCTACCACTGCCGTCGCCTCAACCACCGCAACTTTTTGTTTCATGATGGGATCCACGAGTCGATTCCCTGTATCAAGCAAGGCACCTAATCGAGCCTCTTGCCCACTAAGGCAAAAAACAACTTCACAAAGATCTCCTTGCTGCTCCCGTGTATGCTGCACTTTAATCCACAAAGCTCGTAAAACAAACAGGCCAACAGGAAAGGAAGTAACCATAAACAATGTGGTGATACTTGACCACCACATAACCCTTCCATCCACGAGCGCCAAGCCACTAAAAAGCGACCCTGAAGATGAAAACAAATTGTGCAATCCATAAACAGCGCCACCGGCCGCAAACGTCACGGCATAAAAGACCGCAACACCTTGTAATAAGGACAACATCTTGTGTAACGATCGCAAACCAAGTAAACGATACGAGAATGCGAGTTGTACCATGAAGACAGAGACAAGCCATTTAACGACCCAATTATCCATCGTGGAAGTCCCTGGGAATAATATCGCAATTGCGTATAAGGACCCCAAAGCAGCCGCAGCAAAGACACGCAAAAATCGGGCAGGTTGGCGTAAAAGATAGCCCGTGACAAGAAGCAAACAAGAATCTACGAGGAAATTAATAGCAAAAGCCACATCCACATAGACAACCACGGGACAACCTCTTTCTGGGGATTTGCTCGTAGTATAGTACATGTATATTGCAAAGTTTGTCAGAACTTGCGTACTTTCACGGCAAAAGAATCGACAAAAAAAGCGAGTCCGAAAAGGACCCGCCGTTATGTTATAACATCGTATTTACTTATGTGTGAGGATTAGCACGATTACGTAAAAAGGTAGGAATATCCAAGTTGTCCGAAGAAAGGTCCGTTTTCACGTCTGTCTTATGGGAAATGGATTTCGGCGTGGAAGTACCTGCACGATGTTCAAAGCCTGTCGCGATCACGGTAACGATCAGCTCATCTTTGAGATCAGGTTTAATGACAGCACCAAAGATAAAATTCACATCTGGATCAGCAGCTTCAGCCACGATGTTGGCCGCTTCATGAGCTTCAAACAATGTCAGGTTTTCTCCACCTGCCACATGAATTAGTACACCGCGAGCGCCATCAATAGGTGTGTCAAGTAATGGACTACGAATAGCTTTTTGCGCCGCTTCAGAAGCACGCTTCTCACCCGAAGCCACACCGATACCCATTAATGCGCTACCACGTTCCATCATAATTGCTTTCACATCAGCAAAGTCGACATTGATCAATCCGGTTTCTGCAATTAAGTCAGAAATGCCAGATACACCTTGGCGCAAAACGTTATCTGCCTCACGAAACGCTTCAAGCATAGGTGTGTTTTTTTCGACGATTTCCAATAGCCGATCGTTAGGAATAACGATCAAAGTATCTACTTTTTCCTTCAACGAAGCAATCCCGCCATCAGCCTGATTAAGGCGGCGACGACCCTCAAACGTAAAAGGTTTTGTCACAACACCTACGGTTAATGCACCAAGTTCCTTCGCGATTTCCGCAATAACTGGTGCAGCACCCGTCCCTGTGCCGCCTCCCATTCCTGCCGTCACAAAGACCATGTCGGCACCACGAAGCGCATTCATCACGAGCTCACGACTTTCTTCTGCTGCTCTCTTGCCAATATCGGGATTTGCTCCTGCACCTAAACCACGCGTCAATTTTTCACCGATCTGAATACGGTCCGCCGCTTTAGACAAATGCAGTGCCTGCGCATCTGTATTGACAGCAATAAAATCAACATTGCGCACACCGGCTTCAATCATGCGATTGACTGCATTACAGCCTCCCCCACCGACACCAATTACCTTGATGTGCGCGAGCGTTTCCATTTCAAAATCAAACTCCAACATGCCACGTCCTCCTTGACGCTATATCAACAACCCCTGGGAAATAGGATCATTAAATGAAATCCTGAAACCATCCTTTGATCCGCGATAAGGCGCTCCCCTGCGCCCGCGCACGTTTCACTGGCGCCGTAGCAGCGGCTGCGCTGCGACTATAAAAACGAGAAACATATTTGATCATACCAACACAACCAACATAGGATGGATCACGCACACCCACATAATCTGGTGCAGCAACACGCACTGGAGCCTGAAGTTCATCTTGCGCGATCTTGTCCGCACCTTTTAGCAGCATCCCGCCACCGGTCAATACATATCCACTTGGTAATCCTTTACTATATCCCATATGTTCCACTCGATCACGAACTAAGGCAAAAATCTCGCGCATACGCGGTTCAATAATATGGCCGAGTTCCACTGCAGTAAACTCTTTGTCCATACTATTACCTATTCGCTGTATTTTGAACTTTTCCTCTTCTCGCGCCAAGGAAACATCAGCAACGCCATGACGTTGTTTTGCAGCTTCTGCTGCCTCCGTACCACATTGCAAGCCAACAGTAATATCATACGTAACACTATCCCCGCCGATAGGAACAGAATCTAGCTGCTCTAAAACGCCATTTTGAAAGACTGACACAACAACAGATCCTGCTCCAACATCCGCCAAAACCACGCCAAGTTTTTTCTCGTCGGCTGATAACACCATGTCTGCGGCAGCGAGTGGCAATAAAATTGTACCCGCTACTTCAATGCCAGCACGCTCAACGCATCGCATGAGATTGTGTAAGATGGTACGGGATCCAGTTACCACATAGCTATCCACTTCAAGGCGAACACCGATCATTCCGCGGGGATCAGTGACATCCGTTAATCCATCTACCGTAAATGCTCGCGGAACCACATCGATAATTTCTCTTTCTGCAGAGAGATTCAGCACTCTAGCTGCCGCAATCACACGCTCAACATCTTCATCGCCAATCTCTCGATCGGTGGATGAGACGGCAACAATGCCATGACTAGGTTGCAATGCAATATGTGCGCCTGATACTCCAACATAAGCCGCATGAATCGTAATGCCGACCATTCGCTCGGCATGACCAATAGACGCTTTAATCGCTGATACTGTAGCATCAATGTCAATGATGGCACCTTTTTTAATGCCTTCGCTTTTCGCTGTTCCAACGCCGATGATATTCACGTTTTGCCCGTCAAGTTCGCCAATAATCGTTCGTACAACCGACGTGCCTATATCTAACCCAACTACAATATCTCCCTTGGTCAAGGAGGGGCACTCCCTTCTCCGCTAAACTTCCATTTTTCTACCTGTACAAAGTATACCAATCCATCTTATCATGAAATTCTATCATTTGGGGATTCAAATTTTTGCCTTGAAAGGACAAGATGTCTGATAGCCGCCAAATTATTGAATATCCTCACACCAAAAGCCACCACTGCAGCTAAGGTTAGGTCAAGGCCAAGAATTGATCCGATGAACGCGAGTAAAGCGGCTAACAAAGTATTGAAGAAAAATCCCGATAAAAAAACCCGATGATCAAACCGTTTTTGCAACATCGAGCGCAATCCACCAAACACAGTATCAAACGCAGCCAAAATGGCCACAGAGAGGTAGCTTCCATATAAAATAGGTAGATGCACATTGATCAATAAACCAACCAGTAATCCTATTATAAGTCCTGCAACAGGAATGATATAAACCATTATGCCCCCACCTCCGTGATGTACGAAAAAGGTAACGGACCATCATAGGTAGGCAAGGATACGCCGTTAGGTCGCCCAAAGGCTTTTACAATAAAAGATTGATCGAGTATAGCAAATTGTTGGTCAATAGCCTCGACTTGCAGCATGTTATTCATACTTTGTACTGGCCCCACGACAAGAATCGTGTAAGGAGCCTGTATAGGAACACCCCCCACTTGCACTGTTCCTGAAAACGGTCCTGCAGGTGCAGACAAACCATTTACCGAACGAATAGATGTCGTTGTGACAAGCCGTTGTGAATTGATCGCAAAGCCCTTGGCTCCACTTGCAGCCAATAAATTGATCACCATTTGCAATTGCTGTGCTTCATCAACATAACGTAGTGATGGAATCACCGGCAAGTTAGGATCATAATTGATTGTGATCACAATTCCCGGGCCCTGTAATGGAGTTAAACCAGCATTTTTTTGCAAAGTCACGAGTTCTTGACGCATCATAGACAATCCGTGAGATACATTCGACGCAGTAGCTTCTAATGCCTGCAATTGTTTTTCATCCCGTGCTAATCTCTTTTGAAGTTTCGGTGACAATTGCATAGCTGCTGTAAGATCCTGACTTTGTGCGAGATAAGATCCCATGGATTTGCTTGATACCGTATGATCAATATGTGCTTCTAAGCCAAGCATGAGCCCTATCACCAGCATGATGGCGAGTCCCGTCAAACCTTGTCGACGCTTTATTTTGTTGGTGCGGATAAGGCATTCCCCCCAACGCTCATCGGCATCAACGGTGTTTCGTAAGCTGGTAAAACGATTCTTTTTTTCATGAGCAGATTTGAAATAGCGAGCCCACGATTGGCTTCTTTCAGTATTTCAAGTACGCCACCAGGTAACGAAAGTGCGGCATACAGTACACTTGGATTACCGATTGCCTGTACGACAAAAGGAGATCCTAAACGCTGTCCGCCAATATTGACGACAGGTCCAACACAAAAAATGGCTGTCGTTGCTGTAATGCGCGCCTGATTGACAGCAACTGCTTGCGCACCTGCCGCAAACAATTCATTAACCACCGATCGCAGATCCCAATCATGCGTGAGAAACTGTTGTAAATTAGCGCCTCGTATCTTGCCGTCACTAATCGTTACGGTAATCCCTTCGCCGACGACTTTGGACGTTCCACTCAACACCTTAGCAGCATTGATCTGTCGTTGCATGTCAGCTACAGAGCCGCCTCTGCGCAACGCATTATTTTGCAATCGAACAATCGTAGCATCCACCTGAGAAATTTCATGGGATAGGCCGGTATTATAGTCTGTTACGGCTTCTAAGCGAGCATGGACACCAGCTACATCAGGCAAAGAGGACCAAATCGCAGCTCCTCCTAAAAGCACATCGTGGTATTGTACGGACATCATAACCCCAATAACGGCTGATACAATTGCCCACGCCACGATATTTTTTGATAAAGGCATCCAAACACGTCCTTTTACGGATGTTTAAACGGTTGATAGACGCCAAGCCCACCGCCCAAAAGATTGATCAAACCTGGAGCCGCATGTTGATTGATCAGTCGCTGATGGATAGCATCATAAAGGGCAAGTGAAGACGCGATATGATGAATCGGCATTCTAATTTCAAACTGATCTTTGGTAAAAGCTAATATCGAAGGTTGTCCCTCATACATCATGACATGCAACTCAGATAATTGCGCGAGGTCATTTTCAGGAATTGATGGCATCTGTTTACAAACAGCAAGCAACGACGGATTTGTAAGCCGCATACCTAATCCCACGTTAATGTGATCGGATGTCGTAATTAATGGACGATTAACACCATATCCGGCTGGATCTTGGGTCAAAATAGTGCCATCAGCCAAAACTTCGTAGAGATTCCCATTAGCTACCAAGATACCGGCAATGGTATGCTCAGTTAATCGGATGGACACAGATCGGGTCCAAAAATCGCGGGTAATTACTGCATTTTGCAGGATGGGAAAATCAGATAACAAACTACGTTTAGCATTACCAGGGGATAATGCAAACAAATTTTGACCAACTGCAATTCCTGTATCATGCAAAATAAAAGAGGTAGCAATATCGTTAGCGCCAGAAACAGCAATTTTTTGCACACGCGCAAGTGGTGAACGAATATAAACAACGAAGGATATAAACAGAAAAAAGATAAGCACAAAAACACTAAAAACAATGCGCCGTTTATGCGCCTTTTCAGGCGTTTGCGCTAGCACGACACGAAAAACCCCCTATAAAAACAACGATGCCCTCGCGAATTGCAGTCGCAAGGGCTGTCATCGAGTTAACCATCAAACCTCAGCCACAGCAATATCAGCATGGGGCTGATCTCGCAACCGCATGATATTTGCTCCAAGATCATGCAACTGCGTTTCCAATGATTCGTAGCCCCGATCAATATGGTAGACCCGATCGACGATGGTGGTACCTTGAGCGCCAAGTCCTGCTAACACAAGAGCCGCGCCCGCTCGCAGGTCGGTTGCTTCAACCGCGGCTCCAGACAATTCGCGAACACCTTTGATAAAAGCCGTGCGCAAATCTACTTTGATCGCTGCCCCCATACGTTGCAATTCACTAACATGTTGAAATCGATCTTCAAAGATTGTTTCTGAGATGATGCTCGTTCCCTTAGCCAGTGTCAATAATGACATAAATGGTGCCTGCAGATCAGTTGGAAAACCAGGGTACGGCGCTGTTTGAATACGATCCACAGCTTGTAGTGTCCCTGTTTGTTTGACTTCGATTATATCATTTCCTGTCGTAACATGAACACCTGCTTCGCGCAATTTCATGATCACCGCAGCCAAGTCTGATGATCGAGCATTCTCTAGCTCTATATGCCCTTTCGTGATTGCCCCTGCAATCATCATCGTTCCTGTCACCACACGATCAGGTGATACTCGAAACTCGCAACCATGCAAACGTTCAACGCCATGAATGATAATCGTATCTTCACCAGCGCCTTCGATATGGGCACCCATTTTTTGCAAAAAAAGTGCTAAATCTTTAATTTCCGGCTCGCGCGCTGCATTACCAATGATCGTTTCTCCTTGCGCTAAACTAGCAGCCATCATCAAATTCTCAGTGGCACCGACACTAGGAAAATCCAGAAAAATCGTCGTTCCTTGCAATCTTGTTGCTAAACATTCAATGTAACCATGGCGATCAATAATATCAGCGCCAAGTCTGGCGAGCCCTTTAACATGAAAATCAATAGGTCTTGTTCCAATCGAACATCCACCCGGTTTTGATACACGCACGTTACCAAAACGCGCCAAAAGCGGCCCCATCAGAAATACCGAGGACCTCATCATACGCATCAAATGTTCAGGAACGTCTGTTGTACAAATCCCAGTAGGATCAACAGTCACCACGCGATCCGCATAATAAACACGTGCCCCAATGGAGCGCAAGATGTCGAGCATCACACGAATATCATCGAGGTTGGGAACATCGCGAATCACCGTTTCGCCGTCTGCCATGGTCACAGCAGCTAAAATGGGTAAAGCAGCATTTTTCGCCCCGTGAATCCGGGTAGAACCTTCTAATGGCCGACCTCCCCGGATAACCAATCGTTCCACTTCTGTCACCTCCGTGCTATTTCTCTCCGACGACACGCACTTCCGGCAACAGCTCTACGCCAAAAGTCTCTTTTACAGTTTGTTGTACAAATTCCAGTAAAGCCAACACATCAGAAGCTTTAGCCTGACCAAGATTCACAATAAAATTGGCGTGTTTTTCTGAAACCTGGGCATCACCGATGCGTTTACCTTTTAATCCACAAGTTTCAATCAAACGCGCCGAATAATCACCTACTGGATTGCGAAATACACTACCACAACTTGGCAAAGAGAGCGGCTGAGTGTTTTGCCTGCGTTTCGCCCAAGCGCGAGTACGTTCCTGCATTTCTTGACTATCGCCATCATGAAGTGCAAAAACGGCTTTCATAGCAATCCATCCATTTTCTCGCAATGCGCTAGAACGATAGGCAAAATGCAATTGATTAGCGGGTATAGTGAGATACAAACCATCGGTGCTAACCACGTCGACTTCTTTGAGGACTTCTTTGATCTCCGCGCCATGAGCACCCGCATTCATGGCAACAGCCCCACCGACACTGCCTGGTATTCCTGTAGCAAACTCAAGCCCCGACAATCCCTGGCGTATGGCTTTGTAGGCCACCGAAACAAGGCTTCGCCCAGCATAAGCCGTCACAAGATTACCATCGATGGTACAATCCGACAAAGCATCACCAAGAGCAATGACTAAACCGCGAATACCACCGTCCCGTACCAAAAGATTGCTGCCACGTCCCATGGCTAACCAAGGAATCCCATTGTCTTTAGAAACCGCAATGAGTTGTTGTACCTGTATCGCATTCGTTGGCACAGCAAAAACATCAGCCGGGCCACCTATGCGCCATGTCGTGTGTCGTGCCATCGGTTCATCAAACATAACCACAGCTTCCACTTGGTCAAACAACGAGCGATATCGATCGCTATCCATGGAACAAAAGCACTCCCTCTTTTAAAACCATGGTGTAATGATGTACTCTGCACGCTCTGTACGACATCATATGTAATGTCGATCTTTTGTGACACGCGCCTAAGCAATCCTCACGCCATGACAGCAAGACGCGAAATTTCTCGATCAATTCGCTGTAATGCGTCCGTTTTGCCTAAGCTTCGACTCGCCTTCGCCATGGCTTCCAAACGAAATGGGTTTTTGATAAGTCCATCAATCTGTTTTTCAAGACTCTTTGGCGTCAGATCCTGTTCAGCAAGAATAACGGCAGCTTCCTTTTCCACAAGAACACTCGCATTACTATCTTGATGATGGTGCGTAACATAAGGTGATGGAATTAAAATAGCCGGTACGCCTAATGCAGTTACTTCCGCTAGGGTCGTAGCGCCTGCACGACTAACTAAAACGCTCGTTATCGATAATAAAGCAGGCATAGCATGGTAAAAGGAAACCACTTTGACCATACCACCGCATAACCTATCCGTTCCAAATTGTTCCATAATATGATCATAATGAACCTGTCCTGTAATCCAGACTACCTGATAGGGCAGTGTGGATTTGCCTTCTAACCAAGCCATCACAGTTTGATTGATGGGACTTGCACCACGACTACCACTCACGATTGTAACGATCGGAACATCATGCTTAAGTCCAAGCTCATCTTGACATAGTTTTTTGGCATCGATAGGCAAAGAAGCAACCTCAGATGCTCTAGGGTTGCCTGTAAGAACGACATGCTTAGCTTTCGCAAACGTATTTGCTTTGTTTTCCATGCCGAGCATCACCGTGTCAGCAAAACGATATACCAAACGATTGGCTAGCCCAGCATGTGCATCCAATTCAAGAATGCCTGTTTTCATGCCACGCAGATGTGCCGCAGCGATTACCGGTACAACGACATACCCACCTGTGCCAATCACGACATCTGGACGAAATCGTGCAAGAATTCGTGAGGCAGTCACGATACTCGTCAACGCCATCCATGCCGTTTTCAACGCGCGCAAGGACAGTGTACGCCTTAGTCCCTCTACTTCAATAAAAGCAAACGGAATTTGCTCACGTGGAACAAGCTCACGTTCAAGTCCTTTTTTTGTACCTATATATAGTAGTTGAACATCAGGGTGATTTTCCCGCAACATGCGTGCGATCGCTAATGCCGGGTAAATATGTCCACCCGTTCCACCACCTGTTAAGACAACGCGCATCGCCTTGTTAACCCCCAGTAAAATTCAAGAATCAGCATGCCGGGATACGGACATCAAGATACCGACTGCAGTCAGCATCAGCGTCAAGGACGATCCTCCATAGCTGATAAACGGCAACGTAATACCTGTCACAGGGAGTAATGCCGTCACGACGCCGACATTGATACACACCTGAACAGCAATGATACCCGTCAATCCAGCAGCAAGGTACATGCCAAAACGATCCTGTGCACCCATAGCAGCACGCAAACCGCGCCAGATAACTATTGCAAATAAAAGCAATACAAAAACCGCACCGATCATGCCTAACTCTTCTGTTAAGATGGCAAATATAAAGTCCGTTTGCGGCTCTGGTAAATAGGAGAATTTCTGCGTGCTATGACCGAGACCTACGCCTAGAATAGCACCGCGGCCTAAGGCAATCAAAGACATGATAATGTGATAGCCAATTGTATCAGGATACTTCCACGGATCAAGAAAGGATACCACTCGCTCGAGTCGGTACGGCGCTACCGCAATCATTGCTGCAAAACCTGCAAGACCTGCAACAACAAGATAAAGCAAATGCCGTATGCGCGCCCCTGCGACAAACACCATGATCATCGTCGCTCCACCGATAACAGCACTTTGGCCAAGATCAGGTTCAAGCATTATCAAGCCGACGATGGTACCCATCACCAAAAGTGGAGGTAAAAATCCCTGCCTAAACGATAGCATACGATCCGGAACACGACTAAACAACCAACTTAGAAAGATAATCAACCCAAATTTCGCGAATTCCGAAGGTTGAATGCCAAATGTACCAATGCCGAGCCAAGCTCTTGAACCCCCGCGGACTTGCCCAACGTGCGGAATCAAGACAAGTGCTAAAAAAATAATACATAGCAGCAAAATAAGTCGTGCATAACGTTCAAAGACGCGATAATCTACGCGACTCATCAAAACCATTAACATAATACCAAGACCAGCCCACAGCATTTGCCTCTTAACATAGTAAAACGAATCATGAAACCGTTGCAATGATAATACGGTACTCGCACTGTGTACCATAAAAATACCGATCACAAGCAATAAAATTGTCGTGATAGGAATCCACAAATCGACTCTTTTGGTCTGCACCGCTGTCCCCCCATGAACACTTGTCCATGGTTACAATCTATGCACAGCTTCTTTGAAGATGCGTCCTCTCTCTTCAAAGGATGCAAACATGTCCCAACTAGCGGCGGCGGGTGCTAAGAGTACAACGTCGCCCTGTTGCGCTTCTTTCGTTGCTTGTACAACAGCATCCTCAATACTATCTACTATTGTCACAGACGATATGCCCGCTGCTTTGGCCAAGTCAGCCATACGCTTAGCGGATTGACCAAGTGTCACAACAGCTTTTACATGATCCTGCAAAGGTTTTAGCAACACCTGCAAATCGTCATTTCTTTCAAGTCCACCTAAGATGCATACGATCGGTTCATGAAACGAATCTAACGCACGCCATGTTGCTTGTGGGTTCGTTGCTTTGGAGTTATTAAAATAAGTAATTCCGTTCACTTCACGAACAAACTCCAATCGGTGCTCTACGCCTTTAAACGTGCGTAACGTAACTCTGATCGCATCAACTGATGCACCGACACATAAGGCGATCGCCGAGGCGACAAGGGCATTCTCGACGTTGTGGTCGCCTCGCAAGAAGATATCACGTACCGGAAGAATAGGTAGCAGGTCAGCATCCATCGCAACCTTAGCAACGAGATTCCCATCAGCAACAAAAACACCCGGACAGACCTCATGTTTTGTGCTAACTTTCCAGATCGTTGCACTATTATCATGTTCTAACGCTTCTATGATAGGATGATCCACATTAAGTATGGCAATATCCGAGTGTTCTTGATTCACAAATAATCGTTGTTTAGAAGCTATATAATCAGCCATCGTATGATGGTAATCCAAATGCGTAGGGTATACATTAATCAGCGCACCTATGCGCGGTCGAAACGTTTGTGTGCCTTTTAGTTGAAAACTAGACAGTTCTGTAACTACCCACGTTTTCTTATCCAAATTAGTGACCACATCCGATAACGGTGTGCCAACATTGCCTCCTACTACATGCGCAATTTGTGCCTGTTGCAGCATGTCATCGACAAGCATCGTTGTTGTTGTTTTACCATTGGATCCTGTTATGCCGATGATCGGAGCTTCTGTAACTGCATAGGCAACTTCCACTTCAGTAACGATTGGAATGTGTCTTTTTTGAGCATCAACGAGAATTTGCAAATCATACTTTATACCTGGGTTCTTGACGATAAGATTACAACCATCAAGTAAATGTAATGGGTGATCTCCAAGTACGACCTTTAGCCCTATCCCTTCTAATAACTCGGCTTGGTGACGGAGTGTCTCATTGTCTGAACCATCATTGACAGTCACAATAGCTCCCAATCGGTGAAGCAATCTCGCTACAGCCTCACCGCTTCGTGCCATGCCAAGCACTAGAACCGATTTTCCTTGATAATTCATTGCTACCACCCTTTTTAAGGAGTCATGCATCCGTAATTTTATACGCTTAAAAACAAGTACAATGCAAATCCAGAGCACAGTGCGGTAAACGTCCAAAAGGACAGTACTACACGCCATTCAGACCAGCCTAACAATTCAAAATGGTGATGAATTGGACTCATTTTAAAGACGCGTTTACCAAAAACCTGAAACGATATGACCTGAATAATGACCGATAAAGTTTCAATAATAAAAATCAGGCCAATCAAAAGAAGCCACACCTCAGAACGTGTCATGACAGCGACCGCAGCAAGAGCACCACCGATCCCCAGTGATCCGGTATCTCCCATAAAAATCCGTGCTTTATGCCGATTGTAGACCAAAAATCCTAATAAGGCACCAACCATACTAATCGAAAAAACTGATACATTCCATTGACTATTCCACCAAGCCATAAACGCAAACGCCATAAATGCTATCGCACTTGTCCCAGCAGCAAGACCATCCAGCCCATCGGTCAAGTTGACAGCATTCGAGAACCCTACCATAAAAATAACCAAAAATAATGGATAAAAGATACCGAGTTGCAACGGTTGATGCATAAAAGGTATCACGACTTCAAAATGCCATCCACGATAGTAAAGAATAAGAAAAAAAGCGATGACAACAAGGATCTGACCTGTCAGCTTCTGTTTGGCTGTTAAACCAAGGTTACGTTTGCGTACAATTTTTAACGCATCATCTAATAAACCAATGATAGCAAAGCCTAATGTAGCGACTAACAAAATCCACATCGTGGGCGAACTCGAAAAGCGCAACGATACAAAAACCACGCTAAGAAGAAAAATAATACCGCCCATTGTCGGGGTTCCCATTTTTTGTTGGTGTCGCATGGGACCTTCAGCACGAATGGCCTGTCCGAACTTGAAGCGGTGTAGCAATGGAATGGCAATCGGGCCAAGAAGTACCACGATCACAAAAGAGGCTAATAGTGTCCACGTCAAAGATTGCGCGTCCATGAAGATTCCCCCGATCGATCATCTAAGACAACATCACCAGTTGTTGTGCCAACTGCTCAAGGCGCATCTTACGTGAACCTTTAATCAATACAGCAACCGTTAAACCTCTTTGACGGTAGCTTTGTATCATAGTAAACATAGTGTCCTTGGCGAGATTCACATCAGAGACGGACAGACACAAAAAATCTATAAAGTGACTTTCCTTAGCTGCGAAAAATGGCAAAACCAAGGATGCCAAATCGCCCACAGTAACGACGTCTGTCACACCGTAATGAGTAAGACGACGACCAATCTCTTCATGAAAGTGTTTCTCGTGTTCACCTAATTCCAACATATCGCCAAAAACGAAAATCAAGCGATCATAACCTGTATCTTTTAGTACATCCAAAGCGGCGTATACCGATGCTGGCGCTGCATTATAGGCATCGTTGATCACCGTAAAATCGTTCGCAACTTGATTCACTTCCAGGCGCATTTGTGTTAATTGGACCGAACGCATTGCCTTTATCGCAGTTTGTTTCGGCACTTGAAATGCATCGGCAATGACAAGTGCACAAAGTGCATTTTGTGCCTGATGCCTTCCGGGCGCAGATAACTCCACCACGTTGCCTTCAGGCAGGACGGTAAATTGACATGATAAATCCGCTTTTTGAATATAGTTTGTACAATACATTTCTGTTTGTTCTCCATCGCCGACAAAGATTGTACGCACGTCGCTTGGTACCACTCGATTCCGTAGCAACGGTTCGTTAGCTGGCAAAATGGCAAGTCCACCCTTAGGTAAAGCATCAATAAGCTCCCACTTAGCAGATGCAATAGCAACACGCGATCCGAGCAACCCAATGTGCGCCTCACCAATATTCGTAATGATACCAATATCAGGTTCAGCAATTTCACACAAACGCTTAATTTCTCCTAAAGCACTCATGCCCATTTCCAATATGGCTACTTCCGTATCGTCAGACCAAGCTAGAATCGATAGAGGTAGCCCAACGTGATTGTTCAAATTGCCTTTGGTCGCGGCGATGTGATACGTTGTTTTAAGGACAGATTTGACCATATCCTTGGTTGATGTTTTACCATTGCTCCCCGTAATGGCTATTACTTTTACTGGTAAGGATTTCCGATAAACATGAGCCATATTTTGTAGAGCAACGAGCGTATCTTGAACGACAATGTGTGGGATAGACGAAAATCCATCAGGAAGTACGTGATCCTCTTGCCACAAAAACGCTCTGGCACCTCTTTGTAAAGCATCAGCAAGAAAGTCATGCCCATCAAATCGTTCACCGATAAGCGGAATATAGAAATTTCCTTCGTGCATTGTTCGCGTATCTGTCGAAACAAAATTGACGATCAAGGCACCTTCTCCAAACAGTTCGCCTTGTACGGCGTTTGCCAAAAAATCCAGGGTTACTTTCAAAGAAGAGCCTCCTTGACAAGCATTGCTGCTACTTTACGATCATCATAGTCGTGTTTTGTTGTGCCTATAATTTGATATGTCTCATGTCCTTTTCCAGCAATAAGAATCACATCATTTTCTTTTGCCATCAAAATTGCATGACGAATTCCATCTGTCCGGGATACAAGTCTCGTGTATTTATCAGGATTGGCCCAAACACCTTGTTCCATGTCATCGAGGATCTTTTCTGGGTCTTCCGTACGAGGATTATCGGATGTCAGCACCGTAAAATCGCTGTATTTAACGGCCATTTGTGCCATTAAAGGGCGTTTCGTTTTATCACGATCGCCACCTGCACCAACAACTGTAATCACCCTGCCTGTACAAAATTCCCGAATGGTCGTTAAGGCATTTTCAAGACTATCCGGTGTATGAGAATAATCAACAAGAATCGCAAAAGGTTGCCCAGCAACTACACGTTCAAACCTTCCGGGCACACCCATCGTATTTTCTAATGCATGCTTAATCGTATCAAGATCAATTCCCAAAGCGAGTGTAGAGGCAGCAGCGCAAAGCGCATTGTACACACTAAAGCGCCCTGTCATAAACAAGGCGATCTCAACATTTCCAGCGAATGTCTCCATAACAAATTGCACGCCTTGGGCTTTTATGTGTAAATTTTTTGCGCGAACATCGGCTTCATTATCGATTCCGTAAGTTAGAACCTGCTGTACTGTTTCATTTTCGTACTTTGCACTCCAGGGATCATCAGCATTTAGTACGGCCACAGGCAACCCACCGTCGACTAAAGGATCAAAATCATTGCCTAGCCGCGAGAAAAGATGTCCTTTGGCACGCCCATAGGCATCCATCGTTTGATGAAAATCAAGGTGATCTTGAGTAAGGTTCGTGAAAGCTGCAACTCGATACGAAATGCCAGCGATACGCGCGAGTTCTAACGCATGGGAAGAGGCTTCCATGACTACGTATTCAACGTGTTCATCATACATCGTTTTTAGCAAATTCGTCAGTTCAATCGCCTGCGGCGTTGTCATCCCGGATTCACGTAGAACATGCGTACTGGTTCTCTGTTCAATTGTACCAATAAGCCCAGTCACCTTATGCGCTTCTTGTAAAATACGTTCGATAAGCATCGTTGTGGTAGTTTTACCATTCGTTCCTGTCACACCAATCATCGTCATCGATTTTGCAGGTTGGCCCAATAAACGATGTGCCAAGATTGGGGCAACCCGCCGCGTTGAAGGGACAATGATCTGCGGTACAGGGGAATCAACAACATGCTCTACTAAAATCGCAACTGCACCTTTTGCAACAGCTTGCGCAACAAAATCGTGACCATCCACGTGATTTCCTGACATAGCAACAAACAACGATCCCGCAACAACGGCACGCGAGTCATCCGTGATGGTTGACACCTCAACATCCACGTTTCCATGAATTTTTTTTACCAAGATTACGTCCGTTAATTCCATCAACTTCATCTTGCCATTTCCTCCTCGCTATTTCGCGGTTGAATTAGGTTCGGGGCCGAGGTACAACCGAATCACACTGCCTTGTTCCACCTTCGTTCCTGGTGCAGGTTGCTGGGCAACGACATAAGGCCCCTGATTGACCACCGTTACTCGAAGTACACTGCCACTCTCCAAAATCTGACGAATAGCCTCTTTATAAAGGCGCTGTGAGAAATCTGGTACGGTCGTCAATTGCGGATCGATACCAAGCCGAAATTTCTTTGGCAACCCCGTGACAGACGGTGCAACACCTAAATACTGCAAACTATCAGCAAGCACGTTACCTACGACAGGGGCTGCGATGGTACCGCCAAACACTGGTGAGTTTTTGGGTTTCGGATAATCAATAGCGACATAAGCCACAAGTTGTGGATGATTCGCTGGTGCCATGCCGATGAAAGATACAATGTAATGTTGACTAGAGTAGTGCCCATTGACAGCTACTTGTGCTGTCCCCGTTTTACCTGCGATACGATAGCCATCTCGAAAAGCATTGGCCCCAGTTCCCTGCGCAACCACACTTTCCAAAGCCAAACGCACTTCAGAGGCAACCAAGGGTGAAATCACGCGACGAACGACTTGTGGTTGCACTGTTTGCACAGTCAAATTCGTTACAGGATCAATATACGCTTTTACAATTTCCGGTTTCATTAATTCGCCACCATTGGCGATAGTCCCCATAGCCATCACTTGTTGAATAGGAGTTACCGATACACCTTGCCCAAACGATGTAGTTGCAAGCTCTAATGGGCCGACTTTTTGCGGTGAAAACAAAATGCCTTTTCCTTCACCAGGTAACGTAATTCCAGTTTTCTGACCAAATCCGAATTTACGAATGTACGAGAATAACGTCGTTTTTCCAAGTCGTTCCCCGAGTGATACAAAACCAGGGTTACATGAATTTTCCACTACATTTAAGTAGGACTGTGAACCATGTCCGCCACTTTTCCAACACCTGATGCGATGCCCAGCCACCTCATAGTACCCAGGATCGTAAAAACGTTGCGTCAATGCAACCCGCTTTTCTTGCAATGCGGTTGCCAAGGTCACAATTTTAAAAGTACTACCTGGCTCAAACGTTTGCCATATAGCCAAATTGCGGTTATAAACGGATGGTTGCACATTTCTCCAAGTAGCCGGATTAAACGATGGGTAATTACCCATCGCGAGAATTCGCCCTGTTTGTGGTTGCTCAACAATCATCGTCACATGATCAGGATCATATTTCGCGACGACATTTTGAATTTCACGGTCTACAAATTGGGAAATCTGCCGATCAATCGTCAATTCAATATTTTGTCCCGATACTGGTGCTATGTATTTATCATTGTTGCCTGGAATTTCGCGACCTGCAGCATCGGCTACAAAACGGATCGCTCCCGGCTCTCCTGTCAACACTTTATTATACGCTAGCTCAATACCAGCTAAGCCTTGCCCTTCGCCGCCTGTAAAGCCAAGAACTTGCGCAGCAAGATCACCGTATGGATAACTACGCTTTCCTTCTTCTGTCAAGTAAATCCCTGGTATTCGCAAAGCACGAATAGCCCTTGCTTTGGTTTCAACAAGCCGTCTTCCCTGCGGCCTCAAATACACCATCAAGGTGCGCTTTTTAAGAAGTTTTTCAATTTTTTGTGCTGATCCCCCAATAATGCGCGAAAGTAGAACTGCCGTGCGCTCCGGATCCTGAATTTGTCTTGGGACAGCGATAATGGTAGCTGCGCTTGCTGTGTATACAAGTGGATTCCCATGATCATCTAGGATACTGCCGCGTACAGCATAAACAGGAATACTGCGTGTAATCGTCTGCTCAGCTTTTTGAGTATAAAATTTCGAGTTAATTGTCGTAATATGCACAATACGCCCCGCAAGTACGGCAAAAGCACACAATGCACCTGTCAGAAGAAAAAATACACGCCGTCGAACTTTCGATTGAGTTATGCGCAAACAGCATCGCCTCTTACAGTGAGAGTCTTGTCCGTCTCACCTTATGCCTGAGGATAGCTTACTAGAACTGTTGCGCTACTTGCTTGTACCCACAACGACTGGAGTAGCTGGCGACATGTTTAACTTTTGTTCGGCAATATTTAAAATTCTTGTTGGTGATGATAATTCATACACAGTCGATTGCAACGATGCATTCGTTGCATTTTGTTGTGACAGCGTCACACGCAATTGCTGGTTCGTATAATTAAGCGACACAATCGTAGCATATTGACTGACAAGATAAGTTGCCACGGCGGTACAAAAAATCAAAGAAACTACAACGCCTAAGCGACTTCTCGTCTGTGGATGTGCTTGATGCAACGCCTTTTCTCGTGCCATTTCGTGCGTAGAACGAGCTACTTGCCTTGAAGAAACAGGAGAAACCATGTTCTGTGGTGAACTTTGGCGCGCCTCGACATCCATTGCGATCATGTTGCTTAACACTCCTTATAGAAAATATACGTAATTGATCATTATAGGTTTTGATGTTTAGCGAATCGTTCAGCAACGCGTAATTTGGCAGATCGTGCTCGCGGATTGTCTGCTATCTCTTTTTCTGTCGGCAAGACAGGCTTTCGCGTGATGATCTTCAGGCGTGCAACGTGTGAACAGGTGCAGATAGGTGTATGTGGCGGGCAAATACACTCTCTGGACTCATTGACAAAAGATTGCTTAACCAAGCGATCTTCTAAAGAATGAAACGTGATCATCGCGATCCTTGCTCCAAGGTGAAGGATATCTGGAGCGATGGCTAAAACATCTTCAAGAGCCCCAAGTTCATCATTTACTTTAATACGAAGTGCCTGAAACACCCGCTTTGCCGGATGCGGTCCATCTCGTCTAGCAGCCGCTGGTACAGCTTTTTTAATCACTTCAACAAGCTGGCCAGTCGTTTCAATAGGATGTTCGATACGTTCTTTTACGATAAAAGAAGCAATACGAGTTGCCCATTTCTCTTCACCGTATGTACGGAAAATATCCGTCAGTTCACGCGCATCAAGCTTAGCCACAAGATCTTTGGCTGACATTTTTTGACGCTGATCCATCCGCATATCAAGCGGTGCATCATGTTGATAGGAGAAACCTCGTTCGCCTTCATCCAACTGTGGCGACGAAACACCCAAATCGCAAAGAAGACCATCCACTTTATCAATGGAAAGCTCATTAAGCACCGCGCGTACGTCACGAAAATTAGCACGTACAAGGGTCAATCGATCTTTAAATTCCGATAGAAACGATTGTGCAGCCAAAATTGCACGCTCATCTTGATCAAATGCAATGACTTTACCGAGTGGAGCACTTGCTTCAAGCAATGCCCTTGTATGCCCGCCAGCACCCAATGTTAAGTCAACGTACGTCGCATCATTTTTTGGTCGCAACATAGCCACGGCCTCTTGCAATAATACAGTTGTATGCGCAAATCCTTCATTCACGATCTGTATTCCTCGTTTCTGATTCACTAAAAATCGAGATCCACAAGTCCCTGCGCCAACTCGCCAAATGAATCTGCTGCAGTCTCAGAATAGGATTGCCATTTTTTTGCATCCCAAATCTCTACACGAATGCCTACTCCGATAACAACACAGTTCTCTGTTATTCCAGCATACTCTCGCAATTTGGAAGGAATTAACACGCGACCTTGCTTATCAAGATCTAATTCTGCAGCTCCGCTAAATAAAAAACGGATAAATTGCCGTGCATCAGAACGAGATAAAGGCATCGTACGTAATTTTTGTTCCATTATATTCCAACCGTCACGTGGATAAACGAAAAGACAGGCATCAAGACCACGTGTCATCACAAAAGAGGCACCAAGGCCATCGCGAAATTTGGCAGGGATCGTAATTCGTGACTTATCATCTAGGCTATGTTGATATTCGCCCAAAAACATAACAAGTCACTCCACCTTCCCTGCATTTCATCCCACAACGCCCCACAACGCCCCACTTTTACGTTTATATTCTGTTATGAAAGCAAAAATCCTGCCTCCCTTTACGGGATGCAGGATTTTTTTTACCAACGCACATAAACTATTTCATCCCACGGTGGTGATGAATGAGCTGCTAATTGGGGTAACCACGCCAATCCATACTTCGTCAATAACGGCAAAGGGGACAAGACACGCTCTTGTTCTGTCTCCTTGGGACATAGCCAAGTATGAACCATCGTTAATGCTTGAACGACTTCTGATCGATTGCGGCGCAATGTTTTGTGCGCCCTGCCTTGTAACCGCGCCAAATCTTGACGCAAGGCATGTTCCGTGCGCAAAACGGCTTTTTGCAAATCTTTATCGATCGTCGTAAAGTACGATACCCGTGTTTGAAGGGATTGAATAACTTCATGCTGCAACGACTGCATCACATCATCGATCGATGGCGTAAATTCTCGCGATAGGATATCTTCGAGTACATCTTTTGTTAAAGCATCGCTTAAGTCAACCTCATAATGTTGTAAAGCTCGGGATACCCTTCGAGGAATTACACAAATGCGTTGTCGTAAGCGAAGTGGCGGCATTTTACGCGTGGCAGCGTGAAAGATCTGCTTCATCATACCGTGATAAGCAATTTCTGCGCCACCGCCCACATAAGTTAAAACAGGCAATAAAAAATCCTGAACAACTGGCCGATATAGCACACCCGCTGAAAAATCCTCTGAAGACACCTCAAGACGCTCTTTTAGTTGGGCCTTCGTCAAGCGTTTACCTGAATCACGAATGACAAATCCTTCTTTTTGATCAGGGTCTATATCTAACGCGCTGCGCCTTCCTTCATCGATTAAGTACAAAAGGCTATGTTGTGCAGGCACATCCACTTGTGGCGTGTAGCCTTTAGCCACGACCTGTCGAGCACCAAAAAGTGCCGCATCGCGAAACTGCGTAGGATGATCAAGAACGAGCGAAAATGCATCGCGTACAGGTTCACGAAATTCCTTACAAAGTGGGTTGATCAGCAACATAGGAAGATCTTTTAGCCAGGTCATCAAAAGTTTAGCAAAAAAATCCCCCATATTAGCCGTCTCACGATAAGCGTTATCGATATCATGCAAAACATCCTCACGATAGATACCTTCTGGAAGTGAAACGGAAAGTTCATTCATTAGGCGTATAAATTCAGCCCGACTAATCTCATGCTGCCCTACAGGAGTACGTAAGGCTGGACGTTCGTGCAAATGGGAGCGGACTAATTCGCCTTTATCTAAGATATAATACGCCGAAGCCACTTCATCAAAATCATGATCTTCTGTAGCAATCCAAAAGATAGGCACTACAGGACGATGCAATAAAGTTTCGTATTCTTTAGCTATGACCACACAAGACATCGCTTTATACAACGTGTACAAAGGTCCAGTAAATAGTCCGGCTTGTTGCCCTGTCACAACCGCCAAACAGTTGTTTTGCGAAAACTTCTTAAGCAAAGTAGCCACAGCTTGAGAGTCAGGAACAATTCGCTGCATGTATTGCGAAATAGCCGAAACAACTTGTTCTCGTCTATGATCTTCATACTTTAAATCAAGCTCATTAGCGCGATTTTGCAATGTCTGTTGTCCTGACGATGGATAGTCATACAAGTCAGCCACCAGAGAGTCACCGCGCAAGTAAGCATCTGTTAAGGGATTGCCTGTTGTTTTTTTTTCGTACCAAACGTCCATTCAAGCAAATCTCCTCGCATCAAATTCCACGAATCATACTATACGAAAATACACTACCAAAAGTAAAGAATCTATAGTTTCTCAATGCCTACGCGTTTTTGTCACAATCCCCATAGCGTAGGTCAATTCTCGAACCACATCGACACGCCACTGTGATGCAAATAAACGAGCCTTCACGTACAACTCACCGGTAGGCGTCGAACTGTATTGAGGTGGTAGACGATTTAATGCAATAGCCAAAATATCATGCTGACAGAGTTCACACGTGCATCCTATGTACGATTCGGTCATGAGATCATTCAAGGTCTCGCGGGTGATCTCCTCCATCACATTGCAAAGCATGATAAGCCCCCCCGTGTACGTACCTGACAAAACTATGATTAAATTTCACGGTATCATAACAAAACATTTGGCGCAACCGTAAGCACAACGGGCATACTACCCTCATGCAAAGGGGTGAATTTCTTGACTGATATCTCTTGTTATCGCACTTTGCGCATTCGCGTACCTCAGTTAGCCAAAGACTCCGAACGCGAGTTTTGGGAAACTTTATTGCCCATGGTGGAAGGTATTGTGTCCGTGCGCGCTAGTATGGCATCTAGTCGCCTCAAAATACAATACGATGACAGAAAAATTACGGCATGGCAAATTAACGCTATGATCGACCGCATAAAGGTTCGTGACGACCGACACGTCTCCTTACTTTCTTATAAGTTGCATCGCCATAAAATGTTTATGTTACTTCCTGTTTCTTTATCAAGTGTACTTCTTGTACGGAGGTACCTACTTGGTCGCTCAGCATGGGCCGACAATTTTGTGATTTTTGAGCTTTCCACAGTTCTTTCTGCATGTAGCGGGTATCCTGTCTTGCGATCTCGCGTAGCTGCTTTTAGCGAGCGGATTGGTGTTCATGATGATACTCTTTTAAGCATGAGCGCATTAGGACTTGCTTTTTTACGAGAATCCCATTTGGTTTTTGCGATGCTGTTTTGGTTAAGCTTTAACGTTTATAAAAAGCGTAACAATACCCTGTCTGCTAGTTTGAAAGCAGGAGAACGCGTCGCTTTACTGGATCAAGACAACATCGAACCTGACGAGATCGCAACCTATGCAAAAACTGCCTCTCACCTTATTTTCCCACTTGCTTTTGGTTCCCTTGTCATCACAAGAAAGGCTCGGATAAGTAATGCCCTTTTACTCGCAGGTAATCCAAGGCCAGTACTGATCAGCGCAAAGTATCTGCTCAATCACGGAGAAGTGCTAACCCATGAGAATTGCCAATTTATCCCTATGCATACAGGGATGGATTTGTTTGACTTAGCCAATGTTCAAACGGTGATGTATATACAAGAAAAAAACGATGAACGTCTTGAAAAGTTTTCATCCAAAGAGCGAAAAGCGACTACCCCTTTACGACAAGTTATCCTCTGTGATCCAAGCATTCCCATGCGTCCCATCCATCAACGACAAGGAGACACATTGTTGTTACAAGGTACTGTAAAACAATGGCAGCAGACTTATCAACTTTCACACCTGATGCACAAAAAAATGAAGCGACTATTGAGAAACACCCTTCTTTTCAATACAACAGCAGTCATCAGCACACTTTTAGGAGTGATTGATAAGAAGATCAACCTAGCCTCCGACCTATTTTCCTTGCTTTTGCTGTCGCAGGCCGATGGACTCTTTGAAACAAAACAAACGCGCGGATCCCTTTAGGAGACCCACGCGTTTGATTCTTCCATGGAAAGAATATTTACGCGTCAGTATGAGGACGAAGCAAATTGGCCATGCGTTCGTATTCGGGTTTGAATTCAGCACCTACGGAAAAAACGTCATCACGAAAGGTACTCATCATGTCCGTACTTCTGACCGCAAAATCACCTGGAACGTGCTGATTTGGCGCATGTTTGAATGTGTCGTTTTGAACAATTTTAGGAAGCAAGTGCTCAGGAAGTAGGTTATGGCTAGACGATTCAACAAAACCAACTTCACCTACTTCTGCCGCCACATCTCTGCGCACTTGCTGGTACCACTTTTTCGCACCTTGTGTTACGTTATCTGCCGCATTCAAGGTGGAAGCAACGCCTTTTACAACCGACTCACGCACCCAGTTTGGGGAATCTGTTTGCGTGCGCCATGCATCACGTTTTTCCATGGCTTCAGTAACAACATCTTGCGTTTGGTGATTCACTTTACTCCCCATGTCTTTAACGCTGTCCCCCAACTTTAAAACTCCAACCGCAGCTGACACCGTGACTGAACGTAAGGCTTTTCGAACCGTCGGAGAGGCTAATAGCGCAACTGCCCCTATAGCAATCCAACCTGCCGGATTATCAAGTCGCAAGATCTTAAATGCCATTTGAAAACCCCCCACACCTATCGTTGTACGTTACCATCCTAGCCTTCCCAGCTTAGTGGCGACCATACAATCGCACAATCACGTAGGTGCACATGAATTCGATTCCTCTTGCACAGGCTAATAACAAGGAGGAGAGGTTACGATGAAACAAATGGTATCCGTACAAGGATTGCTTATCGGTACAGGTGTCGCCTTACTTGGTGTATGGTTATGGCCCGTTGTAAGGCGTAACTATCGACAAGCAGGTCGTGTTTTACAAGAAGGTGTAGCTCTATCTCTTACTGAATCCAAACGGTTAGCGGCTGTCGTTAAAGAAGAAGTCGAAGATATTCTCGTAGACGCACAGTTCGAACGTATGAGGCGAGCTATCGACCGTGAAATGACCACGCTTAACTAACCGTAAATGTCTTTGTCATTGAATCATGTCCTGTACCGCAATACACATTGCACCGGACTACGTACGTTCCTTTTGTTGGGTCATTCCAGTACACAACTACAGGAGCTTGCCCTTCAGATACGGCACTTGCAATTGCGGTGCCTTCAATAGAAAACCCATGCACGCCTTGTATTGACGTGACGATAAACTTTACATTTTCGCCAGCCTTGAGGTTCGTATTGCTCATCTGCCACTGAAAGTTTCGCGCAACCACATGAACGACCTGATAGGGCCCTTTGGCAGGAGTTGCCGCTGGAACTTGACCAAGAGAACAACCCGATAAAAGCATAGTACTAGATAATAGCATCCACCACAAAGGACGCTTAAAACGTCGATGCATTTTAACGTACCTCCATCCGTCTACATAGTTTGCCAAAAGTGGTATACTCGCTTCCGGGAGGCTTACTTGATCATGGCAAACACAAGTCGTTTTTCGACAACTCGTCCTCTTTTTGGCCAAACAGCACTTATCACCGGCGCATCACGAGGCATTGGCGCTGCGATTGCAACCACCTTAGCTAAAGCTGGGGCAAAAATTGCCGTCAACTATCTTACACAAGCAAGTAAAGCACAAGAAATCGTATCAGAGTGTGAGCTATTTGGCATTCATGCCATAGCCGTTGCAGGTGATGTGTCGAAAAAAAACGATGTGGATCATCTCTTTGATGAAACGATGCACCACTTAGGACCAATTTCCATACTCGTCAATAATGCTGGAAAAGCACAATCCAATCTTCTCCTTGACACTTCCCTTGAAGATTTTGACGATCTTCTTGCAGTGAACCTAAAAGGATTATTTATGTGCACCAAAAAGGCTTTGCCCACCATGCTACAGGCACAACAAGGCCGCATCATTAACATAAGTTCAGTTTGGGGAATGGTCGGTGGCTCGTGTGAAGTTGCTTACTCAACAACCAAAGGCGGAGTGATTGCATTCACCAAAGCTCTTGCCAAAGAACTTGGCAGTACAGGAATCACGGTCAATGCGGTAGCCCCAGGTGCTATATCAACCGACATGATGAGTGCATACAGCGAAGAAGACATACAAAAAATCCGCGAAGAAACTCCTTTAGGCAGGCTTGGAACACCAGAAGATGTCGCGCATTCCGTACTATTTCTGGCCAGTCCAGAAAGTTCCTTTCTGACTGGCCAGATTATTAGTCCAAATGGAGGTTTGGTAATTTAGTTTTCGCGAGCAGAAGTGGCTTTTTCAGCACGCCCACGCTCTGTCTTATCAAGAATTTTTTTGCGCAAACGAATACTTTTCGGTGTGATTTCACAATATTCATCATCACCAAGATACTCCAGCGCTTCTTCTAATGAAAGTATTCGCGGCGATTTAAGGCGAATAGCTTCATCTTTTGTCGCTGATCGTACATTTGACATGTGTTTTTCGCGGCAGACGTTCACAGCAAGATCGTTGTCGCGAGCATGTTCTCCGACCACCATGCCTGGATACACCATAGTACCTGGCGTAACAAACATCGTACCGCGGTCTTCTAACGATGCGATAGCATAGCCTGTCGTCAAACCAGATTCCGTGGCGACAAGAACACCTGTTGTTCGACCTGGGATATCACCTTTATAGCGTTCGTGACGAATATACGTATGGTGCATAATACCATAGCCACGTGTTGCCGTTAAAAGTTCTGAACGAAACCCAATCAAACCACGCGCAGGAACGTTAAATTCAAGCCGTGTGCCAGATGTACCCGGTGCCATGTGTAACAATTCTGCCCGGCGCATACCAAGGCGATCCATGACAGTACCCACGTACTCTTCAGGCACGTCGATTACCAAGTGTTCGATCGGTTCCAAAGAAGCTCCATTTTCATCTTCCTTGAGAATAACCCGAGGTTTCGATACTTGTAATTCGAAGCCTTCACGACGCATTGTTTCAATAAGAATCGACAAATGCAATTCACCACGTCCTGAGACCAGCCAAGCATCGGTTGATTCCGTATCTTCTACGCGTAAACTCACGTCACGCTCTAACTCTGCGTACAAACGGTCGCGTAATTTGCGTGATGTTACAAAGGTTCCCTCACGACCTGCAAGAGGGCTATCATTAACCACGAACGTCATTTGTAAGGAAGGCTCTTCAATGGTAATGGCAGGCAACGCTTCAGGGTTGGCCGGATCAGCTACCGTTTGGCCTACAGTCAATTCCGGAATCCCAGCAATCGCGATGATATCTCCTGCATACGCAATTTCGCGTTCTACACGCTTTAAGCCTTCAAAGCCGTATAGTTTCGTAATGCGATGCGATGATGAAGTACCATCTTGGTGTAGTAAAGTAACCGTTTGCCCAGTCTTTACCGTTCCACGAGCAATCCTCCCGATTCCTAAACGACCAAGAAACTCGCTGTAATCGATAATGCTCGCTTGCCATTGCAATGGTTCATCCACATCACCTGTCGGTGCAGGAATCGTTTTTATCATCGTATCAAATAACGGTTGAAAATCCGTTCCCATTTCGTCAGGGCTGTACGATGCGACACCTTTAATAGCTGATGCGAAGATGACAGGAAACTCAATTTGTTCATCGGATGCACCTAAATCCATAAACAATTCGAGAACTTCATCAACGACAGCTTGCGAACGTGCCATTGGTCTGTCAACCTTATTGACGACTACGATCGGCACAAGATTTTGTTCTAACGCTTTTTGCAATACAAACTTGGTTTGCGGCATGCAACCCTCTACAGCATCAACGACCAATAAAACACCGTCTACCATTTGCAAAATCCGTTCAACTTCACCGCTAAAATCTGCATGTCCAGGTGTATCTACAATATTAATGCGATAGTCTTTATAAGCTATCGCTGTGTTTTTGGCCAAAATCGTGATACCGCGTTCGCGTTCGATGTCGTTTGAGTCAAGCACACGATCGGTTACTGCTTCATTTTGGCGAAAAACCCCGGATTGGCGCAACAACTGATCCACTAAAGTTGTCTTGCCGTGGTCAACGTGAGCGATAATTGCTACATCTCGTAAATCATTCCTAGATCCCACTTGCTTCTTCGTCCCTCTCCTGCTTGCCATGCTCTTACACGAATTTATAGTTTATCACATAATATGATTTCACACGATACCTGATCTAAGAATCTTTTGCAACAGGGGGAGTAGGATATGACAAAAAAAACACCACACCGATCTTCTTTATTATCTGCGCAAGTGCGAACACGCATCCATGAGGAAAGTAAAGCTTTGCAAATCAGTGATACAAAGTACCTCAACACCTTAACGACATTAGCTAAGGCGATTCGAGAAGCTCTTGCTCCTGAAGGCGTTAAAGATTCCTCGACACTACTTGCCGTGCTTGACAATCCGCTACTTTTACCGATGGTTATCAGCGTAGCAAAATCCATGATCGATAGCTTACAAACTGCTGATGCACCTGCTTCGAACCCTATAAAAGACAAGTCCCAACCCACAGTACCGCGAGAGTCTACGCCTGTACGTCCTTCTATGATCATGATCGATCCGATGACTGGACAGCACATCACCTTATACTCTCCTTAAAAGGATAGCTACCTCGCTTTTAAGGGAGCTATCTGTGTCCCTAGTCTACGCAGACTCACAGATGTATTGACCACAAGGTTTACGTTTTTGAGTTGCTTATGCCAAGGGTACGCCTCATATTGTTGAAAAGTCGCAAATTGATTACGTGCAGCATCAAAAAAGTGAAATGGGTTAGTCTGCATTTTTTTATACATTTTAGTAATCAGTGCAGCTTCCTTACTTTGAATGATTTTCGCGGCAACCTGTTCAATAGTGTGGTGTTTGCTATCTAGGGTGAATGACATTGCAGATTGGTCGCCTAATAATTCAGCTTCAAACGCTTGCGTGATGACTAACTTAGGATGCCCATTTCGAAACAAAATTTTCACTTTCATCGGTTGCTGATTACGAATGCCGAGGGACACTAAATTTTTTCCACCTTTAGCTGATGGAAGCGTTAAAATAAACTGTTGCAGAGAACCTGATAGAAGTTGTAAGTAACGTGTCTCATCACCGCTAAGTTCGCCAATCATACGATCACCGCGAAACACTGCTGTACCAACACATTCGATCGGATTGCCGCCTGTTCGATTGATATCACCAGGTGTAAAGCTAACGATAGCACCACGCAAATTTTTCGAGCTACCTGATTGCTTCTTTTTCTCTTTACCTACTTGTTCATTGAGACTCCATAAAGGGGCGATAGGATCGTCATGCGGTGTCTCCAATGCATTGATGAACTCATGAATCTGCACACTAGGTGCAAGCCCATAGGTTTGGCTAAGCTCATGTTGATCTTCGATCGTACGCGTCGCGGAGGTTTCAAGCACAGGCTTGTCTTTTAAGAAAAGCTCAGACACGCTCCCTTTCGACACAAATACATATAGTGTACGGCGAAACTCTCGATAACGCACAAGTGTTCGCAAGTACGGCAAAACGCCACTTCGAGCCACTTTATCACTAAATAGAATGGCAGATAAATGAGATAAGTTAATTTTACGTTCCACGCCGACATTCATCATAGATAATGCTTCATGTAAGGTTTTCCCTGTAGCCGTAACAAGCGGGGTTCCACTTTGAAAATCCCCGCCACCTCCCGCACCACCACCACCGCCACTTGAACCTGTGAGTTTACTTGGCACCGCAACACGTGCTGTTAAAGCAATCGTACCAGGTGCTACTTGATCTACTCCCATCGTCACAAGGAATGCTTGCTCCTCGAGTTCCTGACCATCAAAACACCCCGTCACAAAAAAACTACATACGGTTACAAGAAGAACAGACGAGATCACCCATCTTGTGCGCATAAGCATGAAATCCCCCGTCAAACGATCAGTAGTAGGTTCCTTTTTACAATCCCCCCTTTCTTTAGCAAGCATGCATCGTGTTGTATACTACATAAGAAGCTAAGAAACCACGTGAAAGAAGCGCGATGAACCTTGCCTCAAAACAACCACAATAAACATGCCAGTACGATTAGTGCTCGCACAGGTGAACGGCGCCATGATCACGAATGGCCACGTCCAGAATCGATGCCCATTTACCAAACATCGGTATTCACTTTTGATGATGTGGATGATGTGCTTGAATATTATACTGACAGACCACCAGGACGATATCTGTATTCGCGCAATGGAAATCCCAATGTCGTCTCGATGCAAGAGATAGTTGCACAACTAGAGCATGCCGAAAATGCCTGTGCTAGCGCTTCCGGTATGGGAGCGATTAGTGCCGCCATCATGGCTGCATGTAGTGCCGGTGATCATGTTCTGTTATCGCGAGAGATCTACGGCGGTACTCTCGTTTTATTAAGAACTCTTTTACATCGCTTCTCGATAACTGTTTCTTTAGCTGATTTTACCAATCTCTCCGAGGTGGTTTCATCACTAACACCATCCACACGGCTAATCATTGGTGAAAGTATCACAAACCCCTTGTTATCTGTCATGGACATCAAAGCGTTAGCTGATATCGCACACGATGCTGGCGCACTCTTGTTGATCGATAATACCTTTGCAACCCCGATCGTTATTCGCCCCATAGAGCTTGGTGCAGATATCGTTGTTCACAGTGCTACCAAATATTTAGGCGGTCACAGTGACGTCAGTGGTGGCGTAATTTGTGGTTCAAGCTCCTTTATCGAACAAGCAAACCATGTGATTACCACCATTGGATCTAATCTCGCACCATTTGATGCATGGCTCATCGCTCGAGGCATTAAAACCCTGCCATTGCGCTTTAAACAGCAATGTCTTAATGCGCAAACATTGGCTATATGGCTAGCAAAAGATGACCGCCTGCAAAATGTGTACTATCCGGCGTTAGCCACGCATAGCACACATCACTTAGCACAACGTCAATTTGCTGAAGAACTCTATGGCGCGATAGTAACGATTGGACTAAAAGGCAATAGGGATGCCGTCAATACATTTATGCGTGCTGTACCTTCTTTACCTTTTGCTCCTTCTCTAGCTGGGGTAACCACAAGCTTATCTCATCCTTCTACGACATCACATCGCGGTTTCACAGAACAGGAAAGAAAAGCGTTTGGTATCACCGACGGGCTTATTCGAATTTCTGTCGGCATAGAGAATGTAAAAGATCTTATCGAAGAAATTGACGCAGGTTTAATTGCAACGACCTAATTATGGTATACTAAAAGTTGTAACGAGCTAGTCACAAAAAAGTCATGCTCGTACATAGGAGAAACACAGGAAAGAGGGATCGTTGTGGCATTTCAAACACCAGCATTACCCTATGCAGTTGATGCGCTAGAACCATACATTGATGCAAAAACCATGACCGTACACCATGACGGCCATCATGTCGCCTACACAAATAACCTGAATAATGCGCTTGAAGGTCATCCTGACTTGCAAAATAAATCAGCTGAAGAACTTTTAGCTAACCTTTCATCCGTTCCGGAATCCATTCGAGGCGCTGTTCGCAACAATGGTGGTGGCCATGTAAACCATTCTTTGTTTTGGACGATTATGTCCCCACAAGGTGGCGGTGATCCGTCAGGTAAAGTTGCCGATGCTATCAACCAAGTATTTGGCAGCTTTGAAAAATTTAAAGAAGAATTTGCTAAAGCTGCAGCTACGCGTTTTGGTAGCGGTTGGGCTTGGCTCGTCGTTGATCAAGCAGGCAAATTAGCCATTGTCAGTACGGCAAACCAAGATAGCCCACTAAGCGACGGTCTGACACCTATTTTGGGTCTTGACGTTTGGGAACACGCTTATTATTTAAAGTATCAAAATAAACGTGCGGACTACATCGGTGCCTTTTGGAACGTAGTGAATTGGCCGCAAGTAGCAGCCAACTTTGATAAAGTAGCAAGATAACGTCCGCTATGGTAAGAGGAGCCACGCGCACTTGCCTGCGTGGCTCCTCTTTTTCACCAGCTAGATGATGAATCGTTTGGATCTGGTTGTTGTCTTTTACGAGCACGATCCACAATGCTCAATAGCATGCGGTAATCTTCGCTCATCAAGAGATGTTCATCCGATAACGTGCGTAATTGTTGTTGCAACTCCGTCTTATTATTACGTAAACGATCGACTTCCTTCTTGACTTGATCGGTATCGCGTTCAAGTTGTCGTAAGCGAGTCTGCAAAACTTGATAATTGTGTCGATGTTGGCGCAAAAACCGAAATACCATATTCCAAGTGACTTCAGTTTCCGTCTCGTCTTGAATTGGCTCCTGATGCCACATATCCTCTTTGTATTGTTCTTCACGCCGTTCTCTTCGATCGGATTTGGCCTTGTCAATCGCTTCGACATATTGCTTACGTACGCAGGCATTCCAGCGATATCCGCAGGCAGCGGAAGTCCTGCCAAGCGCCTCAGCGGCCTCTTCAAAAGCAGCCAGTTGTGTGCTGCCTTCGCGAATATGACGCAAGATGATGTCGGCTAACCTCTTGTCGTCGTCGCCAGTCCAGGCATCTTGTCTCAGGGTCTTCATGCTTGCGATTCCTCCCGTGCACCGAGGTCCTGCAAACATGTATATGCATTCTAAAACCTAATTAGAGATCAATTTTATCGAAGACGTAAAGCTGACAACAACACCATTGCTGTTCTTAATCGCTTAGTAGGTCTCGTGTATCGTAAAGCCCAATAAAAAGTTGCTATTTGCATTGTGAGTATAAAATACTGCCTAAGTAATCGCCATGTTCTCATAGAAGCACCCCCGCACGAAAGTATTTGCGTATTAGTGTGGGGAAAATTCAAGTGATTATGTCGACCAAATTATAGAAAATGCATTTTTACTGCACCGAGAAATAAAAAAAACAAAGCCGCTATAAACAAGATGATCGCCAATCGCGTATAGACCATAGGTCTGTCACAAATCCTTTCTTGCTAAAAAAACGGTAAAACGATCACCCATCGCCCCAGGCAACACCAGTTGTTTGAAAGCGTTCGTTGCTTCTTTGTGATTTGCTGCAAACCATGTAAAGCACTCCATCACGCGCGGTAAATGAAGAAAAAAAGCACCTTGTCGTTGCAAACGATCGCAAGTATATCCGAGTTGTGAGACAACATCATGGACTACGCTAAAGTCAACATCATACGTAATATCACAAGAACCCGATCGATCTAAAAAATCATCCACTAACTCATGGTGCTGATACGCTCGTAATGTACCACGAGGCCTATCGATAGAAAGCACATCTTCCGTATAACCGCCATAATCAACAAAAGCAAAGCCGATAGGGTCAAGCACATCACAGATTGCTGAAATAGCAAAAGCCATCTCCGTTTGTGCCTCAGCAATTAAGGCTCCCGGCCTACGCAAGGCATGAGGTACAAGATAACGGTTTGCATAATCAAGAACTATGGGATCCGTTGACAAAGCAAACCATGTCGCAAGCTGCCTACTACGGTAGGGTCCAGCTTCAGCGTCAAAGGGCCGCTTGGAGCCTACAAATAACTCCATCACAGACTCTTTTGTGATACGAACACAGTGAACAGGCAAGGCATCAAGCCATTCATTGCCAAAAACAAATGCGCCTTGATAAGCCGCAATATCCTGTTCAGGTAAGTCCATTAAAGACGAAATGAAGCGTACTTGAATACGGTCACGAATACGACTGTCTTGTAGTAAGAGCCATTGCTCCACTCGCTCTTTTGCACGTGATCTTGCTACAGCCGAAAGATCAACACCTAGATAACGAATCATGCGATCCTCTACTAAAGCATCATGGCACAACCCATCTAATAGAGGTACAGCAAAGCCGCCGTCGCCACAGCCTAGTTCTGTAACGACGACGTCTTTTGATTTCGCTGCAAAAAAATCTCCGACAAAAGAAGACCATAAGTAGGCAAATAAAGGTGATACTTGCACACTTGTATAAAAATCACCTTGTTTGCCGAATCGCTCACGCTCTGTCATATAATACCCTGCAGAACCGTACAGAGCCGATTGCATATAGTCATAAAAAGAAACCGAGTTCATCATGGAATCAAAATTTGATCGATTAAACCATAGTCCTTCGCTTCTTGTGCATCCATGAACCGATCACGATCTGTATCCTGTTCCACTTTACTAAGCGGTTGTCCTGTCGTATCAGCGATCAATTGGTTAATCCGATCACGAGTTTTCAAGATGTGATCAGCCGCTATTTTCAGATCTGTTGCTTGACCTTTACGTCCACCTAAAGGCTGATGAATCATAACCTCACTGTTAGGCAATGCACTGCGCTTGCCCTTAGCTCCACCCGTCAGTAAAAGCGCACCCATGGAAGCTGCAAGTCCAACACAGATTGTCGCAACGTCCGGTTTGATTAAGTTCATGGTATCTAAAATCGCAAACCCTGCCGATACTGACCCACCTGGGCTATTTATGTACATGAAAATATCTTTATCCGGATCTTCTGATGCCAGAAACAAAAGTTGTGCGACAATGGCATTTGCCATTTCATCATCGATCTCCGTACCTAGAAAGACGATACGATCCTTTAGCAAGCGCGAATATATATCGTAGGCCCGTTCCCCACGACTGGTCTGTTCAATAACTGTCGGCACCACAGCCATCTGCAACACTCCTTTGTCAAGAAAAAACCGACGCATTCTGACGTCTCATTTCATTGTACCATAGACATTATGGTACTCAAAAACATGACACACAGATAACGCCGGCACTTGATCTTTGCAAATTCAACGAACAATCATCAAACAAAAACTCGGTTCCCGCCATCAGCAAGCATGTGATCTTGACCAAGAACTTCACGAGCAATACCCATGGCACTTGTATTTCGACCATGATAGGAAGCAATTAACCGCTCTAACAACTTCACTTCAAACTTTTCATCAAGCAATCGAAACATCGTAGCTAAGACTGACATCTCAGCATCAACGCCACCGACATGAACTTCTTGAATACCGTGTTCTTTAAATAACGCGGCCGTTTCATCGTTATAACCGCTATACGTCGTCTTGTGAATTACGTGAGCCCCATCATGTTCAATCAAAAGCGTATTTTCGTATTGATTTTCTTCATGAATCCAGTATGTTAATACAATAAGATCGTAGTCTTTTGCATGTTCGTCAAGGTATCGTTGCGATAAAGAGGCAATGTAATCCAACGTATTCCCTAGAAAATCATCTTGAACATCTAATAATAATAGTGCTTTTTTAGCCATCGGGATTCTCACCTTTCACACGCTTAAAATCACGGTCATGGTACCATCCCATCCCTCGTGTGTAAATGGCTCAACCATGAGTGTCATACATTGTTTACATCTGTTTCCTGCAAATTCGATGTTCGCAAAGGGTTTGTGCCAGACATAAAATGTCGTATGATTAGAATAAACGATAGATCCCCGTGTGGAGGCGAAATTTATGCTAACCATGGCACAGATTCAGGAGTTGCGCATGAAAATTCTGCCGCCAGGCGGCAACTCCATCGTTGACATCTTGCATCAGTACCGCGAACAGGTAACCGTCACAACCATTGCGCTAGAAAATGTACCACTTGTCATCATCGCAAAACATGGCATTATTGCGCGCATCCCTATACGTGGCTCTGCCCGAAAACTATCACAGCCTGAAGAGATCGCAACCGCGCTTAAAACCTTTTTCAGTACGCGTGACATGCTTTATCTATACATTAACTTACCGGCTTTTGTCGTTCCGTCTTACGTCGATGAGTTGCTCAATGAACTCACCAATAGAGACGATCGTAAACTGGAATTACAAAAAATGATTGATGAAGCGCTCGACAACAAAGATAAACTAGCGTTCCTAGAATTATCGAGAGCGCTTGCCATGTTAGAGCAACAAAACAAGGAGTGACTTTTACGGACGAACTCGATCTTTTGTATGATGAAGATGATACTTACCCATGTCGATTTGTTGGATTCATTGGAAAGCGAAGCCAGTATGACCTGATCCTCGTCACTACCGATCATTTCTTTGGCAAAACGCTCGTCGTATGTATGCAAACACAACGATCGGCTGTACTATCGAGACAAGAAGCTCAAGACGTCTTGCATATCGCACAGGCTTTTCACCTTACGGAAGAAGAGGCGCAAGAAGCATCGGCATTTCTTACAGCCAACCTCCCGTAATTAGGACGATTTCTAGAATCAACATCTGCTAATGACTCAGGCCAATAAGTTCTCATAGCGTGTCATGAAAGCATTTGAGACGACCTGATGTTCTTGCGGATCTTCAACTGCCTCGAGACTAGCCATTTCACCTTGGCCGATTAGCTTTAAAAAATAAATCGTATTTTGATCCAAATCACGATCATAAAAAGCACCATAATCTGCATTATTAACCGGGAAATAGGCACCTAGCACCAATCTTTTCACCGGTTTATCTTGTTCCGCTAACTCAACAAAAAAAATAGTATCGACCGCATCACGAATTTGATTTTCATAGACTTCTCCCGGATCGTCCAATTCGACGGTTTCCCCATCGATACGGTCGATCATATAGAGCGTTCGACGTCCACGCAAAGAGATGATCATCATCAAATGGGTGTCTTCAAAAAAGAATGCATGATGCTCTGCTTTGGTAAAGTGAATCAAGGGAGTCATAGTCGCCATCTCCCTTATATACCCCAGCGCTTCGCTTGTTTTTGAAGCGCCTTATTCACGTTGTCTTTCGTAATTGAACTACATATGCCTAACATAAATAAAGTACCTGCTGCAGCCACAATAACTCCTAAAACCATACTCTAGTTCCTCCTTTTCACCTTCTCGTCACTAACATACCGCCAAAAGAGCGTTCAAACAAGTGCGTTTTCGTGACACCTTCGGTATAATTTTATGGACGCAATTCAACTTGAAATCCCCAAAGGAGAGTTTATACTATGGCCTTAGATCGCAATCAGATTCTTATGCATGCTAATTCTTTAGGTGAATTATTAGCACAGACAGAGGAAGTGCAAAATTTTAAACAAGCTGAAGAAAATCTCTTAAAAAACGAACAGGCATATGCTCTATTGCAGCAGCTACATAAAGCCCAAGAGGGTGCAACACCGGATGATATTGACCCAACGGATCCAGAAATCACAAAAGTATTGGATGATCTAGATAATATTTCAGAAGTGGTAGCTTTTCAGGATGCTCAATCTGTTGTTGACGCGTTGCTTTCTACCGTGTCGGAAATGATAGCTGATAGCATGACTTCCCATGCAGGGTTACATCGACCGGCACATCTGTAAGTCGAAAGACCATTCAATCATTTGACCCTCTTTTTTTGGCATGCTATGATGAGTGGGCTACAATTCATGGAACGAAATGGAACTGTTTTACTTACCAAGAGAAAAGAGGGTTTCCTATGGCAAAAGACGACGATCAGCACCATCATCATGACCATGACCATGACCACGAGCATGATCATGAACACGAAGAAGGCTTCGAAGATGATGAGATTGTTATCTTAGAAGATGAAGATGGCAATGAACATGAGTTTTTAATTGCTGAAACGTTCGATGTTGAGGATCGTGTATACGCGGTTTTAGTGTCGGCTGATGGCAGTTCCGAAGAAGGGTTTATCTTCCGAGTCGAACAAAAAGAAGAGGACGGCGAACCGTTTCTTGATTTTGTAGCCATCGAAGATGATGAAGAATGGTCCAAAGTAGAAAAGGTATATAACACTTTAGTAGAAGAAGATGACGACGCCGAATAATCGGCGTCGTTTTTTTATTGTTTTCTACCAAGCGTAAGCTTCCGGTGCAGCCCCGCCAGGGCCTGGAAAAATCTCATCTAAACGCGTTAAAACATCGGGCGTGAGCTCAAGTTCCACAACACGCAGTGAACTTTCAAATTGTTCTAGCGTACGGGGTCCTGTGATCGGAGCCGTTACCGACTCATTCGTTAAGAGCCAAGCTAATGCCACAATATCCTCTCGCTCACCTAACTCCTGACACAGCGCTGCAAATTCTTCGAGTTGTGGGCGATGTTTAGCAACCTTTTCTTGTTGGCGAATGGATCGTGAACCCTCTTTCGCCTTTAAAGCATTACTACCTAATAATCCCCCTGCAAGCGGACTCCATGGAATGACACCAAGTCCCAAATCTTTTGCAGCAGGAAGGACTTCGAGTTCTGGTAGACGTTGTAACAGATTATAAAGATGCTGTTCAGACACTAAACCTAGGAAGTTCCTTTCTTTTGCGGCTGCCTGCGCTTTCACCAGATGCCATCCTGCAAAATTACTGGATCCGATGTAGCCAACGTTGCCTGCACGAACGTGCGTTTCAAAAGCTTCCCAGAGCTCATCCCACGTAACATTTCGATCAATGTGATGCATTTGGTACAATTCCACATGATCGGTCTGCAGTCGCCGCAAAGACGCGTTCAAATGCCGTCGAATTTTATAGCTAGAAAGTCCACCCATATTATTAGGTCCATCAATCGGGTCCATATCTCCATACACTTTCGTTGCCAAGACAACTTTCTCTCGACGGCCACCTCCTTGCGCAAACCAACGACCAACAATCTCTTCGGTTAATCCTTTGGGTTGCCAACCATAAACGTTAGCGGTATCAAAAAAATTAATACCAGCATCTAAGGCAGCATCCATAATGCGAAAGGCTTCCTTTTCCTCCGTAACATTACCAAAATTCATAGTACCCAGGCAAAGTCTACTGACTTTTAAACCCGTTCTACCTAAGTATGTATACTTCATTAGTAGAGTCCCCTCTTTCGCCATTGTTTCACTTCCAGTATAGCATGAAAACGATTGCGAAATGATGGATGATGCTTACTTACAGTCGAAGCAGTACCGTAATCGCTTGTTAACATGCTCGGTACAAAAAAACAATAGGCGTTGCATCAGTGAAAATTGTAACTTTCCTTTGCTAAGGATGACTTATGCCAATTAACGTCGAGAGATTCGTTTTTCTGCTGCTTCCTTTTCTGGCGTGATCACAAAGAAGCCTAAAAGGGTAAAAATAACACCCCACGCTACCCATCTCGCCGTTACTTGCTCTTTAACCTTTTCATTTTCATGCGACATAATATGCACATTAACTAAAGTAAGTACTAAAAGGTACAGCAATAAATTACCACTTAGTCCTGCCAACGGATCAACCTGACGGCTCATCTTAGCTTGATTCATAAGGCAGACCCCATTTCCCACAGATTTTATTCTAGAATATGCGAGATACGGTGATTGTTAACGGTATTAACCCACCACAACTCTTGATCGCGTTGATGCCATCTTGCTTTCGCACCTTCTTACACGCAAAATATCCATATTCTTCTGAAATTCTATTGAAAACGTTTTAGTCGCTTGATACAATGAGCTAAAGTATATGTAAAGAGGGCATAGAAAGTTTCTAGAAGGTGTAGGTAAGCGATTACACAAAGGACGGGGATTGTATATGGATGTCAAAAAATCAATTGGCCGCAAATTGCGACGAGGATTTTCCGTGGTGATCATAGTAATGGCATTATTAACACTAATTTCTGTACTTGGAATGAGTCTGGTTAGTCAATCCTACGCGCAAATTAATAACAATTGGATGCCAAAACTTGATTATTTATCGAATATACGTGCAGATATGTATAATGTAGATCGACTTTTACAAATGAATCAAGCACAAAAAGATATTTATCAATCTGATCTTGATACAGTTATGGCTGACCTAAAACACAATGAAAAAATGTATGCAACTATGCCAAAATCTCCACAGGAACAAACTTTATATAAAAAATTCCTTAGCAATGAAAGTTTATATATTTCTGTGATTCCTCAATTGGAGCAATCATGGAAATCAAACTCGTACGGTTTGGCATCAACTCTATTAAACGAGTATGCAATGAGTTTTCAGCCAGCGATTCAAAGCTTGGTGCAAAGTATGCAATATAGCGTTTCCTCTGCCAATCAAGCAGCAAAGAATGCAACGCAAAAATTTTGGCTCATATTTAGTATACTCCTGGCCCTACTAGTACTCGGCATAATTATTGGACGAATAGTGGCATCACGCATTACCCACATGGTTACAGTGCCTCTCTCACAATTGTCTTCTGCAGCCAAAGAGATTGCCACCGGAAGATTATCAACAGACGATGTACTTGTGCACAGTCAAGATGAGGTTCAACAACTGTCCGAATCATTTATTGAAATGAAAAGTGGCGTAAAAGAAATCGTGCAACGTGTGACACAAAGTGCACAAAAAGTTATGGATGCGGTAAGTTCTATGACATATGCCGCAAAGGAAAATAGCGATTTGGCTGAACGCATTGCTGCGATGATGCAGGAAATATCGTCTGCATTGAACCAACAAGTGAGCGCTGTCCAGGATGCCACCACAATAATGCGTACGATGGACACCATCATGAAGGACGTTGGCAATACCGTAAAGGATGCTTCCCTTGCGTCTTTCGAAGCACAATCCGTGTCAAAAAATGGTCTGTCCTCTTTAACGAAAGTAACCTTGCAAATGGATTCAATCCAGCAAACCGTGGCTGAACTTGCTGGAAATGTAGATCAACTTCATGGCCGTTTTTCTGATGTTGGATCGATCGTGGCGATGATTTCCGAAATTGCGGAACAAACCAAACTGCTTGCTCTTAATGCGGCTATCGAAGCAGCTAGAGCTGGAGAATCCGGACGTGGATTTAGTGTTGTTGCCGATGAAGTAAGGAAGCTATCGGAGCAGTCGGATGCTTCTGCAAAAGAAATTTCTTCACTAATTACCGATATGAAAATGGTTGCCAGTCACACGGTGTCCGCGATGAAAGTCGCACAATCGGAGGTTTCAGAAGGAAACAAAATTGTTCAAGGAGCAAGCACACTGTTTTCTCAAACCAAGGAATCGATGCAAACCCTAGAAGATAAATTTATCATGGTTAATGAGAATATCAAGCGTGTGACAGATCATACGGCATATGTTGCTGACGCTATCCTAACTATGGCAAATGCCCTTAATGAGACATCTGCAGGAACAAATCGAGCAGCCGATGCCAGTTCTTCGCAACTCGCTTACACTGAAGATATCTTAAATGCATCGGCAGAATTAGCCCAAACAGCACAACAATTGCGAACGGCGATAGGACATTTTGTAATTTCTTAATAAAATGCCCATGCATAGAATTTCTCTGGTCGAACTTTCATTGTCACTCGCTTGGGGTTGGCTATCCTTAAGGCCACCCCCTTATTCGAAATCGGTTCCGATGAAGTTCAAAGTGAAAATATAGGTCACTAAGTAAATTGCTGCCAAAGTGTATCAACGCTGAGTGATATGAGATTCAAATCCATATTTCCATACCGTCACAGTTTGATCGCTGTTCCCCAAAGATTCGTCTATTTACGTACTGTGAGTCGTCAATACAGCAACCCCATAAGATGGAAGATCCACAGATTGCGCCTCGACGTTACCGTTAAGTACATCATACAAAGAATCCGTTTCCTCTACCCAAACACCGGTAACATTGCGTAAAAGACCTGGAAATCCCCCTAGAAAACAAAGATCATGCTCATCTGCAATTCCACTTTCATGTTGTTCAAGAATCATGCCAACCTCTGTCACTTCATGAAACACTCTTGTGTGCTCATAACCAACATGGTCCACCACGGCTCCATGAAATTTCTCCGATGATCCGCGACTTTTTCGCCACTGAAAATATTGCACTGTGTCTGCACCATGAGCAATCGCCTGCAGTGACGATAACAAATGAATCCCGGGTCGTTTTAACTTTGAAACTTCTTGCCAAGCAGGATAATTGTCCAGGGTGATCATGATAACGTTTCGCTAACTTACTAGTAATCGCCTGAGTTTTTTCCCTGTAAGTTAGAGATGTATAGCAATGATTGTGTCGACCACCATGTAAATCTCGAACTCTATTGGCATCGACTCGCATCACTTCGGGATACTTGGCGGATAGCCATGCAGGCCGTGCACCTGATGGTGTGGCAAGAACCGCCACCATGTTATTTTCCGCTAAACGATACATGACTTCATCGAGCCAAGCAAAATCATACTGACCTTCTTGCGGTTCCAAGCTGACCCATGAAAAGATACCAACTGACATAGTATATACATGGGCCAATCGTGCGAGACGCATATCTTCGTCTAAAATTCCCGGCGTGTTCAGCCACTGTTCCGGATTGTAATCACCCCCATGAAGAAAATGGGGGAATTTCGTCGCTATCGGTGCAAAACGCATACGGATAAACTCCCAAGAATGGATCAACAAAAACTTCCAATTAAAAGAGCAAGCCCTCTACGCAAGAGGGCTTGCCATCAAGAATAAAAATTGCGATCCCACCGATGGGCTTTAATTTTTTCTAATTGATCCACCGATAATGTGTGTCCATCACTAATCGCACAATTGTGCTCTACGTTTCTGATCGAACGCATACCTGGAATGACTGTGGAGACAACAGGATGAGACAAGGTGTACCGCAAAGCAAGCTCTGCTACGTTTTCAACAGCAACACCGAGATCTTCGGCCAATGTCTGAACCCGTTTCGCCACTTCTTGTTTTCGATCGCCACGGAAGTAATGAGCTCGAAAATCACCTTCTGGAAACTCCGTATCCGGGGTAATGCGCCCTGTTAAGCCCCCTTCATCAAGAGGAACGCGGACAATTACACCGACATGGTAACGTTCACATGCTGCAAATAGAGCATCTTCTGGACTTTGATCAAATAGGTTGTAGATCACTTGTACAGAGTCAACGACGCCCGTTTCAAGCAGTAAAATCGCGTTTTCTGGTTGATGATCATTGATGGACACGCCAAACGCCTTGATCTTACCTTCTTGTTTTAGTTTGGCAATCTCATCAAGCCAATCACCATGACCTACCCATTCATCTGACCAAACATGAAATTGTTGGACATCGATAGCATCAAGACCTAAGTTACGTAAACTTCTTTCCGTGCACTCCCTCACATAGCTACCGGGAAATACATCATTAACATCCACACCGTTTCGCGCAGGCCATTGCCCATTTTTCGGCGGTATTTTAGATGCTACATAAATCTTTTGCGCATGTTCTCGAACAACTTGCCCCACTAACTGCTCACTATGACCATCGCCATAAGCTAGTGCCGTATCAATAAAGTTCAGACCAAGTTCAATCGCCTTATGTAACGCTTGTATGGATTCGTCATCCTTTGCACCAATCCAGCCACTTTGACCGATACCCCAGGCCCCGTAGCCCACTTCCGATATGGAGAAGCCTGTTTTACCTAGCGCCCTGTAACGCATGCCTCACATCAACTCCTTTTCATCAATGAATCGCTTCCCCCAAAATATATCATATTACAGGGTGGAGATACGATAAGAAGTTAAACGCTTATAAGGTTTCGTTAGAAAAACGATGAATGGCTGATTTCTTTTTGCTATATTGTGATCGAATATATAACTCACACTTAGGTACTGATAACGGCTTACTATAATGAAAACCTTGTATAATCCCACAGCCTCGTTCACGCAAAAACGCGACTTCAAGGTATTGCTCTACACCTTCGGCAATACAATTAAGATGCAGCTTTGCGGCAAGTTCAATCATTGATGTCACAATAATATCCTGTTTAGAATTATACAGCATCGTTTGAATGAAGGAGCGGTCGATCTTCACCGTATCAATCGGAAAGTAGCTGAGATATTGCCAAGAAGAGTAACCTGTTCCAAAGTCGTCGATGGCTAATCGCACACCTATTTCATGTAATCGATGCAAATCCTCTACCATTTTACTATTCATCTCAAAGGCTATACCTTCCGTGAGTTCAAGCTCAAGGAGATTTGGTCGCAAATTGGTATTTCGCAAAATATCTATGACAGTTTCTGTGAATGTGCTATCTTCCATTTGTTTCGCAGACAGATTAACCGAAATATAAAAATCCGCGCCAAACTGTTTATTCCAAGCAGTTACCTGTGCACATGCAGTCTGCAGAGCGAAATGACCTAGTTGAGTAATAAGCCCGCTTTCCTCAGCTATGGGAATAAACGTGGTCGGGGCGATAAATCCATAAGTGGGATGTGCCCAACGAATAAGCGCTTCAAACCCGAGAATAGTACCCGAATTCACATCCCATATCGGCTGATAATCCAAGGACAGTTCCTTGTACTTTAAGGCATTACGCAAGTCATTTTCCAAAGCGGCTTTACCTTTTAAGAGTGACTGTGCCTTATTCTCAAGATAATGGGTCATGTTTGCACCCCCTTCTTGAATTACAACAGCCATAAGCAATCACCTCATAGATTGAAAAATCTGATATCATCGTCAACATATCACTCTGCTTCACCAAAGTTCATCCGCTCTACTTATAGGGGCCGCTAAATTGCACGGCCCCACAATAGTATCTTACAAGCTAAAAATACTAACTACATTCGGTTCTGAGGTGTTACCAGTTGCCGACAGACCTTTTGATTGGGTGAACACAAGACTCGATGATGCGACAGCCAACACGGCAAACAAAAAAAAGCCAAGAATTATCTTTTTCATGTACATAACCACCCTGAGCAATGTATTTTATGAGGCTTGTCTATACTATACAACAATGTTACGATTATGATCACTAACTATAGGTAATTTATACTTACCAGGGGGTAAGTAAATGTATCTCCCTTCCGATATTGGAATAAGGATCAAGCAATTACGACTTCAAATGCATCTTTCTCAAACGCAAATTGCGGGTAATGACATGACTCGTTCACTTATTAGCCAAATTGAAAACGGAAAATGTCACCCATCCATCGCGACGTTATCTCTCATTGCACAACGTTTAGGAAAACCTATCGAATATTTTTTCTCCGTCGTCAGTCACGACGCTAATGCGCTTCACCTAATCAACGATGCTACCTCAGCCTTACAAAAAGGCAATATCAAGGAGGCTGTCGATAAAGCAACTAACGCTGTGCAACTTAGTCAGTTGGGAACTGATGAATCTATTGAACCTCAAGCGAGATACATTCTAGGTGTTAGTTTGCGTAAAAATGGTGAATGGCAAAGAGCTTTTGATGAACTTGAAGAAGCCCTCGAGTTGTTCCTAGCGGCAAAAGATAAAAAGCGAATCATTGAGACGCAATTTGAGTTGGGAAACTGCAGTTTTTATCTAGAAGAATATAAGAATGCCTCGCGATTTTATCGAAAAGTAATCCGCATGTGTAATGAACTTAAAACACTTGATCGCCTTCGCGTACGGGCCCTACTGTATTTAGGCACTGTTTACTATCGCCTAGGAGAAAATGAGAATGCGTTATCCTCTTATACCGAAGCGGAAAATTCCGCGAAAATACATAATGATCCCGATTTTATTATCGACGTCCAGATGAGCATTGGTTGGGTCCTTCATGTCCTTCACGATAACGAATTGGCCATCACAGTCACCACGAAAGCACTCCATATGACTGAGATGGGAAATAGATACCTTCGCACTGAACTTATGCAAAATCTTGGTATCATGGAGTCAGCACGAGGTAATTGGGAAACTGCCCTTTTACTTTGGAATCAATGCCTAAACGAATTCAGACAAAATAAACGCATCGTAAGAGAAGCTTCTCTATTAGCTGATATTGCCACCTACTGGGTCCATATGAAAGATTTTGATCATGCAGAAATGCTATACAATCAATCTCTTTCGCTCTTAGACTCGCAAAATAATATGCTCCTTCGCGGGATAACGTATCGCAATCTTGGTATGTTGTATAAGCAAAAAGGCGAAAAAAAGAGCGCTGACGAATGTTTTCGCATCAGCGTCAATTTATTTCGCAACCTGGGTTCTGTTCGTGAACTAGCTACTACAATTGAGATGTGGCAAGGCGAGGAACCTTGAGACACAACCGAAAGTTATCCGACATGCATGGCCACCAACAACATGGTGATAATGGCGATACTGATCAAAATCGATAATGACCCTGTCAAACTGGATAACGCAGGGTCACCATCCGATTTTTCAGTAAAAATAGGCGTCAAAATCGATAACGGAGCAAAAACTAAGATAGCTAAAACACGACGAACAGCCAGTGAAAAAGGCATAAAAAAGTAAAATAACAGAGCAAAAGCAACAGCGAATGCATAGCGGATCGATAGAGTAAGAAATACCTGACGAATATACTCAGGCTTAGCGGTCATCTCAAACATCATGCCAATCATAAGCATGGCCAAAAAAGCATTCGCATTGCCCACCGTGGAAGATAATACGAACACCGAAGATGGCATGTGAATCTGAAAGAGAGACAAGGTAAGCATAATGATATACGTATCAAATGGCACGGATGACAGCAGCTTTTTAACACTAGCGAATACACGTGTGCGTTCTTTAGCGCCTACGATACTTGATGTGATCGCATAAGATCCACCTGTACACATGATCGAATTGCCTGCATCAAACATGCTTGTGATAACGATACCAAATGGGCCCAAAAAACTTTGCACAAAAGGCATAGTAAATGCGCCAATATTATAGCCCGGGAAATTAAGCATACAATACGCCTTGGTACGGTTGTCCCTCTTGCGTGCCACAACATAGCCCACGATAAGCAAAAGTACATTACACAAGAAGCCGAGAAGCACCACGCCAATAATCGATGATTGAAAAACGAAGCTTGCAAATCCGGTAATGATCGCAGCAGGAAGCGTAATATTCATGACGATTTTTGAGACAACCGTATAACTCGTCGCTGAAAAAAAACGCACGCGTTTTAGCAAATATCCCAAAGCCATAATAAAAATAAGCGTAAATGCTTTGAGTAAAACAGGCAACATCGCGTTATCCATTCACATCACACAGATATAGGTTAGTCGATGAAAATATCCGTTGTAGCACGAATCCGTCCCAAACGTGAAAAGACATAGCGTACTGTATGTTCATGTTCTGTCACATCCATGGCAGCCATAGCATCTTCAACAAACACTTGTTGATAGCCGAATTGGTATGCTTCTCGAGCTGTCGTTTCTACACCAATGCTCGTAGAAATTCCACATAATACGATCGTATCGATTCCTCGTCTACGTAGTTCTAGATCGAGATCCGTTCCAAAAAATGCACCCCATTGATGTTTAGTTATGGTATGGTCTGTCGCTTCTGGACCTAATTCTGGTGCAAGTTGTGCCCAGTCTTTTGGCCGTTCTGTCATAGCCGGTAACGGCTGATCCGTGATCGGACGAAGCATATCTTTGCCGTCTCGCGATCCCACCGTAACCAGTACGACAAAGCCTCCCTTAGCACGAAATGCCTGTGCCAATGTCACCGTATTGGTCAATACCGCTTGCGCATCATACGGTTCAACATTTTGCGATAAAATGCCTTTTTGCAGATCAATTACCACCAGTGCTGTTTTTTTGGCGTCAAGTGTGATGGCATTACTCAAAAATATCGTCCCCTTTGAAAATTGAATTTCAATTGAGTATACCCTATTTTTTACTGAAAAAAAGTCAAACCCAAGATAGACATACACACAATTTCTTCACAAGTAATGGGTATAGTAGCTAGAAGTAGGATACTTTTGCGATGGTGAGTGGGTGAGTTATGCAAAGTCGTACCTTCGGGGCAGCTCCTGATGATCGAACACATGTAAGCGACAATCCTTTGTTAGCTGGCATGCTGCACGCTTTGAACCCATTGACAGTGCGCATATCTGGGGCAAACGTCAACCGCAGGACCATGGAAAACTTGACGGCCGCAGGTTTTCTCATTCAGCATGTATCTAGATTGGCGTGGAAAGATATCGTTCGTAAGATAATCGCTACGCCCCTACCCAAGGAGGACTAAACCATGTTTCATTACACTGTTGAAACGGCAAAAACAATCCAACAAGTTATTCAAGATTTAGAACAAAGTCTGAAATCGCGAAAGTTCGGCGTTTTGTGGGCATTCGATCTTACTGCGACATTGCACAGTAAAGGTATTGAGTTCACAAAACCATATCATATCCTTGAAGTGTGCAATCCGGTACGAGCAAAAGAAGTGTTGAGTGAAGATGACCTCGTTGGCTATTTTCTTCCCTGCAAAATCGTCGTCTATGATGATGGGGGAGTAACAAAAATCGGTTTGCCGAGACCCACAGCATTAATGAAAATGATCGAGAGACCAGCTCTTCAACCTATCGCGCAAATCGTTGAACAGACGTTAATTAGTGCAATTGACGAAGCGAAATAACGCGTGACGATACTTAACCACAAGAGGTGAACTAGTCTGCCTCTTGTGGGTTCAATTTGTGAAACATTAGAGCAAATCCCGCATTCTCTTGTACTCTTCTTCCGTAATTTCACCGCGAGCAAAACGTTCCGCTAAAAGTTCCCGTGCATTGGAACCCGGGGCGGAATTTGAGTCTTTACGTGTCGCGTGTTTGACGAGATATACTACCGTCCAGACGACGCCGACAATGATAGCCAGTTGGACGATCATGCCGACAATACCAAAACCAAGTCCACCGTAGCCCATACCGCCATATCCAAAACCCATCATCATGCATTCCTCCTGCCTTTAGCACGTGTAGCTTGAATCTTAGATATAGTTTACCCGCAAGATGTGAAGAAAGTATGCGGGTATTACCTTGAATGAATTCGAATGGCTCAATGACGTGAATTCCACCGCAATGGCTTTGTGCCTATCGGAAATGACCAAGGCTTACCTCCATACTTTCTTCACATTTAGTAGATACGATACCTACGTACCCAAGAATAAAAGGAGGGATTTTTATGGGATGCTGCGGTGGTGGTGGACGTCACACGAATTACCGGGAGTTTGAAACGCGTCGTGAAGAAGATCCTTTGGAGACACTAAAGTCTCGATTGGCGAAGGGTGAAATTACGGTAGACGAATACGAAAGAACGTTGGATATATTGAACGTTAATCGTCCATCAAGGCACTTCACGGAACACGCCATGAGGGCCGAATAATATTCAAGCACATCAAAAGGGTTATTTTATGCGCCATTTTTGGAGCGTAAAGTAACCCTTTTACTATCTTGATGCACAAATTGGGCCAAGGTGCGATGCAACACCTGAGGCATTTCCCCTGTAATTCTATAGGCCACAGAACCATCTCGATTGAGCAACAGCGTTGTTGGTATTGCGAGAATTCCAAAAGATTGAGCCAATTCGTTGTTTCGATCATAAACAATTCGATAGGGAACGTGGTATTGCCGAATGAACTGTTGTGCTCCTTGTATCGAATCACTATCTGTCAGATTGACACCAATAAAGATCACTTGTTGATGGTATTTCGTATACAAAGCAACGATGTCTGACATTTCATGGTGACAGGGTGGACACCATGAAGCCCAAAAATTCAACATAACCAAACGGCCTTTCGCAAAGTTCAAATCCATCTGTTGTGCTGCTTTCACGTGATTGATAAACGGAGACACGAATTGTAACATAACCAACAAGATAAAAGTAGCACGCACGAAGGAACTTCCTTTCGATCAACTATCGCCCATCCTACTATGCCCAATTTCTTGTGAAATACACAAATTAGCAAAGAGGCTCATCGTGAGCGTGGAGGACGCAAACGACGAGCCTTCAGTTACTACCGAGAACGTTGCAATTAGGAAATCACGATGTTCCCGTACATCCCTTGTTGTGCATGCCCGGGATATTGGCAAAGATACGTAAATGTTCCTGCTTGACTTGCCGTAAACGTCGTTGTCAATGTCGGATCTCCAGCTTTGGTCGCTGCAGGAATTGGATGGATGAAGGATCCACCATAAATGCCACCTTGCATCATCGACATATAGGCAAACGGCGGTTTCGCTGATGTGATCTCAATGCCGTGTGGCATGCCTTTATCCTCATTGATCAATTGAAGAGAGACTTTCGCGCCTTTTTGAATGTGCAACGTAGGATTCACAAGCCCATCAATCACGAATTTTTGATCAGCGCCAGTGGGACCAGCCAGCGCAACGATGTTGACGTCCTGACCCGAATATGTGATTGAATTGTTTGTTTTGTCAATAGATGCATTCGCTTGGTTTAAGGCTGTCTGTGCAGCTTGAGTTGCAGCTGCAGCGCTCATTTTTGGCACGTTGCTAAAGACCCGGTTGATGACAGAACTCATGAACGAGGAACCCGAACCGCCCATCATCCCGGCAAAACCATTGCCTGTTGATCCGTTGCCCCCAAAAGCGCCGCCCATCATGTTGCCCCAATTGCTATTCTGATTCGTATTGGGACTTGCTGCAAACACCGATGACGCCATGACTCCAGCAATACCACCAACGGTAATTCCAGCAATAAGAAGTGGTACAGCAAACATCTTTTTACTCATTTTCATTGCCTCCTCTATCGATCTATGGAGACATCGTACATCGTACTTGTGAAGAAAGTATGCGTTTATTACCTTGAATGAATTCGAATGGCTCAATGACGTGAATTCCACCGCAATGGCTTTGTGCCTATCGGAAATGACCAAGGCTAAACTGACCCATACATGTTTTCCCGCAGGCTCAAGAGATTTTGTCACATTCGAAGAACAAACTGAATGTTAAGGTGCAGTGCCACTTTTGAAATACTGCTTCTTAACCAAAACTCTGTTTATCCTGACTGAGCCTGATAATAGATATCAAAAATCACAGAGTGATCGGTTTTAGCGGACTGATAGGAAATTTTCGCATATCGTAGAAACCGCAAGGGTGTAATTGATTGAGTTGAAAATGCGGACACGACAGTTGAAGAATCGGTCATATAGTCAACATCATTCGGACTGATTTCCAGATAAATAATTACTGGTTCTGCTGATTGATTCACAACTGCATACGAAAGATTTGTTTGAATAGATACATCTTGCGAAGGCAAGGATTGAATTTGATCTTGCGATTGTAACCTAGTAAACGACTTCTCTGTATACATAACAGGTGCTACCTGTACCTGGCCAGAAAAGATAATTCGCCCGAAGTCGTCGGTTTGTACAGGGGCAGAGGAATTGGAGCCATAAATAGTGATTTTGTCAACACTTTGACTCAACGGATTCATCGATAAAGAGTCCTCAATGCGTTGCACAACTACTGGAGATTGAATACCTGAAACTTTGAGCGGCTTGATCACGTTCTGTATCACTGATGGTGTTTCGATGGCCTTTATAATGATAGGTTGCTTTACCTGTTCTACTATCACTGGATTTTCGACCCTGGATATGGATATCGGCCGAGCAATTCGATCGACTGTTACCGGATCATGAATATTTTTAATTTGTAGTGGCCTAAGAACCTTAGAAATGATCATAGGACGATTAACTAGCCGGATGTCAATCGGAAGAGTTTTTTTAACGGTGATAGGAGTCTTAATTTTCTTTACAACTATATTTACAATATTGCAATGACTTGTTGAGTAAGACCGCATTTCGTATTTTGCAGGTTTTACGCGCTTTGACTTGAGTAATTGAATTTGCCTATGTACAGGGGCGCAATTAGCCCCGTATTTCATTTTTTTCACTTGGCCCATTGGCTTCTCACCCCTGTGTAAAAAAATAATTACAGATTACAAATAAATTTAGACGTGCGCTTGTGTATAAATCGTCAGCGACGCCGTTATACTAGCCGTCTGAGCCGCGTACATAATCTGCATATACTTGACAAAATGGCCTGGGGCAAAGAAATATTGTGCGCTAGATGCAATTGTCTGGGTTACCACAGTTGGATCTGGAGAAAAGTTGGTCCCATCCGCACTTAAATACAACACGGCTTCGGCCCCTGCGGTAGAGCTTGCATTGAATACAGTGAATGTGACTTCGCTCAGAGAAATCGCTGTTAGGATATTCCCACCGGTAAACGTTGTCACGGCACTTGTCACGGTCTGTGATGCGTCCACAACGGCACGATCACCTAGTTCCGTTACTAAGCTGGCAGCGGTGAGGTTCTGAGCTGTGGTCAACAGACTGGCAGCGGTGAGGTTTGAGACCTGCGACAACAGACTGGCAGCTGTCAGGTTCTGAGCTGTGGTCAACAGACTGGCAGCTGTCAGGTTTGAGACCTGCGACAGCAGACTGGCAGCGGTGAGGTTTGAGACCTGCGACAACAGACTGGCAGCTGTCAGGTTTTGAGCTGTGGTCAACAAGGATGCGGCGTTGGTCTGAGATACCTGGGTCAGTAGTTGCGACGGTACCTCTGAAAACACTTTAAAGTTTGCCAATACTATCCCTCCTTTTTGAATGAATTAAGACAGCTTATTCGATTCGCCAAACGTAGTTATGGATAATTACCTAATTATTTCATAATCGATATAATAATAGACATAAGCACATCATAATGCGGAGTAGACAGAATATGATAATGCAACAGTTAAGGCAGGTGATGAAGCATGGGATCAATATCTCTATGTATGATTGTTCGCGACGAGGAAGAGTTTTTAGACGAGTGTTTGCACAGTGTGGAAGGAGTTGTTGATGAAATTGTCATTGTTGATACCGGTTCTACCGACCAGACCATAAATATTGCAAAAACATTTGGTGCCCGGTGTTATTCAGCTCCATGGACACATGATTTTGCATATATGAGAAATATCAGTCTGGAATATGCATCCAAAGAATATGTGTTAGTTCTCGATGCGGATGAGGTTTTGACTTCTAAAGGAAAAGAAGGTATCAAGAAATATCTCAACGAATTTCCGAATGCTGCTGGGTTTTTTATACACATTTTAAATCAGACAGATGCGGATGGAATACAAGAAATTGAAGAATCCCTAAACGTCCGTTTATTCCGTAATAACGCACAATACCGCTACTCAGGTGCTCTTCATGAACAAATTGCGGAATCGATCCTTCAAGCGAATCCGCCAGGTATTATTTTCGATTCACCGATAGAAATTTTGCATCGTGGGTACTTGAAAAGTGTAATTACAAAGAAAGGCAAGAAAGAACGGAATTTAGAAATTGCCATCCGCGAGGTGAAGGACTTTCCATCCGACAGTTTTCGAGCGTTCAATCTTGGAATGGAATATGTTCGACTCCAACAATTTGATAATGCCGTTCATATTTTCAAACAGGCCAAGAAATGGACAGATCCAAATGCACTGTGGGTATCCCGTTTCTACAAGATATATATTTCTGTTTTAATGCAAATGGGAAAATGGGAGGAAGCCCACGAACTTCTCGAAGAAACAATCACGATGTTCCCGGACTACACGGATTTGTTTTATTTGCAAGGCGTCTACTTCTCTCAAAAACAAAATTGGGCACTCGCCTTAAAAAACTTTGCCAAGTGCATTGAAATGGGGGATCCACCCCTCCCACCATATACGGTTGAGAAAGGTATCTCCACCTACCGTTCCTATTTTGCCATGGGGCAGGCATTTCAGTCCGCTGGAAGAATTACTGAGGCAGTAGTTTCCTACCGTCAAGCTTTCGAAAAGAATCCTACGTTTACGCAACCCTTTTTTCATCTCGCAAACTTATTACTCCGTGATGATTCCGGTCGTGCCACTTTGGAGTACATCACTTCAATTGCCACGTTAGCAGGCCCACAGAAAGATGCTTTACTAGGTATCTCGTTAGTATTGTCTGACCAATTTGAGCAGGCAAGAGTCTATCTGGAGTCTGCAGAAAAAACGGAAAGTGTACTCCAGTATCTAATTCTGACTTATGCTTTTCTAAATGAACAAAACGAGTTACACCAAGTGCTTGCTCAATATGATCCAAAAGGTGATTTACGGACTCAAGCCCGGATGTATTTACTCGATCGCGGGAGGAAGATTCTACAACAAGGATTATCAAAATTCCCTACATCGGAAACTTTATTGAAACTTCAAAGCGAGTACGAGAAGGGGTATAAGTGAACCGTATTAGTTTGTGCATGATTGTTCGGAACGAAGCAGATATTATTGAACGTTGCCTGCAAAACATTGGCACCCTTGTTGACGAAATCATTATTGTGGATACGGGTTCTACAGATCGTACGGTTGATGTATGCAAATCCTATGGGGCCAATATTTACAAGTTCAACTGGAAAAATGATTTTTCATCTGCGCGTAACGAATCTCTAGCGCATGCCTCTGGCGAATGGATCTTGGTATTGGATGCTGATGACGAATTGCCAGTTGAGAGTCACCTACACATCCGCAGACTGGTTAATGAAGAACCGTATGATGCATTTTTTTTTACTACTAAAAATCTGGTTGGGGATGCACAGCATCCCACGATCCTAAACTACGCTCAATTGAGATTGTTTCGAAGTAATTTAAATTTCCGCTATAGCGGAGCCATCCATGAACTGATTCCAAAAGTGACATCCGTCAAATACAAAGTTGTACCTAGCATTTTTGTCATTCATCGTGGATATTTGGATACCATGGTCCAACACCACAAAAAAATATACCGAAATTTGTCCATTCTGGATACTGAACTCATGCGAAGGCCAATGGACATTTCTATGTATTACTACAAGGGTAATGAATTCTTACGAGCAGGAAAGTTCACAGATGCGATTCATTACTACAAACAGGCGACGACTCTTGAACGGAGTAAGGATCAGACACCGTGGTTACCTGAACTTCCATCCAAATATGCTTATGCCTTATGGCAAATGGGTGATATCAAATCGGCCATAGAAGTGATTCAACAAGCAATTCGCGATTCTCCAGAATACACAGACCTTTGGTTGCTATTGGGCATCCTGTACTTGAATCAACAACATATGGATTTAGCGCGGGAGGCATTTAGTAAATGTTTACAATTAGGGGAGCCTTCACCGATCTACCCCACCCAAGAAGGTTGCGGTACTTATCTTCCAGCGTTTTTCCAAGGTGTGATTTCACTTACGGACAAAAACATTACCGATGCACGAGCAGACTTTGAAGAAAGTTGCAAGTATAACTCCAATTACGTTCCAGCAGCTATCCAACTGTGTTTGTGCGATTGGATTGAGAAAAAATTCGAAAGTGTACACAAACGGACTCAACAACTCAGAAAGCAAAATTTCAATGAATGGACACTGGACCTTCTTGACCGAATCAACGAATCTCTCATGATGAAACAAATCCACATCAACACAGATGACCCAAATCACGTTGCTTCATTCCTGACATGTTTGTCAACACTCAGCCTTAATGGTCAAACAAGTCTGGCCGCCCAACTCTTGTGTCAACTTCCTCTCAAAATTCATGTAACTGCTATGAAAGAGGATTGGTATTACGAGCTACTTGGGGAGTATCACCTAACCACTATTGAGGTTTTGAAGGAGTTGGATGCATGAAACTAACAGCTTGTGTCATTGTTCGCAATGAACAAGAATTGCTGCTGGAATGTTTAGAGAGTGTTTTTCAGATAACAAGAGATGTAGTGGTTGTCGATACAGGATCCGTTGATCGCACTACAGACATAGCCAAAAGCTGTGGTTGTACGGTACTTGATTTCAAATGGCAAGATGATTTTTCTGCCGCGAGAAACTATGCACTTGAACATTCGTCAGGGGATTGGATTCTATCGATAGACGCAGACGAACGCCTTCAATTGCAGATTTCACGGGATGAACTTTTTGCACTTTTGTCCACCACGGATTCTCAGGCTTTTGAAACCACTATACTCAGCTATGTTGGTTCGAACCGAACGGCAGATTCGTTATTTTGGGATAAGAGGATCGTCTTATTTCGCAATGACTCGAAAGTTCGATTTCAACATCGAATTCACGAGAGTATTTCGGAAAGTTTGCATAAACGTTACGGGGCAAACTTAAAAATCAATCTTCTACCCGCCACCGTAGAGCACTTAGGATATTTAGACCAAATAATAGAAAGAAAAAGTAAACATAAGCGAAACATTCGGCTGTTAGAGCTGGAATTAGGCGAAAAGGGGGAATCCCCCTGGATTGATTACTGCATTGGAATCGAATGGTCTAGTTGCGAGAACTGGAAAAAGGCTTTACAGCCACTTGAACGAGTGGTCCACGGTGCAATCGGTGTACCTTATTGGGGACTAGCAACCTATGCCTTGGCTTACTGTTATTTGCGACTAGGGATCTACACAAAGTGTATCGCAATATGCGATACTGCCCTGCGTCTTGAAAGCGAACTACGTAACCAGTTTTCCCTGCTCAAATCCGTAACTAATTGGCAAACCCATACTTCGATGTCGACGATGTTCGTGGAATTTTCCCGAAATGTTGTTCATTCGCCAGATGATTATTTTGCGTTTATTTTGGCCTACCAGTTATCCGCGAACAAAATATTCGAAGATTTCAATTTGACATAATGGGGCGTTGGCATGGGTAACTCATCTATAGGAGATCTCTTGTTTATTCGATTACAAAGTAGCATTTTGTGCCAAAGCGTTGTTCATGAACAAGGAACGACATCGCTGGTTACCTGTCTTTACGGAATCGAAAAAACTATACCCGCTTCCTTTTATATTGTGCATGAATGGTGTTGTTCATGGGATCGTTTAATATCGTGTTTTGAAGAAATTCAAATTGTAGATCCGGATGGGGAGATTGAAGCCAATTTACGCATGTCTCTCTTTCACATCGGAGAGCGGTTTTGGGATACGATTTGGAACTATTGGGAGGTAACGGAATTTCATCCCACTCAAACGGGAACACACGAAATTCATACAACATTGATTGAGGCGGATTCGGAACGAGTGCTTTATCAACAGACCGATCCACTCCATATTTTATAAGAAAGGGGAGGTCCCGTCATGACTCAAAGTGGACATGAAAATTCTTTAACAAGTATTATCATCCCCACGTTTAACCAGTGGAACTACACTCACCAATGTTTAGAAGGTATACGTCAATTCACGATCAATCCCTATGAACTCATTGTGGTCGACAATGGTTCCACGGATGAAACAGTGAATGCACTAAGGACTATGACGGACGTTATTTTAGTTGAGAATGACACCAACAAAGGATTTCCAGCAGCTTGTAATCAGGGGCTAAAAATGGCACGCGGAGATCAATTTCTAATATTGAATAACGATGTTGTAGTCAGCCATGGTTGGTTAAACAACTTATTAGAGTGTCTTCTTGCAGATTCCAAGCATGGAGCCGTAGGCCCGGTTTCCAACTCGGTATCGGGAATTCAGGTGAGGCCACAGACCTATCAGACGCTCGAGGAGTATCACGAATTTGCACGACATTACAATCAGTCTGATCCAGGGAAATGGCTTTATGCCCTGAGACTAGTTGGTTTCTGCCTGTTGATTCGTCGTGAAGTTTATGAAGAAATCGGCGAATTTGATGAACGTTTCGGAAAAGGAACCTTTGAAGATGATGATTATTGCATGC
>JAKADA010000052.1 GCA_021820975.1 Bacillota bacterium
TTCATGCGATCATACTTGGAGGAGACGCGAACGGCACGCTTGGTCCGTGTATCAATCAGCGTCAAAGCAAATTTACCTAGTGGTTCTTTAACGATGTTGCCTTTGCCAAACGTACAACCTGTAGCGAATTGCACACCGTCAGCAAAGCATCCCGAAAAATGATGATCACCAATCTCGACGATCGCTTTAAGTTCACCGCCGCCACGAGCACGTTGTACGCCGAGAATATCCATCGCAAGATGACCTGCACGAAGTCCTTGCGGCATCGCTGGACATTTGTGACCGTGAAAATACTGACCATCTAAAAGTTCCTCCGGTGTGATTTTCGTTTCATTTTCCATGTTGATAGACATCATGGATCATCCTTTCACGCTATCGTTTGTTTGGGTAGTTCCTTGAAGCGCTGATGCTAACGATGCACGATACGATTCGCGAATCGCATATTTAGTAAACTTCCCAGCGCGATGTGTTTCAATCAGGCCACCGCGATCAAGGACTTGCAGGTGATGGGTCATCGTAGACGTCGGAATATCAAGTACTTCAACCAATTGACAGAGGCAAATATCCGATAACAGCAGCAAACCAACAATTTTCAGGCGCGTAGGATCACCGAGTGCTTTAAAGTAGAGAGCCTGTTTGGCAAGGTTTTCAGGTGAATGCAGTATAGGATAAGCATCTTGCGCATCCTTTTGAATGTGTGCCAACGTATCAGGTGGCAACATCGGCGAAAGGTTTGGTTGACTCTCCATGATCTTGACCTCCTTTGCGAGAATTTTTTATCCAATGCCACTATAAAACTAATTTACCGGAAATGTAATAGTTAAAAAGGACTGTTCGCATTTTCTTGACGATCAGCTATAATATAAGCATATCGTTATACGGCGATGGAGATGCGACAGGGTGCAACGTTTCGATGAAACAACACGTGGCCAAAGCCAAAGAAGCGGGTATTACGCAAAAGGAGCTCGAAGAGACCGTGCTATGGGTGCGCCAGGTGCGTTTGACGGCAATGATGGACGCGGATACGGCTATTCAAGATGCGGTCGAATCAGATCCCGTTGCAGTTGGATCAGCCGAAGAGAGATCTTCGTTGGGTAGGGAAATGTTACAAAACTTCGCAAAATAAGTGGTGGGGTGAGCGCATGGAAGAAAGGTTTGAGCTAATTGCTGATGTGTATAAAGCCTTAGGCGATAAAACTCGTTTGCATATTCTTGCGCTTTTACGTCACGGGGAACTTTGTGTGTGTGAGCTAGTGGGGGCTTTGAACATGTCCCAACCAAGCATCTCACAACACCTGCGCAAACTCAAACAGGCTGGTCTTCTCAAAGAGCGCAAAACGGCTCAATGGGTGTACTATTCGCTTGATTTGAATAAAGTTACGTTGCTAGCTGATATTGTGTACGCATTACCAAATGTAGCAGAAGAATTTGATGCTTTGCAGATACAAGGGCTTGGTGTGAGATGTAGCACGTCGTTATCGTAATTTTCTTTAGAAACAGGGAGATGCACAATGGCTGTTGTGGCTGTGATCATTTTTCTTTTAACTTTGGTACTTGTCATTTGGCAACCCAAAGGATTGTCAATTGGATGGAGCGCCGTCGGGGGCGCTGTAGTTGCTTTGTTAGTGAAAGCAGTCACGTTACATGATGTTGTTGAGGTTACGGCTATCGTTTGGGATGCAACGCTGACCTTTGTGGCGATTATTATCACATCAACGATTTTGGATAAAATCGGTTTTTTTGAATGGGCTGCATTAAAAATGGCTCATGCAGCAAAAGGGGATGGACGACGTGTTTTCTTTTACGTCACTGTGCTAGGTGCTTTAGTTTCTGCCTTTTTTGCAAACGATGGGGCGGCGCTTATCTTAACACCGATCGTGCTTGAAAAAGTACGCATCCTGCGCTTTGATACGAAAAAAATGCTTCCCTTTATCATGGCCAGTGGATTTATCGCTGATACGACATCGTTACCGTTTATTATCAGTAACTTAGTCAACATTGTTTCCGCTGATTATTTTCATATTGAATTTGTAAATTATGCGGTGCATATGATTATTCCTGATCTCGTCTCGTTTGTAGCGAGTGTTGTGATGCTGTACTTGGTATTTGGTCGTAATATTCCACAAAGTTATGATCCGAGTCATTTGTCACAACCAAAAGATGCGATTGTTCATGAAGGGATGTTTAAGGCATCTTGGGTAATCTTAACCGTACTTCTTATCGGCTATATTGCTACGCAACTTTTACACATTCCTGTTTCTGCGGTAGCAGGCGTTATCGCGATCATTTTCTTGATTGCAGGTAAGAGAGTACATGTCATTTCTCCGTGGCAAGTCATTAAAGAAGCACCATGGGCGATTGTGTTTTTTTCTATTGGCATGTATGTCGTGGTCTATGGATTACGTGACGCTGGTTTAACTACTCTTCTTGGTCATGTCATTTATGCTTCGACGACAACAGGTTTATATGGCGGCACGTTAGTCGCTGGTTTTTTAGCGGCCATTCTATCAAGTATTATGAACAATATGCCAACGGTCATGATTGAAGCGCTAGCTATTCATTCCGCTAACGCTACGGGTATTATGCAGGAAGCCTTGGTGTATGCCAATGTCATTGGCAGTGACCTAGGACCGAAAATTACACCGATTGGGTCTTTGGCGACACTCCTCTGGTTACATGTGTTAGGGAAAAAGGGGATTCGTATTTCATGGGGTCAGTATTTTAAAACAGGTGTGATTTTGACTATTCCCACGCTGTTTGTCACGTTAACAGGACTTTTTGTGTGGCTATCAATTATTCACATTTAGGAGATGGTGTTCGTGAAAAAACAATTGATCTATTTTCTTTGTACAGGAAATTCTTGTCGCAGTCAGATAGCTGAAGGCCTTGCACGTCACCTTGGGGGAGACGTTATCGAAGTACAAAGCGCCGGCATAGAGGCACATGGATTAAATCCACGCGCTGTATTAATCATGCAAGAAGTAGGAATTGATATCTCTTATCATACTTCCAAAGTAATTGATGATGAGTTGCTTAACCATGCTGATTACGTCATTACACTTTGCGGCGATGCTAACGATAAATGCCCGATTACACCACCAAACGTGCGACGCTTGCATTGGGGGTTTGATGATCCAGCGCGAGCCACCGGAACCGAAGATGAGATCATGGCTAAATTTCGTGAAGTACGCGATACTATTCGTGACAAACTAACGTCTTGGCTCCAAGATGAATTACATATTATGATAAATACGAAGTAACATAACCTTAGTTGCTAAGTCATCTTTAGTATGGTTTACTTTGACTATACTTGCGAAGAGTAGAAATGAGGTTACCTGATGGCTTCCGCATGGGCTTTACTCAATGAAATCTTTATGATTGCTAGTTCTATTTTTGCTGGCATAGGTTGGTATCAGATCAAACATCGTGACGTGCACCGACACCGTCGTATGATGGTTTGGGCCGCATCACTTGGTGCTGCATTTTTTGTTAGTTACGTTCTTGGTACGTTACTGGTTGGTGATAGTCAGTTTGGTGGACCACAAAGTTATGCGATGTTGTACCAAGTCATTTTACAAATTCACGTGATGTTGGCGACGATTGCAGCTGTGCTTGGTGTACTTACTGTCGTACTCGCTGTACGCAGACGTTTTCATATACACCGCAAGATTGCACCTTGGACGGCAATACTTTGGTTTGTATCAGCTGGTACAGGCTTAATTGTATACCTGATGTTGTTTGTTATTTTTCCACCAGGACCATCCGTGGGCAATTTATTGCATCTCATCCTATCTGGACATTAATGAAAACAAGCACCTGTGTCATAATGATGTCATTAAGCACAGGTGCTTGTTTATTTAGTTTTTTGAACATCCGATAATATATTCCTATTATAAACTTAACGTCCGATAATATACATTATGTAAGCTATGTACAAAATGTAATTAATATATATTTAAGCACACTCAGGTACATTAGAACAACAAAAGCTATTCAACCCGCAAAAAATATCTTTGGGGGTTGGATAGCTTTTGGCACGGAAGAGGGTGTGTTGGCATGACAAATCAACGTCCTCTTAAACGAATCGTCATCAAAGAAGAGCTTGTCGCTTTAACCGGAAATTATATCGATGCCATTTTATTAAATCAATTTTTATACTGGTCTCAACACGTGAATGACTTCGATGTTTTTTTAACGGAAGAAGCAACACGCATGGAAGATATGGGTCAAACGGCAAATGTAGACTTGCGCAATGGGTGGATCTATAAGAAGGCCGAAGAGTTGTCTGAAGAAACTATGCTTCGTCTATCAAAGTCTAACATGATGAACCATATAACGAAATTGATTGAGGCCGGATGGATTGAGCAACGCCGTAACCCTAAAAACAAAATGGATAAAACCTTTCAATATCGACTCAACTTAATCCAAATCCAACGGGATTTGTTGAGTATCGGTTATAACCTCGATGGTTATCCATTACCGTGGACTGTGCCAAGCATACCGCCAACGGAACCACGAAATTCTACATCAGAACTTCGAAGTTCTAAAACAGAACTAGCGAATTTACAAGGAAACTCAGGAGAATTACGAAGTTCTAAAACAGAACTTCGAAGTTTCGAAATAGAACCTCGTGGTTCTAAAACAGAACAGCAATACCAGAGATTACTTACAGAGATTAAAGATGATGCTTATAGCGCGCATACGCACGCGAAGGAAAATATTTCAAATCTCCTTCAAAACATAAAACCTGCGCTTGGGGAATTTCAAGAAAGTCAGACCTTAACTTCCCAAGCGGCCATAGTTACAGATCAAAATTTTTCGACGCAAGGAAATCTAGCACTAGCTATTTCCTCCATCGTTGATATTCCAAGCGATGGTGCTGAACCCAACCCTGCTTATCAAGCCATTGAGACATTAGCCACGTCGCTTTTACAACGTCCTATGCTTAATGCGCTTGAACTTAACATGATTGACGATTTACTTGAATCAGGTGTGGCGGTTGAAACCATCTTGCAAGGCATACAAGAATCGTTTGAGCTATATCAACCCAAATTTTCACGTGATCGTATTCGTAGTTTGCAATACTGTGAACCACGGATATGGGAACTACACGAACACAAGCAACACGTCCCACAAAAAATTGAACACGAAGCGGTACTGAGTGATGTACGTTCTGTGCGATCTTCACGGTCGAATGGAAATTGGTCGCAACGTCCATCTTATGATTTTTCGCAAAATATTTGTCAACCACAAGCGGGGAAATACGAACGGTTCTATCAAGTTTTCGGTCACGCTACGGACAAGCCTGGCGTGTACGAAAAGGAGTAACCGCAAAACTTGTCGATAAGCAGAGTTTGTGTTTGTATTGCAACGAAACAAGAGATTCCGTGCCGCCGTTCCCTCAAGTCTCTTTGTGATCAAATACGAAAAAATAAAAAACCGCAAAAATCGACTGAAAACTCGGGGTGTTGATGATCAAAAATTTGCTAAGCTAAACATAGAAAAGGCGTGCCGAAACATTGTGGGGGCAGCTAGAGAAAAGGGGAATTTGCATGGCGAGAAAGTACACACCAAGAAAGCGAAAAAACGAGGTAATTTTTGTGCAAGTGTCTGTACCGGCTAGTATGGGAGAGGACGAACTGGCCGAAGAAGAGTATACGATTCTTCACACCAATCGATCTGAGGTACGGCTACGGGCGTTTGCACGAATATTGCATCGACAGGGGTATCGATTTCATGCGACTACATTTCGCCATTATATCGAGTTGAGATTCCCACAATATGTTTCTATGCTTTTTCCCGAACTAACTTGTGCACAAATGTCGTTACTGGACTTAGCGAAAGAAAAAGAGCAAGACGAATGCCGACGTTGTATTACCGTTTGCCAAGGCATTGAAGAATATTAAGCTTACGCGAGGTGCCGACAATGCTAGAAAGTTTATCAAACGCGGCAATGATCGAGTTAGGGAATCAACTAGCACGTCGGCGAACTCGTTTGCAAAAATCGTTAGAAATATGTGCAGCAGATCTTGGCTTTCGATGCCGATATCTTAAATCCGTTGAGTCTGGGCAAATCAATCAAATTCCTTGGCCGTCCTTGTCGCGAGAAATTGTTCGAGATTACGCCACGTACTTGGGTTTATCTGGCGAGAAGATAGCACGGTACTATTTTTATGGGCGAGGTGAAAACAAATGTACTATTACGCAATTCGGCAGAACGGAATTTCCGATGAGGTAAAATTAATCGCTTCGGATAAAGATCCTGCAAGCCTGCAAGAGAAAATTTTACACCACATTGACGCGTTAAATGCTTGTAAAGTCGATGTACCCTTAACCTTATACGTTACCGACGAACAGCAAAAAGCTTATATCCCATTGATAGGTGATGTTGCAACGGAACAGTTTTCTTTATTTCCCGATGAAACGCCTGTAGTAAGCCGTCGTCAGCAAGAAGAGATCGAACGGAGAGAATGGGAAAGGGAAAATTGTAAGTGCTTAGGTCATGAAATCCTGTTGGGTTATCGTCGTAGCTATAAACACTATCGACTTGTTAAACGATTTTGGCACGAAAAAACGGAAGAAGAGCGTAAGCACCTTACGGATCTTTTGGATTTTGTTGATATGACGGTCGATGGAATTTCGGATGATCCCGAAGAGAAACGGATGTACCATGATGTGTTGGTGTTAGCGTATCAAAAAGACCGATCGTTCATTGCTATATCGCGGGAACTGCACCAAGCCGAGTCGAGCGTAAATAAACGGATCAACGAGATAAAATATCACTTGGGCCAGACCGCTCAAAAAGTGCTTACTCGTGAAACGTTAGAAGCGATGATCCGACAAAACAAAGTGGACGCCATGGTGTAAAAAGCCCTGCTACAGATCAGCAGGGCTTTCCTTTTGCTCGTTTTCTTGCATTTGCATGGTCAATAACTGTTCCACCACAAGCTCTATATCAATATCGTAAGCCATTGCTAATTCATCTAAACGATCAAGCATATCACTGGATAAAAACCACTGTACAGGCTCTACGATGCGGTGCTTATAAAGCCGATAGTGCAATACGTAATCCATGTCACTTACAGCGATTTTTTGTCCGGTAACGTAAATCGTCATGGTTGGGTTATCTAAGAGAAAATCCATGGATAACGCGATATTGAAGTGATCAAGCACCTTGAGTAACGCGCGAGAGGAATGCCCTTCGTAGTTCGTGCGAAAACGATAAAAATGGTACACGGCCTGATCGGTTTGTACCGTCACCTCACACGTTTTGTCTTCCTTGGTCTGAATAACGATGGTATCTACGATTTCCTGCAAAGTCTCGGCATAGGCCACTTCTTCGTCCGTGGTGTGCCAGTGACTAAATACGTGCTTTACACGATCCACATAGCGAATTTCCATAGGATCATCGTCCACTGGTGAAGGAAGAGGATCTAAAGCAGCGTCTGTGACGGTTGCTTCTTGACTGCCCAATGTGTCAACGGGAGTTAGCACCCTATCGGCTTCTATAACGGTTGCAGCTACTTCCTGTTGAGTGATTTCTTGTTCGCTTGGGTCCTTTCGATTTATTTGCGCATTGTCTTCCTCCACAGCATCCCCGTGACTTACTTCCATCACCGGATCTAGTACAATCCCAACTTCTTGTGTTTCAACGATTGTTTCTGCGAATGTTTCTTGGCATTCCGTGTCATGATCGGATTCCTCTGGCTCAATTTCTTGAACAAAAGGCGCACGAGGTGTAAAGGACGCCCGAAACAATCGTGCTCGTGCTTTGGGATGAATACGAACTACTTTCACAAAAATCCCTCCATTGTTGTCTTCTATTTTTAGTATGCAAGAAAAAGCAAGAGAAAAACTTCGCGTTTTCCGTGCATTTTTCATCTTTTCTTCAACGCAAATTAAAAAGCCGAAAAAATAGAATGAAAACTCGGGGTTTGGATATTGAAAAATTTTGTACGCTTGATCTAAGGAAGGGAGGGCTGGATGGATAACGAAGGAGGTTGTAGCTGTTGAATAATAGTTTGAATACCAACTCGCTGATGAATTCACTACAAAGCAGACTAGGAATCCATAGCGTAAATGTGGGTGGGTTGTTGACGAACGCCACGAACGGCGCAATCGACATGTTAATTACCGTGATGGACTGGATTTTTCTTGCGGCTGAGCTTGGTATCATGATCGGCGCACTCGTCTTTCTCGTTGGTGCCTTGTTTCACCAAAGCCGTTGGAAACAAACAGGAGGTCGAATTATCACGTTTGCCATTGTTGGTTTTATCGTCGGTATGATCGGCCCAGGTGTCATTATGGGTATCAATCATTTCTTTCAAGGATAGGAGAGGATGAGCTTGAAACAACTTCTAAAGCGCGGCTTTCACGGTTTATACGTGTCGGCTTTCGTGCTAGCAGCTACAGCCATGACGGGAGGTGGACAAGCGTTTGCTAGTAGGCAACCTGTTGCACCGCCGACTGGTAGCGGACTAAGCACACTCGAAAACAGTGTTGCTGTAAGTAAAGTCAGCGTATTTGCACTCATTGGTAAGTTTGTTGATGATGTTGTAGGTATCGCTGGGGGCGTTGCGTTGGCTTATACCATGTACGAGCTGTATAAGGCGGTTATTGGTTTTATGCGTGGTGGCGCCAATGCACAACGGCGCGAAGAAGCCAAGGTTCATCTTATTCATGTAGCAATAGGAGCGGTTCTTGTTGGCGGATCGGCTATTGTGTTGGGGATTTTGTACGGTCTGTTAAATACACTGGGTGCGTAAAAAAGCAATTACCTGTCCGGACGAACACGTGACGTCCGGACAGGTAATGAAGTTGCAGGAGGTGGTTTACTGTGCTGGAAGTCCAATCACCACTCCCCATGACGGAGGGAGAAATTATTGCGTTTGGTGTATCGACGAAACATCTTATCCAGTTTACGTACGGGGTTTTGTTCTCTTTGCCCATCAGTCTTCTAGGCGCTCTCACGTCGCCTTTTACGCATTTGTCTATCGTATCTTTTGTGCTGTTTTCAGGCGCTATCGGTGTCGCCTTTGCCATTTTGCAATTTCGTCAACAGTGGACATTAGGCGAAGTGGTATTGTTGCGTGTGCGTTATCACTTTCGTCCGAAAGTGCGGTTGTATAGTCGCACACATCGCCTGCAATACAAAGATTCTGCGAGTGAGGTGATCGATTTTTGAATATACAACTTGTCGTGATTAGTGCTGGTATTGTTGCTGCCTTTGCTGTCATGGTGGCTCGTGATGTACGAAAACAGCGAAAAGGTGGCACATCGTCGAATGCAACAATGAAAGGTAAGAAAAGCAGTGCATCGTTACAAGACTATTTGCCACTGCAAGGTTTTCATGAGGAATCCGGCGCGATGATTGTGAATGGTCGGTTTCATCGCATGATTCGTGTAGGTGACGTAAATTTATACTCTTTGAATTACTCGGAAATCAAGTCGTTACGCGATAAATTCAAAGAAATGGTCGTTCATTTACAACAACCGTTTCAAATCAGTGTGCAGGCACGACGTGCTAACTATACCGACTATCTCCAAGATGCCAAGCAAAAAATTGATGATGCCAACAAGGTGTACCAAAACGATCGTTTCAAGGTCTACAGCGAAGGGCTTAAAGCGTATTTGAGTGAAGAGGTCGCGAAACCAAGAACCGATCGTGAAAACTTGGTGATTACCGGTGTTGTACCCAAACTTGGTAGATCAGAAGAAAAGGTGCAAATTGAGGAATTAAATCGCGAGACGGAGTTTGTGCTGGAAGGGTTACACGGCATGCGTGTACCGTTTCGATTGCTTCATCGGGTGGAAATCTTAGAAGCTATTCAAAACTTCTGGAGTCGGGATCGTGCGGTGAGTCAACGTTATCGTGATGCCATGCAAGAAGGAGTTCATACGTCGCGTGTGGATGGTGAAAAAGAGGTGAATCGACATGTTTCGTAAAAAGGCTAAACGGGTCGTGACAAAACTCGATCAGCAAGACATACTCGAGAATCACGCGCCAACCATCAAGGACGTGATGACCGTTGCGGATGGTATGCGTGTACAAGCCTCTCAAATTTACATTTCTCCAAGCGGGTTCACCAAGGTGTATTACGTGACGGCGTTACCGAACATCGTGCAATTTGGTTACTTGGATCGCTTTTTTCAAGTCGGCGCTGATGTGCACGTTACGTTACACGTTGAACCAGCTGATACCAGCAAAGCCATTTCTAAGCGCACCAAGATGATGACGCAATTGGAATCCGAAATCATGCTCGAAAACAAGGCAGGGACCAACAAAAATATCGCTTACAACCAAC
>JAKADA010000016.1 GCA_021820975.1 Bacillota bacterium
AAGAAGTCATTCCAAGCCCATAGAGCGGTGAGAATACCTACAGTTGCATTCATAGGACCAAGTAGAGGAAAGATGATTCTCCAGAAAATGGTCCAACGATTTGCACCATCCACTAAGGCAGCTTCCTCCAATTCTATGGGGATGGATTTTAGATAGCCGACGTAAAGAAATACATTCGTGGACATGCCGTAGATGACATAGAGGATGATGAGACCCCACAAGTTTGCTAATCCTAAATGGCTCATCAAACGAACTGCAGGTAACATAATGATAGGAAAAGGTACAAAAATGGCACTGATGAAGTAGAAGTACATGGATTTGAATAAAATCCGGTGCATATTTCTGGCAATGGCATACGCTACCAAGGAATTAGTAAGGACGGTCAAGAGAACAGCAAAAAAAGTGACGGTAAAACTATTGCCAAATGTATGCCAATAGTTTGTAATCGCCATGGCTTTAGTGAAATTATGCCAATGTGCGACGCTTGGCCAATTGATGACTGATTGGGCTAACTCTTGCGGGTTTTTTACGGCAACTGAAATGGCCATGTACAGCGGAAACAAAATAAACAATGCTCCTATGGCTAATAGGGAGGTGGTTAACCAATTGGTTTTTGTCCTCATCATAGTTGTACCTCCCGACTGTGTAAGATTCGCATCTGCACCAAGGCCACGATCACCATAATGACAAGTAAGACGACGGCGTTAGCAGATTGATAAGCGAGTTCTCCTCCGCCGAAACCGTTTGAATAAATCACAAAAGACACGGATTGTGTAGACTCACCAGGACCACCATTTGTCATAGCAACAATTTGATCAAACACTTGCAAGTAGGATTTTGTTGAAAGAACGGTATTGATGGTAATAAAAGGTGTGATAAGGGGAAGCGTGACCTTCCAAAATGTTGTCCACGTGGATGCTCCGTCAATACTGGCAGCGTCATAAACGTCTTCCGGGATAGTTTGAAGCCCTGCAAGATATAAAATGGAGTTAAATGCTGCGCCTTGCCAGACAGCTACGATGACAATGCCAACCCAGGCCCAGCCTGTACCAAGAATATTTTGCGTTAAGGACGTAATGTGAAACTGTGTTGCAATCTGAGGAATCAGGTTGCCAAATATATAATTGAAAATGTAACCCACGATTAAAACACTAAGGACATTGGGTAGAAAATAGAGAGCCTTAAATGTCTTTTGTAATTTGATTTTCGAGTTTAATCCTACGGCTATGAGTAGGCTTAGTACATTCACGATGACGGCAGTAACAATCGTGAATTGAAACGTAAAGAGATAGGAATGCAGAACCTGAGGATCTTGAAATAAGTCGATATAGTTTTGCAGACCGATAAATTGGAAGGGACCAAATCCATTCCAATTGGTAAGACTATAAAAAATTCCTTGAAGAGCTGGATACGTATGAAAGAAAAAAAATAGGCCAATGGCAGGAATGGTTATGAGTAGATACCCATACGTTTGACGAAACCACTTCATAGGGAACACACCACCTTGAAAAAATTCTCAAGAAGGGGGGGACCCCTTCTTGATCGAGTTACTCATGAGCGGCAGATTGTTGGTATAAGCTTTGTAGTTGTTGAAGAATGGACGTTGGACTTTGTTTTTTGTTTAGTGCACCTTGCAAAACGGATTCGTATTGATTGCTGGCTGCCATTGCTGGTGGATAGTAATGGTCGGGGAAGTCAACAACGCGCCCTTGATCGATATAGGTTTGTAATGGAAAGATCGTTTTATCGGATGGTTTTACTCCCTTAACAGTAGAGAACAGTCCAGCGATATTGGCATACTCTGCGGCATTTTTCTTTTGCAACAGGAAATTGATGAACTTCATGGCGGCAGCTTCCTTAGCAGAATTTCCCGAGTTGGAAATAGCGAGCAGCGAGTCTACACCAGACACCATTTTTGTTTTTGCAGGATGATTCGTTGCTGGAAAGACAAACGATCCAATCTTAATCTTCGGATTGGCTTGTCGAACGACAGGTAAAACCCAAATGCCCTGCACATAAAAGACGGATTTGTTTTGAGCAAAACCGGTGTTAGCATCGTTGTAGTTGACGCCAAATTGGTTGGATTGACCGAACGAAGAAAATTGAATGATACGCTGAGCTGCTTTCATGTTGGCTTTCATGAAAGATGTTGATCCAGCTTTAAGCTGATGAAAGAAGTTTGCACCTTCCTCGTTGGCTGCAAGTGGGTTCCATGGAACAGCAAGTGTCCAAGAATCTTTGAAGCCATTGTAGAAGGGAGTTCCACCTTCTGCCTTGATTTTCCTGGCTTCGGCCATGAACGCATTCCATGTTTTAGGTATTGTCAAATGATATTTCTTAAAGAGTGTGACGTTGTAGAGTACTGGAACGGCATTTACTGTGTAGGGAATGGCATAGGGAGTAGGTTTTCCAACTTCACTTTCCAACATTTTTGTATAGGCAGCGGATACATGACTGAGTTCTGGAGTTCCTGAAAGGCTCTTGAAAATCCCGTTTTTTGCCATGAGGATGTATGTGGCATCGGCACCCATAGCAACGATGTCCGGAACTTGACCTTTAGCAACGTCGGCTTGCAAAGTGGTATCCACATTTGGCGGATTAATCTGTTTGATAGAAATACTTGGATTTTGTTTTTCAAATTCCAAAATTAGCTTATTCCATTCATTAACTACTTCTGGCTTGTTTTGTAAAAACTGCAAGGATACTGATGGCGATTGTGCGAAAGAATTTGTTGCTAATAGCGGTGTCATCATGGATAAAGTTACGATGCCCGTTGCGGCATATTGCCATTTTTTCATTGATACGTCCTCCCCTTGTGATGTATCGATTCGTTTTTTGAAATCGCTAACACAAGGTAAAACTAACATAGTATTTTATTTAGATCTATCAAGATTTTGCTAAAAAAATGACACGATTTTGCTATGTTAAAATAGTTTTATTTCGCCGAAATTGGTAGGGTGTAAGGAACTTATAGTTTCTAAATACCTTAATAAAATAACTTACATTTTGAAATCCAACATCAAAGGCAATATCGATAATCGATAAATTTGTATTTTGTAGAAGTTTTACAGCTTGGTTGATACGGTACTCGTTAATATATTCTATAGGAGTTCGACCAGCCAACTTGTGAAAATATCGGCAAAAGTGAGTATCGCTCATGGAAACTAACGAGGAAAGCTCAGAAAGTCGAATGCTATGTTTATAGTTTTCTTCGATATAAGACAAAACGGTTTTAATTCTGTTTAAACGGTCATCTCTACTCGCAACTGGATTGTGCATAATTTGGTTATTACTAGCTAAGTAAAAGAGAATGAAATACAGGTGTCCTTTTATAGCTGTCTCCATAAATGGGGTACGTTGATCGTACAAATCAATGATTGATGAGGTGTGGTAGGACAACTCTTTGTGCCAAGGTTCTTCTTGACGCAGGATAAACGGGAAGTTACAACTACCATCAAGCAAGGGTTGAAGAATATGTTGTTGAATTGCGTCACTACAACAACTGTTTAAAAACTGCAGGGTAAACACGATGGCATAAAACTGACTTATGCCATGGTCAGGGGGGGTAAAGCGATGTATCTCCTGGCTATTAATAAAGGCAACCTGACCTGCTCGAAGTTGAATATTGGAAGATCCAGCTTGAACAAATACGGAACCCGCCTTAATGAGGATGAATTCTACTTCTTCGTGCCAATGGAAGTTAACCGTTTCTTGGTTTGGACCAGGCGTCAAATCTACACAGTATACAGATAACGGAAATAATGCATTGCCATGAAGTCTGTCTTCTAAAAATTCGAAATTTTGTCTATCTCTCAATTCCATACTCTCAACCACCTCGGGTCGGTATTCGTGAACCAAACGTAGATCCTTATCAGTAAAGTAACACAAGCATGCTCGTTGAAGTGTAGGCTATTTACTCGTTTTTTTTATTTTACCCCCCAAAAAACACGAAAGTACGTCGAACTCTAGGAATATAAGGCATGAGATGTACCAAACACATAGGGTTGAGGGGGATTTATCAAATGCGTAAGGTTCATGTGCAAAGTTTAACCGCTGTGGTAGCGAGCGCACTATTGCTTTCGATGAGTGTTGCACCGGGTATGGCGTTTGCAGCATCACACGGAGCCAAAGAGGCACCATTTCATCAGGCCATGGCGAAGGATCACGGCAGAGATTCAGGGGAATTCCATGGCAAAGGGCATGGCAAAGGACCTTTTGTATCGATTATCGGGGTTTTGTCTAACAAAGCTGCGAGTGACTTTGAAAAACAATTGAGTTCTGCTGTGTCTAAATACAACCCACTTATTGTCAGCGAGGAAGCAAAAGTTGCAACGGATCTGACCGCAGCATCGAATGCGTTTGCTGCATCAGCTTCTACATCGACAACGGCAACAGCGGTCACGGCTTCGGAGCAGGCATTAGAACAACAAATCACAAGTCTCGTTTCACAAATGCAAGCAGCAACCACTCAAGATACGTTAGCTAGTTTGACGAAGCAATTACAACACGTAATTGCACAACTGCAACGCAGTGTTCGCAGTGCAAAGCAACAAGAAAACCAAAATGATCAACAAGATGGTAAGACGTTGACTACGGTGAAGAATGACATCACGCGTACGGAAAATAACTATGCAAATTTGTATGCCAACGTGGAAACGATTTTGACGGATTATGCAAACGGTACGGTGAAGAAAAACGAATTACATCCTATGTTTGGGTTAACCCTTCGCTACGAAATTGAGAGTCGCGTCACGTTAAATGAACTTAATCGCATGGATGCTTGGCTTGTAAAGCAGACCGAGGCCTTAGGTGGTAGTACAGCAACCACGACAGGTGGTAGTACAACATCCACAGTGGATCCTGCAAAGTCGGTTGTCAATGTATCAAGTAGTGCGGTTACGGCTGGGCAATCTTTAACGATTACGGGCAGCGTCTATGATGCAACAGGTAATGTAGTTGCCAATACGCCCGTTGTGGTGACGTTTGACGGACAAAGTGTAACCGTAACATCGGATGTCAATGGTGTCTATAGTGCGACGATCACGCCGACTGTTGCTGTGATGCAAGCTCCGGTAGTGGTCACAGCAGATGGTACAGAGATTAGTACAACATCAGATATGGCAAGCGTTACGGCGGCAACTGCTGCTATGCTGAAAAGCTCGATGACGACGGCACAAAGTAGTGTGGCATCGGCACAATCGAACATTGTCTACACGGTGACCGATGCCTACGGCAATCCTGTTTCAGGTGTTACAGTAGACTTCAATCTACAGCATGCCGTTGGTTCAACAGTAGAAACAACGCCTGAAGCGACGGAACTTCCTGGCGCACTTTCTGCCACAAGTGCAGTGACGAATGCCTCAGGTCAAGTAACTGTCACGTATACCGCAAGTGCTACGGCGGATGGAGATCAAGACTTCACCGATACAGTGATTGCCTCCGTGCCTAATGTGTCTAATGTCGCGGCATTGACCAATTCACAAGCTATATTCATGTATTAAATTCAATCACCTTATTCAAAGGGATCTTGCGGCAATGTCGCAAGATCCCTTTGTCGATTGTTCTTCGTTAGCTTTGTGTTTGTGTAGTGCCCGAATGCCTACTTTGACCCCAAGGTCCGCCATGAAATCCTCTTCCCATAAATCCAGTGCCATTGATCCTATTCGCTACATTGCTGTCAAAGCGCGTGATCATCGTTTGTTCTTCTGTTGCTGTCAATTTGCCACTCGTTACTAGCGCATCGAGTTTTGTTTTGAAGTTCGCTTCAAGACCGGACGTTAATGTCGCTGTGGATACACCTTGCTTTTGGGCGATCTGTGCGAGCGTATCATGCGCTTTTAAGTCAGCTTTTAGCGTGCTTGCACTGATGTTGAGCATCTTTTCTATGTCGGTCATTTGTCCTTTAAATCCCATGCCCGCGTCGTGCCCCATACCTTGTCCCATGGGTAAACCTGACCTACCCGTGCCATTGATCCTATTCGTTACATTGCTGTCAAAGCGCGTGATCATCGTTTGTTCTTCTGTTGCTGTCAATTTGCCACTCGTTACGAGTGCATCGAGTTTTGTTTTGAAGTTCGCTTCAAGACCGGACGTTAATGTCGCCGTGGATACACCTTGCTTTTGGGCGATCTGTGCGAGCGTATCATGCGCTTTTAAGTCAGCTTGTAGCGTGCTTGCACTGATGTTGAGCATCTTTGTCAAGTCAGTAAGCTGTCCTGGGCCATGATTCCATGCCATCCCATGTCCAAAGTGACCCGGACGAGGTGCCGGAGGTTGACTGGTTGTTGTTGCTGTGGACGATGTTGCGGCAAAAGCAGAGACAGCAGCTAATCCAAGAGTGCCTAAAAGACTTGCCGCACCAACGACAGCGAGGGACTGGACAAGAAATGATTTTTTCATCGTATGATCAGGCTCCTTATGCAGTTTTATCTTACTGCATAAGGTATATCACGCTATCTTTAACACACTTTTTAGACCGCCGCCAAACCTGCCATTTTCGTTGTGAGAGGACTTACCCTTTAAACACTTTGAAGCGATCCTCGATGGGCTTAAACTCTTTGTCGCCAGGTGCTGAAGTGGGTGTACCAAATGGCATCTGCGCAATCAGTTGCCAGGTTTCAGGTAACTGCCACGTTTGTTTTACAACATCATCGATGAGTGGGTTATAGTGCTGTAAGGTTGCCCCAATGCCTTCTTCGGCCAAAGCTGTCCAGATCACCATTTGGTGCATGGCGTTTGAATGTTGAGCCCATTCCGGGAAACGATCTTGATAAAGTGCAAAATCATTTTGCAATTGACGAATAATCGCTTCGTCTTCAAAGAACAAGATCGTGCCATGTCCCACTGTAAAGCTATCCATCTTTTGTTGTGTCGACGCAAATTGATCCGCAGGTACAATCGTTTTTAAGATGTCGGCTGTATGATTCCAAAGTTTCTCGTGTTCCTTGCCAAGAAGAAGGACAATCCGCGTCGATTGCGAGTTAAACGCAGAGGGTGTGAACTTGACTGCTTCCCGAATAATTTCTTCGATACGTTCATCGGAGATGGGAGATGATTTGCTGATCGCGTATACAGATCGACGCGTTTTTATTGCGGTGAGAAAATCAGAAGTAGCCGTAGCCATTCTACATCGCCTCCAAGATGAGTTAAGTTACATTAAGTATTATACTAACATTTTTATACTAGTCAAACGAAAAGAAGGGCTTCGCACAGTATGCTGATGCGAAGCCCTTGCCTAAAAGCATCTGACTATTCAACAGTGTCTCACGCTGTATCCTAACTATGCAGTCAGTTACTGGTATTGAATTCCTGACATCGAGTGTGTGGCATCCAACAATTTCGCAGGTGGATTAAACCATTGTGGTTGCAACAAATACAAGTCTGTCGGTTCAGGTTCGGCACTTGGCGATACGGTCGTTAGATATTCTCGCGACCATGTTGGATCAAAGTACACCCACGTAGCATGGATCCATGCTCGGTTCCATGCATGTCCGGTATTGCCATTGTCAGCCACGCTTGATGATGTGTCCTGTGCATAACCGACAACCATTTGTGTTGGGATTCCGAGGGCGCGCAAAAGAGCATCACCGACATTAGCATAATCGACGCAAATTCCACGTTTTGTAGCAAGCGTTTCTTCGCTGGTGCTCCACCCGTAACCGTTATTGCGCAGCAATGCTCCGTTGTACCCGATGTGTAGAGCTTCCCAGTTGTACACTGCCTGTGCTTTTTGCATTGCCGTCGTATCACCTTGCGTAATCGTATGCGCTAAGGCAATAATGGCAGGGTCAGAAGCATCCGCCCATACGGAAGTCAGCAAACCCAAAGCCTGATCGGAATCTTGACCAGAAAATTTCAGCGTAAAAGGTTTTGTCGATGATTGTACGTTGGTTGCAAACGTATAAGTTAAGCTTGTCTGCGCTGTGTCTAAAGGCGGTGCTGCCTGTATTTCATAGGTATCTGCCGGAAAAGGAATGTGTAAAACGGCTGCAAATGTTCCGTTTTTAAGAACGGGTACAGGATATTGCCACGTGACAGGATCAAGCGTGCGTTCACCCAAGTCATCGATCTGCACCCAAGCGCGTGTCACCACAGGTTTGCCTGCTTTTTTCACAACATGCCCATAGACAAGGACAGTAGGTTGACTTTTATTGTACACGACGCCTGTTAAAAGGACAGGCGAATGATCAGGTGGTAAGATAGGTGCCTGGTGCAAGGATGGATTTTTTGCTATCGACAACAGGGATGGTATTGCGGACAAAAGATCGATACCGCTAGAAGAAACGTAAGGCATCACGTAAGGTTGTATGACTGCTTTACTTGTTTTTTTTACGTGAGTTGGCTTTGGCACTGTTTGTGCAAATGCAGTTGGCGTGATCTGTTGCATCCCCAAAGCAGTTAGCGCGATAAGCGTGAGAGAAAGAATAGATGATACCTTGCGCATATGATGGAGCATACAGGTCGCCTCCTCAAAATCGAATGTGTGCGGTCATTATAGCACCAGATTCTTAGTGTAGTCTTTGTATCTTCTTGGTCATCAAGGTATATTTGTAGCAAAATAAAAAAGCATCTCCAGCGGAGATGCTTTGAAATAAGGCCAAGATATCGCTTACAATTTTACAACGTTTGCAGCTTGTGGGCCACGTTGTCCTTCTACGATGTCAAATTCAACTTGTTGTCCTTCTTCAAGAGTGCGATAGCCGTCTCCGTTAATTGCGGTATAATGTACGAATACGTCATTGCCACCTTCGACTCGGATAAATCCGTAGCCCTTCTCACCATTAAACCATTTAACCGTTCCTTGCAATGAAAAAGCCTCCTACGGAAGTACAAAACGTACTCACATTGTATTAACCTGCATTTGTAGCATAGCATCGTAACCTATAAATGTCAAACGATTTGTACTATGCCAAAGGTTAAGTAAATAGCCGATTATTGATCGTTGTTCCTTGCACCGTTAAGAGGTATCATAGTAGACATTGTGTATTGCGTTTGATAGATAAGGAGGAACGTCGCCATGGCAAAATGGCTTCGCTTAGTATCGAGTTATGCTGTAGGCATCGTCCTTGGTGGGGCAGTTTTTGGCGGCCTGACCTACGCAAGTGCTGGTATTCGCACATTGCCTGCGCATTTTGCAAATATCGGTATTCATGTAAATAACAACACGATTAAAACAACTGCAGAGCCTTTCATTTATAACAGTAACGTTTATGTACCCATCAGTACGATCGCACATGGCCTTGGGGCGAGTGTTGCTTGGGATGGCAAGACGCACGAAGTGCTTGTTAGCGATAAAAATGTCGCCACGACCAAACTTGGCACCTTAAATTATTACAGCTTGCCTGTGTATTCCGGAACGCACACCGTACTTTATGGTGGTCAAACCTACATTGCAGGCTTTGCATTAGCGTCGGTCGCCGATGTTCCGTACTACATCGATAGCGCAAAAAACACGATGTACTTTGGCACGGTACCACAAACAGGTATGCCGCTTCGTTCTTTCATCGATGTACGAGATTACGGGGATTATGCGAAAAGTATACAAGGGATGGTCGGACCTGACTACGGTTGGACCGATGGTGCACCAAAGATAGACGGTATTTTATATTCCAATGCGAACTCCATTGTTTGGGCGAATTCAGGCGCCAATTCACAAGTGCCTGGTGTCATGTACAACTTGAAAGGGAACTATAGTTTGCTTACAGGATCGTTTGGCCTTGATGACGCATCGGATGCCAAAGAAGAAGCACAACTGACCATTTTAGGTGACGGTAAGCAATTGTATCAATCACCATGGCAAGCGCAAGGTGCGCCCGCCACAGCGGTTAGCGTCGACGTCTCTCATGTGAAACTTCTGACGATCGAGTTCTCGGTGATGCAAAATAGTACGAAAACGGTGTATACAATGGGACAGGCACTGCCAAGTTCCCTGCATGTCGATATCGACTTTGCTGATGTGCGTGTCCACTAAATCACGCCAAAGGAGCGTTTTATAATGAAACAAAAAACGATGGTTATGCTTGGCGTGTTGACAAGTGCGATGATTTTTGCCACATCAGGGTACGCTAGCACTGGGCTTCATGATATTCGAGCCTCGTTTGCCAACATTAAACTTGTTGTCAACAACAAGGTGATAAAAACAAGCGCAGAACCGTTTATCTACAATCAAAATGTTTATGTGCCTATCAGCGCGGTGGCGCATGCTTTACAAGCATCCGCGAAATGGGTCAATCGTCCAGCCAGTGTTTTTGTTAACAATACCGTTCAACCGGTCACCGTTTATGATAATGGCCAAAAGCTGCCATCAGGAATTACCGATGGTAAGACATTTTATGATGTGCCTGCGACTGACGCTGCCTACGTCAATGCGTTTGGCTTAACGCCTACGATCGATTCTTCTGGTAACGTCTCTTATGAGGCACAAACGCCACCGTCGTTTGCCCCAGGTAGCACAGCTTTAATGAGCTTGACGCCGACTAAATTGATCGGTGACTTTAGTAATTCACAGCTCTACCCAGCGGGTCAACTGTCAGGCTACTGGCCAGCTACGGTACTTGGCACGATGTACCCAGGCCAATTTACTATCGAGTGGGCTGTGACGCCTTCGCAAAATGCAGTCGTCCCTGGTGTGGATTACAATTTGCAAGGTAAATACACGACGCTTACTGGCTCGTTTGCGATCGATGACTTGTCGAAAAACTTCAATGGCTCTGTGCAACTGACCTTTGTGGGTGATGGTAGGATACTTGGTAGTACAGGCTACGTGCAAACGGGTCAGCAACCGGTACCTGTATCGATTTCCGTCACAGGTGTTCAGACGCTTGAAGTGCAGTATCAAATAAAATCTGCTCAGGGTATCGTCACGAATATGGGCAGTACGTATACGGCACCCTCCGTTAATCCTGACGGATCTAAGACAGATCCTATTCTTGTGACCGACTTTATGAACGCGGCGCTACAATAAGAATCAAACATGTTGTGCGGGATAGTAAGTTTAGACCATTTGCATTCTATTTTTCGACAAACGCTTGTCAAAACGTGTCGAAATTAGTAGAATAACTTTCATCATCATATATGGTTGGTTTCGAAAGCGAGCATATCTCGGTCCCCCCCGGGATACCAACCCCCACTGTCCGCTCGCTTTCGAATCAGCCATATTTCTTTTTTATTTGGGACATACTAGGCAAAGACTTTTGAACACTCGCTCTATTCGGGGGTGCCCTTTGCCACGGTTTCGTCTCACCATCGTATGGATTGTACTCTTATGTGGACTTTCTGCGCTCTTTGCTACGCGTGGCTTGTGGCATAGTCAGCCTACGGTAATTCAGGCCTTGGTGTCGCCTGAGCAGGAAAGGGCGACTGACGCTCATCGCTCAGTACAGACATCTCATAAGGTAATCACGTTACCCGCTTTCGATCCCAGTTCGGTATATGCCCGCCATGCGTTTGATGTACTTGTAGCGACGCACCCGCAGACGCAAAATATCACTTGGCTTTTAGTTGGCTCAGACAGTCGAAATGGCGAGCCTGCCCGCTCCGATGCCTTGATGATTGCACGCATTTCCCATCAAGATGGGAAGGTTTTTTTGTTGTCGGTGCCACGCGATACGCGTGTTTTTGTGTCCGGTTATGGTTTTACAAAAATCAATCACACATTAGCCTACGGTGGCCTTTCCTTATTAAAGGATACAGTACAAAAAACGTTGCATATCTCGATTGATCACGTCGCTATAATTGATTTCGCGGGATTTCGCGAATTGATCGATGCGTTAGGTGGCGTACCAATTCGTGTTGATCATGCGCTTCATTATGATGATAACAGCGATGGAACACATATCAATCTTACGCCCGGATGGCATAAGCTGTCGGGCAAGCAAGCTTTGGATTATGTACGTTTTCGGCATGATACGATGGCAGATACAGGGCGCATGAAACGCCAGCAACAATTGCTGTCAGCGATCGGAAAAATGCCTGTGCCGATCGACCGTTGGTGGGGTGTTAGCGCGGCAATGTTTCATTTGACCACGCATGTGAAACTCGATACAAGTATTTTTGATGCGTTGTCACAAGTCGGAAGACTCGCTTTAGCGCCGCGTAAAGTAACGATACAAGCAAGGACGCTCGCAGGTGTTAATCGGGTAGACCATCACGATCGATTGTGGTATTTTTACGTCGATGAGCAAGATATTCAAGTTTTGCATCGACAGCTTGCTCAATTTGATCGGGAAAAATAGGTGTATTCGATGGTTCGCGTGTTAGGTATTCCTTTTGCTAATCTGACGACTTTTGAAGTTGTGCAACATGGTAAGCAATATTTAGCAGACGATAAGCCCCACGTGATTATCACGGCGGGGCCAGAGTTCGTGATGCAGGCTTTAGCCAATTCAAGTCTTTTGGCTATCGTTAAAAAAGCAGATCTCATCACGCCCGATGGCATAGGCATCGTGCTTGCGGCTAAATGGTACGGTACGCCCTTAAAAGAACGTGTCACAGGGGTTGAATTGACGTCACAGTTAATCGCCTATGCTGCGCAGGCAGGTTTACGTGTGTACCTGTTAGGGGCGTCACAAGATGCGCTACAAGCTGCTATAGAAACGTTAAAAAAGCAACACCCTATGCTGATGCTCGCCGGAAGAAACGGGTATTTTACGGAAGAAGATACAGAGGCTGTGATTCAGAGTATTAAAACGTTTGCGCCGCATCTACTGCTTGTCGGGCTTGGCCAACCGAAACAAGATCAATTTATCGATCGTTATCGCGATGAACTGCATATTCCTTTAGCGATGGGGGTCGGTGGTACGATCGATGTGCTAGCTGGAAAAGTGAAGCGAGCACCACAATTTTTTCAAAAAGCGAAATTGGAATGGTTTTACCGTTTATGCAAAGAACCGCGACGCTTTCGCCGGCAACTTGCTTTACCGATCTTTGCGTGGCGTGCATTTCGAGATGCTGTAGGTACACGAGCCAGACAGTAGGCAAAATGGTCCATTTGTAAGATTTGTGTGATTCCCCAAGAAGTGTTGGCCTGATTTTTATGGCTTTAAGAGACACTATGACTACGCTGCTGTCTGGCGATGATCATAGCGTAAGGAGGAATCGCATATGTCAAGTGGATTTACGCAAGTGGTCAAAGGTGCACATAAAGCTCTGGATGATATGAAATATGAGATTGCATCGGAACTCGGGTTACCTGTCTTTCAAGGCAGCGAGGACTATTGGGGGCACATCATGACCAAAGATGCAGGTACAGTCGGCGGTCATATGACAAGAAAATTGGTGGCTTTTGGTGAACTCGCTCTAACGCAATCCCAGCAATCCTAAGCTAGTGCATGGTAGCTTATTTGCAGGGGGTGCCTAAAGGCATCCTCTGTTACTTGTTCGTGCTGTTCTTTGATTGACACATAGGCTTGTCTATAATACATTTACAGTGGTCTTTTTCATAGTAGTGGAGGTGGACTATATGGCAAAACGTAAGTTATTTACATCTGAATCGGTTACAGAAGGTCATCCCGATAAAATTTGTGATCAAATATCTGATGCGTTGCTTGATGCTTTTTTGAAACAAGATCCGTATTCACGTGTGGCCTGTGAGACGTCCGTAACGACTGGACTTGTCTTGGTTGCCGGGGAAGTGACCACAGAAGGCTATGTCGATATTCCGCGTGTTGTGCGTGAGACGATTCGCTCTTTAGGGTATACGCGCGCCAAATTTGGCTTTGACGCAGATACGTGCGCTGTCATCACATCGATCGATGAACAGTCGCCTGATATTGCGATGGGTGTCAATAAGGCGCTTGAAGCACGTAAAGGGGAAGTTACGGACACGGAGATTGAAGCGATCGGCGCTGGTGACCAAGGTCTGATGTTTGGCTTTGCGGTCAATGAAACGCCAGAACTGATGCCGCTTCCGATCGCACTTTCGCATCGCTTAGCGCAACGTCTGGCGCAAGTGCGAAAAGATCGATTGGTCAATTATTTGCGTCCTGATGGTAAAACGCAGGTGACTGTCGAATACGAAGAGGACCGTCCAGTACGCATTGATACGATTGTCATTTCAACGCAACATCATCCTTTAGTCGATCATGATACGATCGAAAGGGATCTGAAACGTCTAGTTATTGACGCTGTGGTTCCAAAAGAGCTTTTGGATGAGCACACGAAATACCTCATTAATCCGACGGGCCGTTTTGTGATCGGTGGGCCACAAGGCGATGCAGGGTTAACAGGGCGAAAGATTATCGTAGATACGTATGGCGGATATGCACGTCATGGTGGCGGTGCTTTTTCGGGTAAGGATCCGACGAAAGTAGACCGTTCTGGTGCGTATGCGGCTCGTTATGTTGCGAAAAATGTGGTTGCTGCAGGACTTGCTGATAAGTGCGAAGTGCAAATTGCGTATGCGATTGGTGTGGCACGACCTGTATCCGTACGTGTGGACACGTTTGGGACGGGCAAGATCGCGGATGACTTGATTGAAGACCTTATCGAGGCACATTTTGATTTGCGCCCAGCAGGGATTATCAAGGCGCTTGACTTGCGTCGCCCGATTTATCGGCAAACGGCAGCTTATGGTCATTTTGGCCGTCCCGATCTTGATCTTCCCTGGGAAAGAACTGATCGCGCGGATGCACTTCGCCAAGCAGCAGGTTTGACTGTAAAAGCGTAGTGACCCCCATAAACGGTTAGTATGGTAACGAATACTGATTAGGTAAGACCCTAACCCCAATTAACGCAGGGATCATTGAATCCCTGCGCTTTTTATATTGTAACGTTCTTATTGTTTTGGCATAGACTGTTGCCACCAACAACCTGACAAAGGGGAGATTGGTATGACAACGGTACTAGTCCTACTGCTCGCGGCATATGGTTTGATCATGGCAGCATGGCAAATTTGGCGACGCGCTAAACGGCAAACGAAATCATGGCTGCCTACGGTGGTTGTCGTCGTGGCCGATGCGAGCGATTGGATTGAGTGGTTCGTGCGAAAACTCTCTCTTGAATCGTATGCTAGTGGCAAAGATATGGCGGATATTTTAATCGTTGATCGCAGTTCATCGCTTGAAACCGCACGTATTGTAAATCTTTTGCAAAAGTCGTATTCTTTTGTGACCTACGTCGCAAGTTCGGATGCGCGCAAGTGGCTCGACGTAGCGACACTTTTAGACGCACGCAATCGCAAACAAGCGTTATTTTTGGAAGTAAAGAACGAAGCGGACGTTTCTTTAGCTATCCAAATTATTAGTCACTTCTTTCTCGAATAATTTGCTATACTGTATCCAAATGTTCCTTTCCGTGTTGGGAGGATGGTTTGTGCAACGTATTGGAAGCCGTTTCACTCGTGGTGTATCCGTGTTATCGGTTCTTGCCGGCTTGATTTTGTTGCAAACCTGGATGATCCACCCGCCGCATGCTGTGACCATGACAGGTGCGTTTTTTCTTGCTTTCTACGTGATCTTACTGTTGATCGCGTGGGTTTTTCCTGTGCATGTAGGCGGGCAGTCTGTTCATGTGATTTCGGGAATTGTGATTCCGCTGTTTTTACAATTTGACGTGGTGATAACGATCGTCGTTTTGTTTGCTACTTGGGTGGTTGGCCAAGTCATTACCGGACATGAGATGCGTTGGCATCGCGTGCTAGCAAATGCCAGTATGTTTATTATGTTGACAAGCCTATCTTCCGTTGCGTTTTTTGCCACTGGGGGTAAACTTGGTTTTTCGCAACCGATGTGGATGCTATTTATGCCGATCACCGTATTTTTTATCGTTCATTTTGTGCTCAATGATGCGATGACGTTGATGCTGACTTTTCTTCGTGATGGCCACATTGATCGCTGGACAGTCGGTGTGCAATGGGATTTGATTGCTGTCATCATTGATTTTTTCCTGGCTTGGTTATTTATCTTACTTGGACATGATATGAATTTTTTGACGTTTTTAACCGGTGGAATCGCCTTTCTGGCATTGATGTACATGTTTCGTTTGTATTCCAATCTTGTCTTTTCGAATCAGCAGTTATCGACAATCAGTGCGGTGACAAGACAACTGAGCATGGAATTGCAAGAAGAATCGCTTTTGTTGACACTCGTACGAGGTGTGCCTCAGATGGTAGCGACAATGACATGCTATGTGTTTGAACCGCAAGACGATCACTTGGTGGCAGTCTCTGTCTATGGTCCTAGTGCTGAGGTAGAAAAATTCATGAAAAAGGTGCAGGTTGAATTTGGTGAAGGTCTGACTGGATCCGCTTATGTACAAAAAGAAGCTCTGATGAGGCGAAATCGGCGTGATTTATCAGACGTTTTGGAGTTTGAGGGCAATACACCGACACCTGGCAATTCCATTCTTGCTATACCGTTAGAGTACAACCATGAGGTGCTTGGCGTTTTGACGTTAACGCATCCTGATCCGAATGCTTATACAAAGCGGGATATGGAAATGGTGCAGATCTTGGCTAACCAAGCGGCGATAGGTTGGTTTAACGCTCGCCGTTTTACACAAACCAAATTGGAAACCATGACAGATTCTTTGACAGGGACGTTTAATTATCGGTATTTTGCTATGATGATCGAACAACTTTGTGATGCGACACAACGTGAAAATGAGCATTTGACCTTGCTTGTGCTGGACCTTGATTATTTTAAACAAGTCAACGATTCGTATGGGCATCTAGTAGGCAATGAGATCTTGCAAAATGTCGCTCTCGTCTTGAAGGAACATGTGCGTGAAGGCGATGTCGTGTGCCGGTATGGCGGTGAAGAGTTCGCGGTGATTTTACCCAAGACGACATTAGACATTGGCATGCAAGTTGCTGAACGTTTGCGTATCGCGGTTGAAGAATTGCACTTGCCTGTGCGTAGTAAAAGTTCGATGGCGGCTAAGAAAGGGACAGTTATTCCCCTTCGTGTAACCGTTAGTGTGGGCGCTGCTACGTATCCTGAGCAAGGGGACACAGCACCCACCTTGATTTTGCATGCAGATCGCGCTATGTATGTGGGTGCAAAGCAAAAGGGTAGAAATCGCGTCTCAGCGTACCAATCGCTAAGTGACGCTTGATCGTGAGGGATACGACGTTTTGATTACGGATTTTTATGATGCGGTTCACTATATTTTTTCAACGTATACACGATCCAAACCGCATCGCAAAGACAGCTTTGATCAAGAGACGAGAACGCCACAATTTACAAAAAAACTCCTCAATCAACTTGGATCACCGGATCAGCATGGTACGACGATCAAGGTGACAGGTAGCAAAGGTAAAGGTTCGACGGCTCGTTTATTAGCTGGCATATTGCAAGCCCACCAGATTAAGACGGGACTTTTTACGAGTCCGCACCTGATTGACTTTACCGAGCGTATTCGCGTACAAGGACGTGCGATTGATGAAGCGGATTTTATGCGCCTGCTAACGCGTGTAAAACCTTTTGCTGATGAAATAGATCGATGCATGCAACCACACGAATATTTTGGCCCTGTAGGATTGACGGCTGTTGTGGCTGCACTGTACTTTTTGGAGCAACAAACGCAGATGAGTGTCGTCGAGTTAGGGCGCGGTGCTCGTTTTGATGATGTCAATCAGTGGCATGGCGAGTACGGGGTGATCACGCCGATTCATTTTGAACATGCAAAACAGCTAGGACCGACTCTTGCGGACATTGCATGGAATAAGGCGGGAATTTTTACCCCGGGGATGAAAAAGGCGTTTCTTTCGCGACAGGTACCAGAGGTCGAGCGTGTGCTTACCTTCCATGCTAAGGAACAAGGTGTTGAATTCCTGCAATTGGGGCGCGACATGACGGTTGAGTCGGTGCAAGTGACAACCTTGGGCACGCTTCTGACGATCAAAACGCCGTATGCTGTGTATGAAAATGTCGAATTATCGTTGTATGGTCGTCACCAAGCAGACAATCTCGCGGTAGCTGTCGCTGCCGCAGAAGCGATCATGAACAAACCGTGTGATAAAGAAACTTTACAAGCATTTGCTAAAAGATGTACATTTTACGGTCGTATGCAACTGGTTATTGGCAATGAAAAACGTCCCGATGTGTTTGTGGATGGCGCGATTCATCGTGAAGCGGCGCAAAGTATCGCACAAGTGGTTCGCCTGATTCGCGATGAGCGACAGATACAGTCAGTGATTACGGTGATTGGTGTCCCACAAGATAAAGACTATGTCGGGGTTATCGAAGAAGCGAGTCAATGCAGTTCACGCTTGATTTTGACGAAAGCAAAAAATCCATCCTTGCATTTCACGGAGGATGCTGTACGGGTGGCTAAGAGCCTAGGTGATGCTAGGTATATTGATACGCTCCCTGATGCGCTACAAGATGCTTGTGACATGGCAGGACCAAATGGCCTTGTCATCGTGCTTGGCACGCAATCTATCGTTGCTGAGGCTTTAGCGTACCTTGATGTGGATACGCGACATCTCTAGGTTCGATACGCTTACGCTAAGATGCGCTTGGCTGCTTTGATATTTCCCGTTAACGCATAAAGTTGGCTAAGCCACGAAAGTGTTTGTTGGCGCAAATGGAGATTCGGACAATCTTCTACGCCAGCCTTGGCGCAGTTCGCAAGTGTCAGAGCTTCGGTGAGCTGCCCTGCCTTGTGTGCGGCCACGCTTGTCATTAAAAGGATGTACAGCGTCTCGTCTTCGTCTTCCAAGTGCGCGATAGAAAGGGCGTCTTTGGCGTATTCAAATGCCACATCCGGTTGCTGTTCTGCATACGCTGTGATCGCCGATAAAAGGAGCCGTCGTGCTCGTAGGCTTGGTGTTTCATGGAGCAAGGCACACGTTTTAGCGCGTATGAGCCACGTTTTTGCCTCGGCATAACGCTTTTCTGCAATGTCTTGTTCAGCTTGCAACAAGTAAGCTCGCAAAGCAGATTCTAGATAGGTTCTTGCTTCGATCATAGAATAGGTGCAGATCGCTAACTGCATAGCTTCTTGTTCTTTTGCCGACTGGCTCGTGCGAAGTAAGGCTAGCGCCTGAGCCAATCTATCTTCGCACATTTTTTCCCCGTTCTCTTCAAAAATCACGTGATCGAGCGCTTTTTGTTCATAGTATCTCGCGTTTGCTGTATCGCCTACATCATGATAGACGCGACTTAATCGCAGACAGATCTCCACGGCGTTACGTGCGTGTTCTTTGACTTGATAGGGCAAAGCTTTATAAGCTTGTTCATAGCCATCGATGGCTAAATACAAATCCGAACATTCACGATAGAGATCGCCTTGCATCAGAAGAATTTCTGGAAGTAAATCATTGCGATTTTGCGCAAAGCATTCGGTCATTGATTGGGCCAAAGCGTGGCTAGCTTCTTGAAAACGACGCATGCCCATGAGCGTTTTGGCGAGTAAGACGTACAATTCGACATGCATGGCGCTAGGTTCTAGTGTTTGATCAATCCAGTATTTTGCATCGTCAAATCGTTTCATTAAAATGCACGCGCGAATCACTTCGATGCGTGACGCAATCGTCTCTTGTGTCATAGGCTGTTCAAGGAGATATTCTGGGGGCGTATGTAGACGCAGAGCTAATTTGCTCAGCAAGGCACGTGATGGTGATGCTTTGCCTGCCTCGATTTGTGAGATCATGCTAGGTGTGACGATATCTTTGGCGAGTTCTGTTTGTGTCAGATGAGCTTGTTTACGCAATTCGCGGATTTGGTTACCAATCAGGGAAGGCATCGATGAGGACCTCGTTTTCCATAGGAGTACGTGTGAAAGCTATAGACTCATTTTATGCTATTTCTGAGCATAAACCAAGAAAATCAAGAGGTTTCTTTGCGAAATCTCAATGAATTCTTTGTGTAGAATTTGACAAGAAAAATAGGGGAAGTAAAACATAGGCCTTTGATCGTGATAAAATATGACATGGTTCGTAAATGTGTTGGGGAAAGTGGGGGCGATGCCATGGATGCTAGAAGGCAATTTCACAACAACCTAGAGGCATTGCAGCAAGACCTTCTAAGAATGGGTGCCTTGGTTGAAGAATCGATATTTAAAGCGATTCGAGCCCTGACTGAGCAAGATACGGATCTTGCTAAAGAGGTTCTTGATGGTGATGATCACATTGATCGCATGGAAATTGATATTGAAACAGAATGTTTGCGTTTAATTGCTTTGCAACAGCCGATGGCGGGGGATCTTAGGCTGTTAGGCACTGCTTTAAAGGCTGTGACCGATCTAGAACGTATGGGTGATCACTGTGTGGAGATTGGCAAAGTTGTTTTGCGCATGAATCGTCAACCGTGGGTTAAACCTTTGCTCGATATCCCACGCATGGCAAATCTCGTCGAGTCCATGGTGAAAGATAGTCTGACCGCTTACATAAGGAAGGATGTTGCGCTCGCTGAGACGCTCGCAAAAAGTGATGACGAAGTCGATCGGTTATATCGGGTGATTTTTGCTGATCTTTTACAAATGATGATTTCAACGCCTACGTCTGTGGAACAAGCAACGCAACTTTTGATGGTGGCGCAAAGTTTAGAGCGAATCGGCGATCATGCGACGAACATCGGTGAATGGGTGATCTACATGGTGGATGGCGTGCGTCGCGATTTGAATATGTGAGATGGTCAAGCAAAAGTTGCGCGCGACAGCAGAAAAAATGTTAGTAGAGCGAACGGATGGATTTGTGGTTCTTCGGGCACGGCTTGCCTCGGGGGAAACGGTGCGCGTGACCGGTCGTTTGCAGGAAATGACGCTTGGTGCCGAGTATGAATGGTTAGGGAGCTTTGAGCTTCATCCCTCTTTTGGTAGGCAGTTTCACGCCGATTCGGCGGTGATGGTTATGCCGACAAGCGAACTCGGTATCGAGCGGTTTTTGGCCAGTGGTCGCTTCAAAGGGATCGGCCCTAAAACGGCGCATAAGATTGTCGCGCATTTTGGGTTACGCACATTGGACATATTGAAGGATAAGCCAGAAGATATCGCTCTAGTACCTGGACTCTCCAAAGCGGTGGTCAAAAAGGCGATCGTTGCTTTGGGGCAACAACAGGATCTCGCGCGGCTAGGGAGTTTTTTGCGCGGTCATGATGTACCGTCGCACGTTATCGACAAATTGGTGCAAGTTTATGGCAGTGCAGCGACTGCCTTGACGATTGTGCAGGAAAGTCCGTATCAGATAGTGGATGATGTGTTTGGTGTCGGATTTAAGACAGCCGATCGAATTGCGCGTGCAATCGGAATTGCGCATGATGCCGCAGAGCGAGTCGCCGCAGCACTGCTACATGTGTTGCAAGCCGCACAAGAAGAAGGCCACATGTGTTTGCCGATGGGTGAGTGGATAAAACGTGCCTCTCTGTTATTGGAGGTGCCTGAGACAGATGTTGCGGTGATTGCCACGCGTATAGCTGCGCGAACAGGCGTTGTGATTGAGGATGTCGGGTTAGCGGATGTTGCTGTGTATCATCCGTATATGCATAAGGTGGAAAAAGAGATCGCAATTCACTTGTTGCGCATGGCTACGATAACGCTAAAGCCGCTTTCTGAAGTAAAAGAAGAGGACCATGCTATACCAAACACAGATGTTTCCTTGTCGCAAGAGCAAGAGCATGCGGCGCATTCTGTTTTGACCCACCCATTGGTCATTCTTACAGGGGGGCCAGGTACAGGTAAAACGACGACGGTAAGGCGCATTGTATCCCTATGTGCCATGCACGATCTGCGTGTGGTATTAGCTGCTCCGACAGGTCGTGCGGCAAAGCGGCTCGCACAAAGTACAGGGTGCCAGGCCGTCACTTTGCATCGGCTACTTGAGGTGGGTAAGCTGACGCATGGTGGATTTGGTTTTTCGCGTGATCACCATCATCCGCTTGAGGGAGACGTCTTTATCATCGATGAAGCGTCCATGATCGATGCACCGCTTTTTTTTCATTTGCTTGACGCGTTGCCGCTTGATGCGCGTCTATTACTCGTAGGGGACCCTGAACAACTGCCATCGGTCGGTCCGGGTGCGATACTTTCCGATGTGATGCAATCGGGTATTTTTACCGTACACGAATTGTCGTTAGTGTATCGCCAAGAAAATCATAGCGCTATTTTGCTTGCCGCGCACGCTGTGCGAAAGGGTATCGTGCCGACGATCACGCATAACGGTGCGTCAGACTACTTTTTTATCCAAGAAGAGGATCCACAAAAAGCAGCTGAACTTGTTGAAGACCTCGTTGCAAGGCGTCTACCAGCTTACCTTGGCGTTCGTGCGATTGAAGGAATTCAAGTTTTAACGCCTATGCGAAAAGGGTATTGTGGGGTGGATCGCTTAAACGAACGATTGACCGAGCGATTGTCTGATCAAGAGGCAGCTTCCTTTCACGTAGGGCATCGTGTTTTTCATGAACAAGATAAAGTTATGCATAGTAAAAACGATTATGATCGCGACTTGTATAATGGTGATATGGGTATTGTAGTGGATGCTTCCGGTGAGGAACTTGTTGTGCAATTTGGTTTTGATGAACAGGATCTTCGGGAAGAGCGGTTTGGCAAAGGTGATTGTGCGGCTCTAGTGCACGCTTTTGCTATTTCTGTGCATAAGAGTCAAGGCAGTGAATATCCTTGCGTCGTGCTTCCCTTGTTACGAGAACATGCGGTTATGTTGCATCGCCATTTGCTTTATACAGCGATGACACGAGCCAAGAAGTTGCTTGTGATCGTAGGTTCGGTACAAGCTTTTGAGTGGGCTGTGCGAAAGGAAAAGTCAGGTATCCGTTATACAGGATTGTTGCACCGTTTACAGCCTAATTCCTAAGAGAGAAGGATGATCATGAGCGAACGGGTACTCGTGGTAGATGATGAAGAATCCATTCGAACGCTCGTGGAGTACAACCTCGCGCAAGCTGGTTTTGAGGTAATGACTGCTGATAATGGCGATACGGCGCTTGAGATTGCGGTCAATGAGCGTGTGGATTTGCTTGTACTTGACTTGATGATTCCTGGTGTTTCGGGTCTTGAGATTTGCAAACGCCTGCGCCAAGCGCAGATTAGTGTTCCGATCATTATGCTTACAGCGCGTGGCGAGGAGATCGACCGGGTGCTAGGGCTTGAGATGGGCGCTGATGATTATGTGACCAAGCCGTTTAGTCCGCGTGAGCTTGTGGCTCGTGTGCGGGCAGTGTTGCGACGTAAGACAGAAGAAAAAGTCGTCAGTGAACCTGTTGTGTCTGAAGCGATGTTTGTCGTGGGTGATTTGCGTTTAGACGCTGAGCGTTATGAAGTTACCGTGCGCGGCGAACTGATAGATTTGACGCCGCGAGAGTTTGATTTGCTCCATTATTTGCTTAAAAATCTGAATCGTGTTGTCAGTCGTGATCAGTTGCTCGATCGTGTGTGGGGTTATGAGTATGCAGGTGATACGCGTCTTGTTGATGTGCATATTAGCCATTTGCGCGATAAGATTGAAGTGGATCCGAAAAGCCCGAAATGGATTAAGACGGTACGTGGTGTCGGGTATAAATTTGTGCAGGGAGAATAGCGTATGTCTTCGCATGTACTCATCGTTACGCTGATCGTTTTGCTCGTCATTGCGATTGCGATGATCGTGGCCTTAGTGCTGCATGGGGAACACATGCGTCAAGTTTATGATGACTTGTCTGAAGTGATGGATTTGACGCTAGATGGGGCGAGGGCGGCCAATACGCAAAATGTATCGCAAGCGGGAAGTCTTGAACGGATGGCGACGCGTGTCTATGCGATGGTTGGGGCACTGCATGATCAGCGTGAGTTGACGAGCCAGGAACAAAACAAAATTGATAGTGTCATGGGGCACATTTTAAGTGGTGTTATCGTGATTGATCCAGCAGGTCGTGTGCTGTTGATCAATTCAGCGGCAGAACGCTTACTCGGTTTAACGGATACGGATCTGATTGGACGCTGGCATTGGGAGGCAGGACACCACTATGGCCTCTCGAGTCTGATTGATGAGGCGATTACGTTTGGTGTGGTACAAAAACGTGAGGTGCAGATTCATAAACCTGTGGAGTTGACGCTAGAAGCACATATCACGCCGATTCGTCAGACAAGTGGTGGCACAGCAGGCGCTGTCGTCTTGCTGCACGATGTCAGTGAGTGGCGTCGTGTTGAGCGGATGCGCAGTGACTTTGTGGCCAATGTGTCGCATGAACTGCGCACACCGATTACGGCACTGAAAGGGTTTGCAGAGACGTTACTTGATGGTGCGCTTGACAATCAGCAGATCGCGCGGCAATTTGTGCAGATCATTAAGGAGGAAGCCGATCGACTAGGGCGTCTCGTTGAGGATCTGCTCGATCTGTCAAGAATTGAAGCGAAGCATGCACCACTTTCGTTAGCTTGTGTCTCGGTGCCGGCTGTATTGCAAAAAGTCGTGGATACGTTTCATACGCAGGCAAATACGGCTGGTGTGCAACTGCTCGTGGAGATCAAAACGCTTGATGAGACGCTTGATGTGATGGCTGATTATGATCGACTTGTACAAATTTTGATTAATCTCGTTAGCAATGCGTTGCAATTTACACCATCGGGTGGATCGATTACGCTTTTGGCAGAAGTCGAGGGCGACCGAGCGGTGTTGTCGGTGATTGATACGGGCGTCGGGATTCCTTCGACGGATATCAATCGCGTGTTTGAACGGTTCTATCGAGTGGATAAGATGCGTACAAGAAAATCAGGGGGCACAGGGCTTGGTCTTGCGATCGTCAAGCATCTAGTGGAGGCACACGGTGGTCATGTGGGGGTACACTCGGAAGTTGGGATTGGCAGTCGGTTTTTCTTTGATCTGCCGATGGTCACCGATGGTGACGAAAAGGAGCTGCAAGTGTAAAGCGTGAGTTGTCAGTGTGGATGAGTTGCAACTGTATAATTGAGTTATTGGATCGTATCAGTTTTTTCGCAAAAGGTGATGTTCGATTGCCGTAGGTCTATGGTACGATGGCGATGAAAAGACGAGGATGAAGTCACGATGAAAATAGCGATTGTCACGGATAGTACGGCTGATTTGCATCCGCAAGATGTCGAGAGATATGATATCGGGATTGTGCCACTTGATGTGATTTTTGGTGATGAGACGTATCAGGATGGCGTGGATCTGACGGCATCTGCTTTTTATGAGAAGATGGCATCTCATGCACAGTTGCCTAAGACATCGCAACCGCCGACAGGTCGTTTTGTCCTTTGCTATGAGGATTATTTGAAACGGTACGATGCTATTCTTGGGATATTCTTGAGCGGTAAATTGTCAGGGACGCTTCAAGGCGCACAAACAGCAGCATCGATGGTGGACGGTCAAGTGACGGTGCTAGATTCAAAGACGACTACGGCAGCTCTTGGTTTTCAAGTGCTCGAAGCCGCAAAGATGGCGCAGTCAGGTGCATCGATGAAGGAGATCACGGCTCGCATCGAGTCGATGCGTGAAGGCACGAAAGCGTATATCGTGCTTGATACGCTCGATAATGTCTATCGTGGCGGACGCATCGGTGGAGCTGCGAAACTTGTTGGCTCTTTATTGCAGATCAAGCCTGTGATTTATCTGGTCGATGGCCTTGTGGATGTGTTTTCTAGGGTGCGCACGTATAAGCGTGCGGTGGATTCACTACTTGTCCACTTTGAGGAACAGACGCAGGGCAAAGCTAAGGTTCAGGCTGGACTCATCTATACAGCGGGAGCCGAGATCGATAGTGTGCTTTCGCGTATGCGAGCGGTTGCGCCTAGTGCTGATATACAGGTGACGATGATCGGACCTGTCGTAGGTGTCCATGTGGGCGCAGGCGGTGTGGGTCTCGTGTATTACGCGGAGTGACGAGAGCACTGCGTGGAGGTGGTCAGGTGCGATGAATCTTACATCGGTGCAGGGGTGGGCGGATGCTTGCCTTGGTCTCGTGTTTCCGGAAAGGGACAAGTGTCTCTTATGTAAAATGCCTGTGCGCGGTTCAGCACGTGGGCTAACGAAGCCAGGTCTGTGCACCCTTTGCCTACATAAGATTACGCGTTGCAACGAGCCTATGTGTGCTGTTTGTGGGCGCCTACATGAGGGCCCCCTTTGCGCTGAATGCAGGGATCATCCACATGTTTTTTTTCGAGCTCGTGCATTTGCCCGCTATGATGCAACCATTGTTGCGGCGATTAAAGCGCTTAAATACCAAGGTGATCGGCGGCTGTTGTCTATCTTAGGTGGTTTTTTGGTACAAGCGTATGGATGGCATTATGGATCGGATCGCCATGTGACTCTGGTTCCTGTTCCTATGCATCCAGAAAAAGTAAAACGTCGCGGATTCAATCAAGCAGAGGAATTGGCCTTGTATCTCGGCCATCGCTTGCGTGTGTCAGTCATCACAGATGCGTTGTTGCGCACAGAAGATCGTGAAAGTCAGACGACTCATACAAGACTGCAACGGATCGCATCAATGCGTGGTACCTATGTGCTTGATCAAAAGGGGGCAAAGGCTATCGCAGGCAAGTATGTTGTATTGATCGATGATGTATTGACGACAGGCGCAACGGCAGATGCTTGTGCTTCGCTTTTGTTTAAAGCATCGGCAGCCTCGGTGGAAGTTTTAACAGTAGCTAGGTGAGAAGGGGATGGAAAGTTTATGGCCTTGGCCAATTGTGAACGTTGCGGGCAGTTGTTCAATCGTGTGACGAGAAGTATCTGCCCGAACTGTATCAAAGAGGAAGAAGAAGCATTCGATGAAATCAAAGAATATATTCGTTCGCACGATTCTGCCACGATCAGTGAGGTGGCCGAGGCGACGCAGATATCCGAAGAACGTGTCTTGCATTATCTGCGAGAGGGACGTTTGGAGTTAAGTGGTACGCTTACGTACGCGTGCGAATCTTGCGGCACGCCGATACGTACGGGACGGTTTTGTAGTATCTGCCAGCAGACGCTGGGGTCAGACATAGCAGGAGTTGCCAAGGCGTTAAAGCAACAAATGCAAAGTAAAGACACGTCAGGGTACTACTCGCAAAATCCTACGTTACGCGGTAAGGGAAAGTAAGTAGACAGCTAGTACTTACCTAGGTTCGTCGAGGCTGATGAAATTATGCCAATACGTTGTAAAGCAGTGTTTGCAGCCATATATCCCATCTGAGATGCCAACTCATAGTGATAAATAGCTTGATCGAATAACTGTTGACTTTCAAAAAAGGCCCCTAGATTAAAGTGAGCCAAATAAGTTCCAGTACCTTCAACGCCAGGGTATTGCTGTGACCTGTCACCTAATTTTAGACAGATTTCAAAGCATTGTTGGATAAATGATAAGTTGGGTACACCAAGTTCCATGAGAGCTTTACCAATAAAAAAGTATAGGTCAGGATAATCAGGATATACGGTTATACCTAATCGAACGAGTTGCCATAGCTGATTTTCCATGCGCATTTTCTTTGCAAGATGGAGTGCGGCCAAAAGCAGGTCAGGAAAATATCCATCAGTGGGCTTGCTTTGATGTAGGCTTATTTCATAATGAAACCATGCCTCTTGATCTTTTTGAATAGCAGCAAGGCTTTTTCCAAGCTGAAACTGAAGATACGGATTATTGGTATTTTCCATAAGTACATCTTGTAAGATATTGATATTTCTCATGGTTTTATGAAGCATCATCTCAGGCGATAGGGCATAGCCTCTGTGAGATAAGTAAACATCCGTGAGTATGTGAGGAAATTCATGAGCACGGAAAACGATCTGCTCATGAATCTTGCCTTTGTAGGTTATCGACGGATGACGAGGAATAACTCTCGTAACATGCGTTATTACGTTAAAAACTTGTCCATTCGTAGATGCATAGTGACTTCGGATATGCACTTGTCCAAGTGCTAGTGGATGGTTTTTAATAAAATCCAAAAGCAATTTAGCAGATCCAGGTTCTAATTGTTCGTCGGCATCTAACATAAGGATATGAGTACCATTCGCTCGTTTTATAGCCTGATTACGAGCTTTACTAAAGTCGTTTTCCCATGGTTGGGAAAATACCTTAGCACCGTAATTTCGACCAATTTCTATAGATCGATCTGTAGATCCTGTATCCACGATGATAATCTCACTTGCTATTTCGTGAATAGAGGACAACGCGGTTGGTAAAAATTTTTCTTCATTTCGAACGATTAAGCATGCACTTAAAGAGTAGGCATCAATCATGGAGTTGTTGTGCGAACCTTTAGCCATGTTTCTGACCAACTTTCCCAAAAAGTAAGCATCGCGTCGAATTCATCATCCACACTGTTTGGCTGAATGAACCAACGAACGGTGATTTTGTAGTAAAAAGCGTAAGTCTGATCGGTTACTGCTGATACTTCAAGTTGTGGATTCAGTGAAGAACGTAGAAACGTAATAATGTTTTGCAATTCTTCGATGTTATTTCTAGCTTCCGCGAGGCGACCTGCATGAACGTCTTCACGGACTTGTTTGGTCAGTAAAGCGCCTCGATTATGCAACTGTGCGAGTTGGATATTTAGCGGCATAGTTTGTACGGATCGCGTGCGATAGATATCTGCGGGATTCATCAACAATTCCTCCAATCGTTTTACGGTGGGTTGATAGACGCCAAGTTGCGATTCTACTTGTTGCAAAAGTTTAGAGTCTGTAAAAAGAGTTCTTCCAAAATGTAAAACTTTTTTAGCATAATCAGGGCTTCCATGAGCCAGGGCAAGGTCACACTCAACAAGAATTTTTGTTACCGTAGGTTGAAAAGCTAGTCCTTTTTCAAGCCAATGGGCGGATAGATTTAGGTCTTGTGCTCGAAAGTACCGAATAGCGTTAAACTCACACTCAAGTTCGTTATCTCCAGGCCACTCAATGTTATAGAGAATGTCCTGCAAGGGAGAGTGGCGCAGAAATTCTATCGAAGTAGTTTTATCTTTTGCATGAGGCAACCATGTTCGCAGTAATTCTTTGGCACCTATAGCAACAAAATCACGTAAAAATAGTGTGGATTCCCAAACCCATTCCATTTCTGTCGCCGAAATATCCATAAGCTTAGAAAGATATTCTCCACGTGTACCGGCATGGATCAAGGCTTCGTGCGCTCTTGACCATTCCTTATTCTCCATTAAGTAGATTGCCCAAAGAAGATAAACTTCTTCGCAGGGATTGGACTCTACATAGAATTCAATATCCGAATCAGATGCCCGAAGTAAAGTCATCTCTGCACGATGCAGAGCTAAGGATGTGGGGACAGTTTGTTTTACGCGATCAACTAACTGCCTAGCATTTGGAAGTCCCCAATTAGCATATTGCTCAGCGTAATTGCAGTACTCTTCTGGATAAATACGAATGCGTTCCTCAGCGAATAAGGAGAGAGCAGTCGGTTCATTTCTCAAATAATAAATAAGATCAAAAGACAGCATCGTGATGTTTGGTTTTGGAAAAAAGGCTTGTATCAAAAACTCTTGTGCCTTTTGATCATCTCCTAGATGAGACCATACTTGGGACAACTCCATAAAAGCGAGAAATGATCCACTACCTTCAATGGTGTCGATCAGTACATCTCTAGGCTCACCTAAAAGGATACATTTTTGCAAAGGTTCAAGTGCCTCAAAATATGAGCCATCAAGAATGAGCATGTGTGCCATACGAAACCAAATATCGGCTAAACCAGGTGCCCGAATTCCAGTTTCCTTTAGGGACTGAACAGCGTCGGCATGTTGGCCAGTCTCCCACAAACATGTAGCGTGTAGGATAAGTACACGCAAAAGGATGTGATCGATACGATCCTGTGGATTCTTTTCAATCAAGTTAATCGTTTCTTCAGATAGAGTTAGAGCTTCTTTATAGCGGCCTTGGCGTATCAGTTCAACCATCATGTTTGATCGATGAAATAGGCTGTTTGGGTTATCACGTAACTCTTGCTCAATAAGTACAGTATTTCTTTCGATCTTATTGTGTAAGGCTACAATTTCATCCAAGTAACCAAGGTGATGCACTATTATGTTTGAGGCTGAAATAGGGCTTCCAGAAGATAAAATAGAAGGTATGACTTGTTCATGGACTTTTCCTTCATAACGGTGTCTGTTTCGAAATATTCTAACAATAGATGCTGGTCGAACTTCTTTAAAATTACGTATGGAGCCAACATAATTCTTGATACTAACATAATACGCTTCATCTTGGGACGTGCTGAGTAGATCCCGAATCTGTAATCTACTGGCAACATCAAGGTATTCATCAGCATCAATGACAAGAACAAAGTCGCCTTTTGCATGTCGTAAGGACTCGTTTCTTGCATGGGAGAAGTCCCCATCCCATGTATAAGTATATACTTTAACATTGTAGGTTTGTGCGATTGATATCGTTTGATCTGATGATCCGGTATCAACAAGGATAATCTCATCAGCAATATCTTGAATAGAATCAAGGCAACGTTTTATAGTGAATTCTTCATTTTTTACAATAAGACAAGCAGATAATAGCATGCTGTTAATCCTCTCGATGTCGTAACAAGTGATTGGCGACTTCTCCAATAGCAAAGGACGATGCATAGGCTTTGCGTGCAAGGGTAGTTTGCATGATATTAGTAATTGTTTGGGTTAACGATTCTATAGCTACGCTAATTAGTCCTTGTAATTCCTCTGTTTCTTGATATATATCATGAGTAAAGTTCGAATCTACATCTTGATTGAGTTCAACCCATTTAAGTACATAACGGGATCGTTCAGACATTAGGACGTATATATCATAGGTCCGTTTCTCTTGCAATGCAATTAGTGTTTTACTGTATAGTTCATGTAACTTTGAGATAAGTGTTTCTTGGGTTTCTACGTTACACATTTGACTTAACCACCCGTGGAAGTGCTAGTTGAACTACTAGATGACGAAGTGCTGCTCGAAGAACTGCCAAGTAAAGCACTCATTTGTTGCATTTGAAATTGGGCTTTTTGCATGGCCGCATTTAAGTTGTTTAGTTGCTGTGTGAAGTTATTAACTTGATCAGTGATTTGCTGGTTAATTTGTGTCAATGATGATTGAATGTTGGCCTGCTGATTAGAAATAGATGTAAGGTCAGTTTGGATCAGTCCTGACTGTCCCCCAGATCCGGTTAGATAAGTATTCAGTTGATTTGTTAAGTTTCCGAGCACGCCTTTTGTGGCGATAGCACTGGATGCTGAATTGTTCGATACGACGCCAAACAAAGCCTGAACAGCTGACACGCTATTCGTAACGGCATTTTGAAAGGTAGTTTGTCCATCAGGCAGGGAAATACTGGATCCCGTGGAGGTAAATCCACCCGAAGGTTGAAATTCAAGATGTCCTGTGGACGGATCTTCTACTATACCGATAGTCGCTAAGGATGACATGCTTGATTGAACAGTATTTGAAACACTTTGCATAGCTGTCATAGGTAGTGAAGAAAGTAGACTGTTGGCGTTTGAATCGCTAAAAAGCGGGCCTGATGTTCCAGGTGTATTATTAGCACTAGAAGCTGGTGTATATGCTGTATCCTTTTTTAGGATGTCAATGACGGAATTATATGCTGACATCCATGTTTGCACAGCTTTTGTGGTGCTACTGGCATCTGGAGATATATTGATTGTATTAGTGACACCTGTTGCGGTCGTTTGTAATGCGTTAATTGTTACATTGGGGATGGCGTTTGTGAACGTGTTTGTTGCAGATGACACACTGACTCCGTCGATCGTTAAGGATGCATTTTGCCCCTTTTGTGATTCAGAAAAGCCGAATTGGCTACCCGATGAAGAAGTATCTGTTGCACTAAAATTATAGTTAGATCCTGATTGTGCTGCTGATAAAGATAATTGATAGGTAGATCCATTATAGATAAGCTGTGCCTGCACACCTGTAGTTGTCGTTTGATTATTGACATCTGACACGATCGAATTTAAGGATTCCCCTGCTGTGATCGATATATTAACTGGCTTGCCAGAATTCAGTGTAGTCGGCGTAATTGTCAAAGTCCCTGCAGCTAAAGTTGATGATCCGGAGTCTGTGGTTTGCCAACTTGTCGATGTTCCAGCCATCCAAGTATCGTACGTTGATAAGGCAGCGACGGTAACATTATAATTCGATGCTTGTGCTCCAGGGGATGCAGTGACCGTGAAGTTAGTTGGATCACTGGATGTAGCAGTTACAGTATTCCAATTTTGCGAGCTTGCTAAAGTGTTTGTGGCAGACTGAAAGGATTGCAAAGCTGTCTGAAGAGCTTGTAAGGCGGACTGCTGTGATGATAATGCGGTTAATTCGTTATTCGGTACGGTGGTTAATTGCAATTGCAATGCCTTTTGCATTTCTGAGGTGTAGGTGGTGACAGGGATTCCAATTCCACCAGGGTTGGAGATGGTATTAAGTTGCTGCATAAGGTTAACAGACATGACGTTCACCACCACTTGTCAGATTAGATGAAAAAGGATATCACGCGTGGGGAGTATATACCACGCGTGATAAATAGAGATTACTGTAGGAGTTTTAAAATTGCAGCAGGTTGTTGCTGTGCTTGGCTCAGCATGGCGTCGCCGACTTGATTTAAGACTTGATTTTGTGAGAATGTCGTGTATGCGGAAGCCATATTAGTATTCGTAATAGTAGCTTCAGCGTTTTGCAAGTTCATAGCTGTGTTTTCGAGGTTGGATACGGTATAGTTCAATTGGTTTTGAACAGCACCGAGGTTGGCTTGGTATCCAGATAAACTCGTGATAGCCGCTGCTACTGCGCTTATGGCAGCGGATGCGGCAGCCATACTGCTAATACTTACTGACGCTGTGCTGATTCCAAGAGCGTCTGTGTTAATAGCAGCAATTGTAAATGCTAAAATTTGACCGTTTTGAGCTCCAACTTGCAGTGTCATAGCCGTTACGCTTGATGCACCTGTACCAAATAGAGACATGGTGTTGTACTGAGTTTGATCGTTGATATTGTTGATCTGATTCGTTAAAGCTGTCCATTCTTGGTTCAGGTTCGCAAGATCAGTTGTGTTTTGCGTACCATTGGAAGCTTCTACAGCCAATGTATTCATGGTTTGCAGGATACCCTCAACTTGACCCATGGCACCTGTTGCTGTTTGAATGAGACTAATTCCATTTTGGGCATTTTGTGTAGCTTGATTTAAGCCGTTCACTTGCGATTGCATTTGTTGCGAGATGGCATAACCCGCCGGATCATTAGCTGCACTGTTGATACGGTTGCCAGAAGACAATTGTTGGTATGAGGTGTTGATTTGGTTTTGAACGTAGTTCAAGTTCGATAAAATATCGGACGCTGCCGAGTTGTTATTTACGCTAAAGTTGATTGCCATAATAGGCACATCCTTTCAATATAAAATACATAGTGAATACAAGAAATAATTTGAACGCTGATTAGAGTGATCAGCCGTTTGGTAAGAAACTGACGAGAGATGGCAGAAGAATCTCGGAACCCATTTTCAGAGCGGCTTGGTATACCGTTTGATCTGTGCTGAATTTGGTGATCACTTGAGCCATGTTCGCGTCTTCGATCACCCCCTTCTGGTTCGTCAGGTTTGTTGAAAATTGATTTAATTGGTTTTGTAATGCGGTTAATCGTTGCTCTCGAGAACCCAATTCACCATTAACGTTGGTAACATTTTGCATGTTATTGGTGAGGTTTTTTAATTGTGTACTTAGATCAGTCACATTACCTTGCTTAAGGTCAGACAAGATACTGTTGAGATTATTTTGCAAGTTCGTAGGATCTGTCGACGACACATTTAAAGTAGTTGGATTCGTCAGCAATAGACTTGTTGCAGTAACGTTGGTACTGATCGTGATGCCGGAAGCGATAGCGTAGGAAATGACCGCAGCTGAAGCCGTACCGTTTTGAATGGAGATCCCAGTGCTACCGTCTGCTTGCGTAAAGGCTGATGCAGGTGCTTGGTTAGTGTTGGTGCCGTTTAGCAAATAGCGATCTCCTTGCTGACTATTAACAAGTTGTTCAATACCTTGCACGTATTGCTGCGTTGTATTATAAAGAGCCTTCATAGCTGATGATGATTGATTGGTTGAATTAAGAGCTTCCGTTACATTTTGTTGCACATTTTGAAGTGCACTTGATATCTGCGATAGGACACTGCTCGTATTTTGCATCCAAGTGAGTCCAGAAGAGACGGTACTTTGAAAGGATGTATTTTGACTGATAGCATCTTTTAATGACATATCTTGAGAAACGGCTAAAGGATTGTCCGATGCTTGATTAAGCGTTTTGCCCGTCGATAACTGTTCCTGCAATTGTTGCATTTGGTTATTATTTTGCGTGATATTATACAAAAATTGTTGGGTTAACATATTTTGTGTGATTCGCACTTAGGGAACCTCCTTTTATGGAATAATTCCAATCAGAGTTTGTAGCATCGAATTATAGACTGTGATAAATTTCGCAGCGGCATTATAGACATTTTGATATTCAACCATTTTGGCCGCTTCTCCATTGATATCAACGCCTGAGATTGACTGACGAAGATTGGATGATTGTGAAGCAAGTGAGTTGGCGGTTTGCAGTTGGGAATTGATTTGTGATGTCTCAATGCCAAGGCTAGATACTGTTTGAGCCAATGATTGATCAAATGTGCCCGAATATGTATTTGACACTGTAGTGCCTTTAACTAAACTGTTGTAGGAATATGTAAAAGTTTCAGGACTATTTTGAAGGCTCACCATGGCTAATGCATTCGTATTATCACCCGAAGCTGATGTCGTTCCTGCTGCGATATCACTAGGTGAGAAATTCGTCGTAATGGACAGTTGCGTATGCCCCATGGAATCTGACGAAGTCTGAAACAATGCAGGTCCAACGACTCCGGACAAGGTAACTCCATGGCTTTGTTGATTATTGACTTGCTGAGCAAGCGTACTTAAAAAGGCGTCATTATTGGCAAGTATTTTCGACGTATCATCCATGGTTTGTAAGTTTCCAGCAATAGTGCCTGAAGTGATATAGGCTAATGCAGATCCAACGTCAGAAAGAGGCGATCCATTGGCAAGCGTTACGCCTGGTGGCTGAAGCGTTGAAGCTGTTGTTCCTGAAACAAGTTGTGCCGTAGCGGATGTCCCAACGATTGAAATATCCACTTGCGAAGGATTGGATGAATTATTTGTATACGTAATATTAGCCAACTTCGCCATTTCATTAATAATGTTGCCACGTTGATCTAATAGCTGGTTTGGGCTTTGACCATTTTTTTCAATGGTAGTTATCTGGCCATTTAATTTAGCGACTTGACTTGCATATTGATTAAGTTGATTGACTTGTCCAATGATGGTGTTGGATGTATTGCTTTGCATTTGTTCCAACTGCGTTGTAATCGTCTGAAACGTTTGGCCAACAGTTTGCGCCTGCGATATGACAGCTTGTCTTGCCGCAGTGTTCGATGGATCGGTACTTAACGTTTGCCATGATGCAAAGAACTGATCCACAGCATTTTGCATACTCATGGAGCTTGGTTCGTTGAGTATCGATTCGATCTGGGTGAGGTTTTGACTGTGCGTCTGAAACATCTGCAAAGTGCCTTGGTTTGCTCGATCCTGTTCATTGATAAAAGCGTTCGTCTGGCGAGCAACCGATGCCACTTCAGAACCTTGACCCAGTTGCCCGTTAAGTAATGGCGAGTCGTTAGCAGGAACGCTTGGAAAAGGTGCCTGTTCGCTTATGGACGCTGTCTCTCGTACATAACCGGTCGTGTTAGCATTTGCGATGTTGTTTGAAACAACGTCCTCAGCCTGTTGCATCGTGTCAAGCGCACTCATTCCCACGTTAAGCCCAAAAAACGTAGAAATGTTCATGAAGAAAACCTCCCAAAAAAATCATCCCAAGCGATTAAAAGCGCGTGTGGCGTTCAAACCTTCTAAAAACACATTCGTTACCGCAAGCGCCTGCGAAGCCAATTGCTGTTGTGCATCTACGCGTGAGATAAGAGCTAAGACACGGTTTTTATCGATCTGTTCTTTCATACATAAAGAAAGCCGTTTAGCGCACTGAATCTGCTGAATTACTAAGTTTTCTATTGCCTTTGTGTCATGGTCTACTAAAGCTTGAGTGACGGTCTCTGTGATTTGCTCAAGTTCGGATAAAATCAGCTCAGGATCTGGATTTCGAACTATGTTGTCCGCTTCACTCATATCAATCACCTGTGCTTACTTGAGAATATGAGCGCCGAGAATTCTCTGCGCTAGTGTGCCTGCGTCAACTGTGTAACTTCCGCTAGCGATTTGCTGCCGGATCTTCTCTAATTGTTGTGTGCGAGTCGTAGCATTTGGTTTACTCGATACACGTTCGGTGTTTGTCTCGTTGCTAGATTCCCGGCTGCCTCCGATCGGTGCGATTGGAGACATGCTCTTAAGCGGATCTATGGATGATGGCTGCATCGTCCTTACCCCCTTACATACAACTACGGACATCTTTCGTCATTTTTTGCGTGCATTTGTCGTTTGTGCAAGATTTATTTTCAAGGAATCAATCGACCGCTTATACATGCGGGTGACCGTCGACACCGACACATCGAGCGCATAGGCGATTTCGGTAAAGCTGTAACCCTCTGTGTGATAAAGCGCTAGGACGATTTGTTCTTTTTCAGGGAGTTTTGTAATGAGGGTAGTGACATCCATCCAAAGTTCGGTGTCGACATGTTCTTCGCCGGCAGTGATGTCAAAGGCGTGATCAAGTTCCACGGTATAAGGTTGGTCGTAAGCTTGCAATTGTGCCTTATAGGTACGTGTAACCTTAACTGGCGAGGAGTCACGAAGAAGATCGCGCATAGCGAATTTAATATGTTGGCGAAATAAAGTATCAATCGCAGATGTATCGGTTAGTTCAGGCGTGCGCACACAATATTGCCACCAACGCATCTCGGCGGCAGACACTAAATCATCGCTGTCGATACTGGCGCTTTTGCGAAAACGTATCAGACGATACGCCAATTTTTGTATGTAGCGATGCTGCTCATCCGTGACGACGTGATTATCGAACAAGGGAAATTCTCTCCTTGGCAAACGTGCTCTGTATGTATTGATAGGTATCTTTTACTACTGTAACCATAGCATATTTTAGCTAACACCGTTGTTATAAAACTGTGGTATAATTTGTCCACAGTGAAGGGAGGAGTTCTACGATGAACATTCATGTTCGTGGAGAAAATCACCTAGATGTAACCCCTGCCTTAAAGCAGTACGTGGAAAAGAAGTTAGGTCGCATCGAACGCTATCTGGACAATCCTGCTGGCACGGATGTGGTGGTGACCATGTCTGTCGTCAAAGATCTTCATACAATTGAAGTGATGATCCCTCTTTCGTCGGTGATGCTTCGTGCGGAGGAGCGATCGAATGATATGTATGCATCGATCGATTTGGTCATGGATAAATTAGAAAAACGATTGGATAAGTTTAAGCATAAGATTGATCAAAGAGCGCCGCATCGAGCCAAAGATGATGCAAGCAAAATTAGGGATAGCAAGACACATTTAGATGAGGAAGATCTTCAGCAAGTGGTACGCGTTAAGGAATTTGAGATGAAACCGATGGTTTTAGATGAAGCGATTTTGCAAATGAATTTACTTGGACACGACTTCTTTGTCTTTTCCAATGCAGAATCTGAACAGGTCAATGTAATCTATAAAAGGCGAGATGGTCAGTACGGCTTGATTCAATCACGGTAATGCTTTGTAAAGTTAGGCAACCCGGACGAGCGGCGAGAATAGGCTTATAACATAGGCTCTCGCTGTGAGTCTGGGGGGATGCAAATGACAGTCGTATGGTGGATACTGCAGATCGTTTTGTTACTTGTGGTATGGAAAGTTGTTCATTTGTTTTTTTGGAATTTGCGTAAGATGTTGGCAAGTGCTTCGTTGCTTTTAACAATGTTTGTGACCGCTGTTATTGCGATTTTAGGGGTGGTTCTCGCACATTCCGTGCATGGGGATTGGTGGCTTACGATCGCTTTTGGTGTGATGTTGGGACTTGCGAATGGCGAATATGAGTATAATCGCAATCTCTCCAATTAGTCTTGGTAACAAGAACAGATATTGCTTTGTACCTTGAGGCGGACAATGTTCGCCTCTTTATTGTTTCTGTACCGAAAAAGAGGTAAAATAGCATCTTAGGATGTGCGTTCTCGGCGTTGAATCGAGAGGAGTGACGCCCTTGTTAGGGCTTGTTAAAAAGGTTGTCGCGGTCGGAAACGAGCGTGAAATCAAGCGTTTACTAAAAGTTGTCGATAAAATCCGATTATTGGAATCCCGTTATGAAGGCTTATCTGACGAGGAATTACGTGGTCAAACGGGGCTATTCAAAGAACGCCATGAAAAAGGCGAGTCACTTGATGCGATCTTGCCTGAAGCTTTTGCGGTCGTTCGCGAAGCAGCTAAACGCGTGTTGGGTATGCGCCATTTTGATGTGCAAATGTTAGGCGGTATGGTGCTTCACCAAGGCCGTGTCGCTGAAATGAAGACTGGTGAAGGTAAGACGCTAGTCGCAACACTTCCAGCGTACTTGAACGCCATTTCGGGAAAAGGTGTTCATGTCATTACGGTCAATGACTATTTGGCGCGCCGTGATGCGGAATGGATGGGACAAGTTCATCGCTTTTTAGGGCTGACCGTCGGCCTAAATGTTCACGACATGACGCATGAACAAAAGCAGGAAGCCTATCGTGCTGATGTGACGTACGGTACGAACAATGAATTCGGTTTTGATTATCTGCGTGACAACATGGTTATGTCTGTACAAGAGATGGTACAGCGTCCATTAAATTACTCGATCGTTGACGAAGTGGACAGTATCTTGATCGATGAAGCGCGTACGCCACTCATTATTTCAGGGCCTGCTGAGAAATCGACGGACATGTACTTTATGGCCGACCTTTTTGTTCGCTCGCTGACAGAAGAAGATTATAAGTTTGATGAAAAAGCGCGCAGCGCAAACCTCACAGATTCAGGCGCACATAAAGCCGAACGGTATTTTCGTGTAGAGAACTTATTTGATCCTAGTCACATTACGATTAATCATCACATTACCCAAGCGTTAAAAGCGCATGCTTTGATGCATCGTGACAAAGATTATGTGATCATGGGTGAGGAAGTCGTGATTGTCGACGAATTCACAGGACGCATGATGCAAGGTCGACGGTATAGCGATGGATTGCACCAGGCCATCGAAGCTAAAGAGGGCGTCAAGGTGCAAAATGAATCCAAGACGCTGGCGACGATCACTTTGCAAAATTATTTTCGTATGTACAAAAAGCTGTCCGGTATGACGGGTACGGCAAAAACGGAGCAACAAGAGCTAGTTGAGATTTATGGTATGGATGTCGTGACGATCCCATCGAACAAACCAAATCAGCGCCATGACTTTTCAGATGTTGTCTACAAGACGACCAAGGGCAAGTTTGAAGCAGCGGTGCGTGAAATTGAAGAGCGGCATAAAAAAGGTCAGCCTGTTCTTGTGGGTACGACTTCGATTGAAAAGTCGGAATTGATTTCTGACATGCTAAAGCGTAAAGGCATCAAACACCAAGTGTTAAATGCCAAACATCATGAACGCGAGGCGGAAATTGTCAGTCATGCGGGTGAATTAAACCAAGTGACCATTGCAACGAACATGGCCGGCCGTGGTACAGACATTATTCTTAGTGAATCGGTATCCAACCTCGGTGGTCTGCATATCATTGGTACGGAGCGTCATGAAAGCCGCCGTATCGATAACCAGCTTCGTGGCCGTGCAGGACGGCAAGGGGATCCAGGCTCATCGCAATTTTATCTTTCGTTGCAAGATGATCTTATGCGGTTGTTTGGCTCAGAAAATATCATGGGGCTGATGGATAAGCTAGGTATCGAAGAGGATCAACCGATCGAAAATAAAATGGTCACAAAAGCGATTGAACGGGCGCAAAGTAAAGTGGAAGCGAGTAATTACGATATCCGTAAACATGTGTTGAAGTACGATGATGTGATGAATAAGCAACGTGAAGTGATTTATAAGCAACGTTTGCAAATTTTACAGCAAGATCATTTGCGTGACGTTGTGGCAGGTATGGCACACGATCTTGTCGACTTCATGCTGCATACGTATTGCCCTTCGGATCAGATTCCAGAAGATTGGGATCTACCAGGACTTTTGACGTATGGCGAAAATGTATTTTTAACACCAGGGCGTTTGATGATCGATGAATTACTCCGCTTTGAACGAGAAGAATTGCAGCAATTTCTCTATGATCAAGTCACCGTAGAGTACGACAATCGCGAACAGGAGATTGGCGAATTTTTACGTGAGTTAGAGCGCATCGTTTTATTGCGTACCGTTGACGGTAAGTGGATGGATCATATCGATGCGATGGAGATGCTTCGTCAAGGAATTCATTTACGTGCTTATGGACAGATTGATCCCTTAACAGCGTATCAGCAAGAGGGATTCCAAATGTTTGAAGAAATGATTCATAATATTCAAGAGGAAGTGGCGACCTACATCTTTAAGTCCCAGGTGAGTATGCAAGAACAACCGCCCGAGACACCGCTTCCGTTATTCACGTCGAGTTGAGATTGACGCGATAGAGATAGAAGCCGGGTCGGCTGTGTGCCGCCCCGGTTTTTTGGTGATATATAAAGGAGGAAATAGAAAGTGGCAGAGACGTACGGCGAATTGAGACAGGTATTGCAAAGTATGGACCAGCGTTTGGCGGATATCGGGAGGTCTCTTTGACATTGCGGCGAAAAGTGCACGCATTGCTGAATTAGAAGGCCAAATGGCGATGCCGACGTTTTGGGATGTGCCTGACCTAGCTGCTAAAGTGATGGCTGAGGTTAATGGGCTAAAAGGGCTTGCTGAGCGTTATTCATCACTTTCGATGCGCCTTGATGATGCGAGTGTCGCGTTAACCTTGGCGCAAGAAGAGGGCGATGATGATTTATTCGCGGAAGCGAATAACGCAGCTGATGGCCTTTTGCAGGAGATCGAAAATTTCGAATTAGAACTTTTGCTTAATAGTCCTTATGACAAAAATAATGCGATCGTGGAACTACATCCTGGCGCAGGCGGTACTGAATCGCAGGATTGGACGATGATCTTGCACCGGATGTATATGCGCTGGGCTGAGCGGCGCGGGTTCAAAGTGGAGACACTCGATTATCAAGCGGGTGATGAAGCTGGCATCAAAAGTGTGACGATGATGGTCAAAGGATACAATGCGTATGGCTATATGAAAGCGGAAAAAGGCGTGCATCGCCTCGTTCGTATTTCACCTTTTGACAGTTCGGGTCGGAGGCACACATCCTTTGCGTCGGTTGATGTTGTTCCAGAGATTGATGAAGATATTGAAGTGGATATTCGCACAGAAGATCTTAAAGTGGATACTTATCGGTCAACAGGAGCTGGTGGGCAGCACATTAATACAACCGATTCGGCTGTTCGCATCACGCACCTACCTACGGGTATCGTTGTGACATGTCAAAGCGAGCGTTCGCAAATCCAAAACCGAGCGGTTGCGATGAAGATCCTAGCCGCACGACTTTATGAAAAAAAGCGAGAAGAGCAAGAGGCACATCTTGCGGAACTTCGTGGTGAGCAAAAGGATATCGGATGGGGTAGCCAGATTCGTTCGTATGTATTTCATCCGTATAGCATGGTGAAGGATCATCGTACGGGCTATGAATCTGGCAATGTGCAAGCGGTGACAGATGGTGACCTTGATGGGTTTGTCGATGCTTACTTACGATGGCAACTCGGTAAAAAGACGAAATTGATGGATGATGATCAATAAGTCTGTGAGTAAATAGAGTTTTTTAGGGAGGGTTCAACGATCGAAGAGGAACAGCTATTGCGGTTTGATCGTGTTGATCAAATGTATCAAGCGTATTTGAATACGCATCAGGATGTGAATGATCGCTGGTTGCTTGAGCAGACGCTGTATACGGGAGTCAGTCGACGTGCGTGCTATCCCTATCTGCAAATTCCACAAGGGGCTCGCGTACTTGATTTGGGTACAGGATTTGGAGCGCTTGCGCTTGATCTTGCAACAACGCAACCACTCGAAATCTATGCTGTCGACGCAGACCCTGATAAGCTCGCTGTTGCGCGTACGGTCGCCGATCAAGTTGGATGTATGGGTTCGGATACGATGCTTGGGGAACTTTATTTTCAAATGGCAGATATCTATGCGCTCCCTTATGATGATGGCTACTTTGACTATGTGACAGGGCGGTTTTTGTTTCAACATTTGGCTGATCCGGCAGCAGCGGTTGCGGAAATCTATCGTGTGGTGAAACCGGGCGGTGTGGCATGCTTGATCGATATTGATGATAATCTCGCGATCATTTATCCGCCGACTCCGGGATTTTCGACGTTGCATGAGGCGTTTTCGAAATTGCAACAATCCTACGGAGGGGATCGTGAGATGGGCAGGAAACTGTCCGTCTATCTGCAACATGGTGGCTTTACTCACGTTCAAGCGCATGTCTATATGCAATCCCAGCATTCACTGCAACGCAAAGATGACTTTGCACATCAGTTTGTTGTGCGCCGCTTTGTGAATACGCGCCAAACGGTAATCGAACAGGGGATTATGTCGGAAGAGCAATACGATGAGGCCTTGCGGCAGTTTTCGCAAAGCGATGGATCGTGGGAGTTTACCTCAAGCGGTCAGGTTATTGCTTTAGGACAAAAGCCGGTTGGCGTTTAGGAATACTGGTGGCAAGAGCAGAGATGCAGTCTGGGTGACAGCATCGGCGGTCGTGCGCATGGTGGTGCGTGTGGCTGCTTTTTTATTGCTTTTTGGTAGGTACTATGAGGCGCCATCTACCAAAATATATTGGGCCTATGTGTGGCTAAGGAAAAGCGGAGTGTCAAATTCCAAGGCGCCACCCGTTCTACCGCAACTGGATTTGCGCTACGCTAAAGCGTGGAATAGGGCATAAACCGCCAATAATAATTGGTATAAACTTCCTAGCGTATTTTGGGTTGACTTTGGGTAGTAAGAGGTGGTATATTGATACCTGTCGCCGCGAGAGACGGGCGACACGGGCGAGCAAGAAAGCCCGGTGGATCCTTGAAAACTAAACATCGTATAGAGAAGGACAACGTGTAAGACGAAGTACAATGCTTGAGAGTTTGATCCTGGCTCAGGACGAACGCTGGCGGCG